>CP066697.1:300000-600000 GCA_016432625.1 Candidatus Berkelbacteria bacterium
ACGTTCCCATTCCCTGTCCGCTGGGATAAGGAGAAGGGGCAGTGGGTTCGGATCGAGGGCAAGGAGCCTTCTATCAAACTCATCCCCAAAGCGGGGAAGGGTGGATAGCGGTTCTTGCCTCTCACCCCTTCGGGTCAGTCCGGCGCAAGCCGGGTCTGGCCCACCTTTCCCCGTTCACAATCAATTGTGGGCGGAGAGGAGGTTTGATGTGTACTTCTTACTGTTCGCCGGGCTTTTCGTTGCCTTCTTCTCAGGCTTAGCACTGCTGGTCACCCTTATCGTGTACAACTGGGGCATGTTTGGTGCGCGCAAGCGGTTTGGCCGGGAAGAGTTTTGGTCGACACTCGCCAGCGGAAACGATGATTTCGACGATGTACGCGAAAATGCGATATGCATACCCGCAATCGCCGTTATCGCTGTCCTAGACCTCATACCCTGGCTCACGAGCAAGCTATTTCGCCGTCCCAACCAAAAGACGGCGTGAGCTTCTCATTCGGCTGAAGCGTGTGCATACGCAAACGTTTCAGCCCCCAACTGGATTCTTGACCAGCAGGTCGAGGGTTCTGAGGGAAACCTTAAGGAGAGAAGAAATGGAAACCCTAAGCAACCTGCTAGGAGTTTTGTTGTTTTGGACTGTCATATCCTTCGGCTTTGCGTCCTTCGCCCGAGCATCCATGCCGGAGCGTGGGGACAACATGTTCGAGTGGTTTCGACGTATGTGCTTCGGACTTGAGCCAAATGACGGACCGATTTGGCTGGTAGTTGTCGCTCTGACGCTGCCAACCACTATACTGATCGGGATTTGGGAGTGGGTAGTTTATCCACCTGTTTCCCGAGCAAGTCGCAAGTTTCTTGAACGCATCCAAGCCACAGGCAATGCGTCGTGACCCGGCTGACGGTACTCGTACCGTCAGCCATCGCTCCTTGACCGTCAGGTAACTGATGATCGGGGATACGAACATGTATAACAACATCGACTCACTAACTTGGTGGTGGACTGTAATACTGCCTAGTTGGGTAGTGGCGAATCTGGTGGTGTGGTTCCTCTTCTGTTTGCTCCACGCCACAGCTGGTGGACCGGCTGACGGACTCATCCTGTTCTTGAAAAAGCCCTTTGAGAGCCTAGACGAGAACACAGACCGACTTCCTGAACGACTACTCATCGTAGGATTCGTTCTATTTTTCCTACCGC
This sequence comes from Candidatus Berkelbacteria bacterium, assembly GCA_016432625.1. Lineage (NCBI taxonomy): Bacteria > Candidatus Berkelbacteria > Candidatus Berkelbacteria bacterium. The sequence continues at coordinate 301,193 of CP066697.1, forward strand.
TCTTCGTTGCCGTTCAGCTTTGTGTTCTGATTGCACGGCTTGCACGCTTTCTTTGGATTGTCGCTACCATAAAACGTGCATAAACGCTCGCTTTGACTGACGGACACTCTCCGTCAGTCCCCGACTGAATTCTTGACCAGATGGTCGAGGGTTCTGAGGGAGGAACTAATTGAAAGTGTTTGAATCGTTCATTTCTTGGCTTCTTCAAGCTTGGCTGACCGCCGCGTTTGAGCTCCACACCTTCAAGTGCGAGCAGTGTTTGAACGTTGAAATGGGGTTAACCGCTCCCGACAGCTTATGCCAGCGAGGCAAAGAGCTCAAAGCCGCGATCGGCGCGGAAGAAACCAACTGTGGGCAACCAAACTAGGATTGCCCACCCAACTGAGTTTTCAAATCTTTGAAGACTTTGAGGGTTTGTCTGGCCGGATCCGCTCCGGACGCAACGGTATCAGATGAAGTAATTCATTTTGAAATTTGCCGTTGCACTACCGCCGGAGCGGTTTTGGCTGGACAACGGTTCAGCAGGAGTGAACGTATGTTACAAGTCTGGGTGAATGCTCAACTTGTCCGCCGAGGCGCTGTAGAAAGCGATTCGGAGGGCATCGCCTACTGCCGTTTCCGCTCTAAAGACGGAGACGTGGTGGCCACTTTCAACGAACGCAAGATTCAGGAAGAGGGCGGCAACGTCCTCATACCAGGAGCTTGCGACGACCTGATCGGCGAAAATGGCTTCATCGCCGTTAAGCCTGACTACGAGCCGTTTCTTTGGGGGGTTCACGGCCGCCCGAGAGAAACCGTATTGGTTCCGACAGCTGAGGTGATCTCAAGGTGAAAAGCCTGACGATCGCCGTATCGCTTATCGTTGCTGCAACGGGTTTGATCTTGGCGCTTATGCCGCTGATCTACCCAGGGCAACTTTACCTGATCGAAATCGGCGGCAGCATGGCCGTTGTCGCCGCAGCGTTGCTAATTTGGGCAACACTTGTTCTGCGGGAGACTTGCTACTACGAGCTGAGGCTTGTTCGCGAGTCTGGCGGTGACATAGAGGGTTGCCTGGATGTCATGAGCCACGACGGGCGAACATTCGTCAGTATCGGGGACATCTACCACCTGATCGATCAGTTCAACGACTCAGCGAACGGCAGCACTCACCTTAAGGTTGAGCGCCGGCAGATCTCAGCAGACAAGGCTAGTTCGCTTTGCGAACTGTCCTTTGAGGAAGTCTGGGGGATTGAGCCGCTCGAAGCCGAGCTGCTCCTCTTTGCCACGACGCAAAGCCAAGGCGCTACGCTTCGTTACGAGGAGATGCCTGAGTTCAAGCTGGCTCTGGTTCACTACCGCTCGGAAATCCTGGCGATGGAAACCACGGAGTTCGACGGACTTCTGGCTGTCGTCAAGGGTTTGGCCGACAACCACAAGTTCATACGGCTACAAACTAGCCTGCGAACAACGGCGGCCAGTTATGAGGTGTTCGATGGAATACGCTCATAATCACGACCACAACCTGGAGGCGCACGAATGAGAGTAATCTCACCCGTGCGCCCACCAACTGCCCGACAAGCTACCGCTTGAAAGGCTGAGGTTAAACGTGAATAGACCCACATTAGTGCCACTCGTACTCGGGTTTATTTTCGGGTACCTACTTTTCAACACTGGTTTCTTCGGAGGTCCGTGTGTATTGCCACTGCTCTTGTTGATCGCACTCTACTCGCGAGGTATAGCCAGGATGCGTGAAGCTCATCGCTGGGCTGACATGCAGGCTATTCCCGCGGGCGACTGGTTGGTGCAGCTAAACATCTTCACCAACATTGGTTGCCAGAAGCATGAGCATCAAGTCCGTGGTGAGTTCAGGAGGCTCATACCCTTCATCGGCATTCGTTCGCCCGAAGAGGTAGAGCGGATTCGTCAGATGGTGGCGGATGCTTCGGAGGGTGGCTACGACTGGGTCACACTCTACAACCCTCCGGGATTACCAAAACAGTTCGAACATCAGGCAACCTCGACGATTACTATCAGGTATTCGCCGTTGGAGGCCCCATCATAAGGCGCACGGAACATCTTGTGCGCCCACTTCCCCACCGCCTGCGTACAATGCGGACGGTGAGGAGAGTGAAGAATGTATCGCAACATAAGGGGATCATCAGAATTCAAAGTTGGGTGCGTAGTACTGTTCGCCATGATCGTGCTCGCGATAATGATGATTCCCATAAAGAAACAACGTGACTGGCTAATGCTGTCCTGGATGGTAGCCGCTTGGGCGACCCTCTTTTTTATTCCCTGGCTCAGATATATTCGCCGGGAAAGAGAGCTTGAAGCACAGAAAAGGTTGAAAGAAAATCAAGCGCCTTGACCTTTCGCAAAAGCGCCGAGTGAAACATCTCGGCGCACCCCCTCTCGTTTCGAACTTCGGTTCAAACGTGGAGGTAGGTGAATATGAACCGGCTCACAGTAATACTTCATGCCGGTTTAGTTCGGCTACTGAAGATCGTCGTTTGGCCAGTACTTCGGTACTTTGGCCCCGTCACGTGTGTTAAAGGGGCTACGCTTCCAAAAAAGGGAGGAGTCCTGATTGTTGCCAACCACGAAAGCGTCGCCGATCCAGTCGTCGTGCAGTACACCTGCGCGCGACCGATCTGCTTCATGGCAAAAGCGGAGCTTTTCAAGCGCCCAGTGCTAAGTTTCGTGATTCGGCTGTTTCGCACGTTCATCGTCGAACCCAACACCTCAGATATCAGAGCAATTAGGCAAGCCATCGACTTACTGAAAGCTGGTGAGGTGGTGTTGGTCTTTCCGGAAGGTAAGATTAACGGCGAAAGTGGGGCTTTGCTTGGATTTCGCAAGGGCGTCGGGCTCATCGCCCGAAAGTCTGGGGCGACGGTGATTCCATGTGCCATTAGGCACTCCCGCCGCGTCTGGGCAAAGCCATCTTGGATACCAACTGGCCGTCACCAGATGACGGTCATCTGGGGCAAGGCGTATCGGTTCCGAGTCAGTGATGACAACGAAACAATTGCCACCGAACTTCGACAAGAAGTTTCTGCCCTCCTTGGGCGATAGGCCTCGAGCCTCTCGCCCCGCTTCCTCTCGTCTTTGCGACCACTACGGTCGTAGGCGGGGAGGAGAGTGAATGTTTATCGGTGATCGAATCGACAAGATCTGCCAACTTGTCGCCCTTCTAGGGGTTCTTTTCTGCGTCGGCTCTATGTGGGTCTTCGCTCGTCTGGATAAACCGGTTACTTGGGCTTATTACTCAATGTTAGGCCTTGTTGTAACATTGGTTGCCCTCACGGTTATTCTCTTTCGGGGAAAACGCTATCAGAAGATGTGGCAGAAAGCCCGATGCATGTTCCTGAAGGAGTGGCCCGATGACTAACATGTCCGTTATCCGGCGCAGCGACTTGCACCCGCTGCGCCCGCTTCCTGACCGCCCGTGAAGAACACGGACGGCGAGGTAGGTGATTAATGTCGACAAGTGGAAAATGCCTCATGCTGGGATCGATTGTCCTTGGTTCGATTGCCGGCACCCAGCTACACAGTTTCTGGGTAGGTTTGGGCGTCTGGTTCGGGCTGGCGATATACGGCTCGGCATTCTTGGTCGCTCAGAACAAAGGGGAAACAAGTTGAGAATCCGCGAAGCGCCGGGCTTAAAAACCCCGGCGCTTTTTGCGTTTTAAAAAGGTGTAAAATACTTTCATCTGAAACGAGCAGGAGGTGAAAGATGAGCTCGGGCAGTGTTCCTCAAAGCGGCCAGTCCAAAAGTAACCGGCCGAATGACTATCAAAGTCTTGGTGGGGCAGGGAACTTCTTCCTTGAGCCCGACGAGGTTTATGGAACTGCACCGGACTATGCCAGTTATCTCAAGGTCATTGGTCTGATCTTGGGCGAATCGGGCATCGTTTACGGTCTCTACCGGTTCGGCAGTCCGTTGGCGTTAGTGGTTCTCGTCGCCATAATCTTTTTGGCGATCTTAGCCTACGGCGTTAATAGGGTGCTGTTTGAATAGCGGCTGGACGATTTCCAAAGATGTCGGGTCAAACTCGGCAAAGGAGGTGGGTCTAATGGTGATCCAAGAGAAACCTCGAAACGACGAGTGGCGTGAGCGTTACGCTCACCCGCATCAGACGCGCTTGAGCCGTGTGGCTGAGGAAATACGGTTAATACCCGTGGTTCTCGGTCTGGCGATTGGTGGACTGGTGCTTGTTGGTCTGTCGGTTGGCTTCTCCGCGCCAATATATGCCGGAATTATTCTGTTCTCATTCGGAATACTGGCGGAATGGCTGCTGGGCAGACACTATGACTACACGTCTTGAAACTAGGACGTGGCTCGGGGCGGCTTCGGCCGCCCCAATTCTATATAAAAATGTTGCGCTGACTTGACGCATAGGCATACACTATTACTGAGTTGATCTCGGCAACCGTCGAGGTGGCTTGCATCGGAGGGAAAACATGAAGAAACTCTATCGTTTCCGGTCGCACGCGACGCACAAGCAGCACAGACGTCTACTGCATATGCTCGCCGCGAGCTTCATCGGCCGGGTGGCCTGGGGGTAGGCCGACGCAATCCTTCGACATCAAGTACGGCCCGGGTTTCTAACCCGGGCCGCTTGCTTAATATAAATATCGAAAATGGTGCGAATCTAACCCAAAGCAGGTTATTCGCCCATTTTCATCCGTAACCCCGTAGGGAGCGTGTCGGGGATGGGGTTGTAGGGGTAAGGGGGTGACTTCGCAATGAACCCCTTTACCCCTACTCACTTTTTTCTACAGACGGAGAATGTTTTGCTTTCTTGCCAAAAATAACGGGCTCTAAAACTTTCCCGGTTAACGAGGCTTTGGTTAACGCCACCTCTTCTGGCGTTCCTTTGGCAACAATCGTGCCGCCTGCTTCGCCACCTCCGGGTCCTAAATCAATCAGCCAGTCAGCACTTTTGATAACGTCTAGGTTGTGTTCGATAACAACGATTGTGTTACCACGGTCAACCAGCTTCTGAAGAACGAGCAGTAGGCGTTCGACGTCGGAAAAATGAAGGCCGGTCGTCGGTTCATCTAAAACATAGAGAGTTTTGCCGGTATCGCGCCGTGAGAGCTCGGAAGCGAGCTTGATTCGTTGCGCTTCACCGCCGGACAACGTTGTTGCCGGTTGTCCGAGGCGAATATAGCCCAAGCCAACTTGCTGCAAAGTGCGCAGTTTGTCAGCGAGAACGCCGATATTTTCAAAAAATTCCAACGCTTCATCGACGGTCATATTGAGAACCTGGGAGATATTCTTCCCTTTCCAGGTAACTTCAAGCGTCTCGCGGCTATAGCGTGTGCCCTTACAAACGTCGCAGGTGATATAAACATCGGGCAGGAAGTTCATTTCGATCTTAATTACCCCGTCGCCCTGACAGTTTTCGCAACGTCCACCGACAACGTTAAAAGAAAACCGACCTGGTTTATAACCGCGACTTCGGGCGGAAGGCGTAGCGGCGAAAAGCTGGCGAATCGGGTCAAAAGCCTTGGTGTAGGTGGCCGGGTTGCTGCGCGGAGTACGGCCGATAGGGGACTGATCGATTTCGATTATCTTGTCGATATGTTCGGTCCCGGTGATCGACTCGTGACTGCCCGGCACGTCGCTTTTTAAGCCGAGTTTCATACTAATTCCTTTACTAAGAATCTCAGTGACTAGGGTTGATTTACCCGATCCAGAAACTCCCGTCACGGCGACAAAACGCTTTAGCGGAATGTTGGCGGTGATGTTCTTGAGATTATTCTCTTTAGCTCCGTGAATGGTGATGTTTGTGTGCCCTTTCTCGATCGTGCGTCGTTCTGGCAGGGCAATTTTCTTATCGCCGCTTAGGTACGGCGCGGTGATTGATTTGGGGTTCTTTAAGACTTCGTCTAAAGTTCCGGCGGCAACGATTGTCCCGCCGTGTTCACCAGCTCCCGGGCCGATATCGACGACGTAGTCCGCTTCGCGAATAGTTGCCTCGTCGTGCTCAACAACAATTACCGAGTTGCCTAAATCTCGCAGACGTTTCAGGGTTTCAATGAGTCGGTCGTTGTCGGTTGGGTGAAGGCCGATTGTCGGCTCGTCCAAAACATACAGGATACCGACAAGCGCCGAACCAATCTGTGAGGCAAGGCGGATGCGTTGGCTTTCACCGCCGGCCAGAGTTGTAGCGGTGCGATCAAGCGTCAAATAGTTGAGCCCGACTTTTCCCAGGAATTCGAGTCGGCTAGCAATTTCGAGCAATACCTTGCCGGCGATATTGGCTTCGCGGGCGTTTAATTTTAATTCATCAAAGAATGCTCGTGCCTTGTCGATTGTGAGTTGCGACACTTCAGCGATATTTTTGCCGCCAACTTTTACGATTAGTGCGTCTTCCTTCAGACGAGCGCCTTTGCAGGTTTTGCACTCGCTGGAGAGCATATAGCGCTCGATTTGCTCGCGCACCATGTCTGACTCGGTTTCATGGTAGCGAGATTCAAGGTGCGGAATGAGTCCACGAAAACCAACCATAAAATGATGGGCAACACCGGCGGAGTAGTACTTTAGTTTTAGCTTTAACGGCGCTCCGACGCCGTAAAGAAGCTTATTTAAGTCTTGTTTCTCAAGTTTTTTGATCGGCACGTCAACGCTCATCCCAAAATGCTCGGCAGCGTTTTTAAGCAAAATTCCGTAATAGTTTGTTGGCGAGTACGTCCAGGGCATAATACCGCCCTCGGCAATTGATTTATTGTCGTCGGGAATGATTAAAACCTCGGAAACCTCTTTTTTGAAGCCTAAGCCGTGACAGTCTTCGCAAGCGCCATAAGGGCTATTGAATGAAAACGACCGGGGCGAAATTTCACCCAAAGAAAAACCGTCGTATGGGCAGGCTAAATCCTCGCTCAGCATCAATTCGTCGTCTTTGCCTTCCTGAGCAATAATAACCAAGCCTTTAGAAAGCTTAATTGCTGTTTCCATCGCTTCGTTCAAGCGGGTGCGACTTGATTGGCCCATAATTAGTCGGTCAACTACCACTTCAATGTTGTGGGCTTTATAGCGGTCCAGCTGGATTGAATCAGTCAGGGCGTACATCTCGTCGTTGACTCGAACGCGGGCAAAACCACCCTTATATAGGTCGTAGAGTAATTGGTGATATTCGCCTTTGCGGCCACGGACGACCGGCGCAAGGACGATTACGCGGGTGTCTTGCGGCAACGACTCGACCAGGTCAACCATCTGGTCGGTCGTTTGGCGCGAGATTGGCCGGCCGCATTTAGGACAAAACGGGGTCCCAACCCTGGCAAAAAGTAGTCTCAGGTAGTCGTAAATTTCTGTCACCGTGCCAACCGTCGAGCGTGGATTATGGGAGACGGTTTTTTGGTCGATTGAAATCGCTGGCGAGAGCCCTTCGATATAATCTACGTCGGGTTTCTCCATTTGACCCAAAAATTGCCGGGCGTAGCTTGAGAGCGATTCCATGTAACGGCGCTGTCCTTCGGCGTAAATCGTGTCGAAGGCCAGGCTGGACTTGCCAGAACCTGACAGGCCAGTGAAAACAATTAGTTTTTCGCGCGGCAACTCAAGGTCAATGTTTTTGAGATTATGTTCGCGGGCGCCTTTAATAACTATAGTTCCTGCGGAACTTTCGAGGGCTTTGCTTGAGATCTTTTCTTCCGTTGCCATAGCAATCTATTGTACCAAACAATTCCCGAAACATTTCTAGCCATTGTGACGCTGGTGCGGGACGGTTAGAGTTAAACAATGCCAGAGACAGAAACTTCTTCACCGACTGAAGTATTGGGACTTGAACGCGATCCGTACGAGCGTCTCGAGTCAGACGAGCGAGAGTACCTTTATGCCGAAACCGGCGAACTGGCTAAATATTGGGAGGGCGCGTATTCCGACGCACTGGAGAAAACTTCCACCTGGGACGAATTCCGCCAGGAAATTTATGATAATCATCAGGCTCAACAAGCCTTGAGGGGAAACTACGAAGATAATCCAGCGGTTTTGAGGGCGTTTGATAAGGTTAATTATATTTTCGGCTCTATGCCGTCGGCGCTTGTCGATCCTCAGGCCAATTTGTTACTCGCAAGTTATAGAAACGAACGCGGCAACGTGGCCAAGCTTTACTCCGAGGAGGATATGCAGGCAATCAAAGCTGGCAACCACGAATTGAATACTCACCAAAGCGCGATGCGCGAAGCCGAGTGGATTAACGAAACTATTTGGTCATTACTACGATTTCGGGCAAACGAGCTGACCGAGCCAAAGAGCTTTACTAATGGTAAGGGGCGAAAAGAAGTTATAGAGGCAGGGCAAACCTTGCCGGAGATGCTTATCCCCCTGATGGCCAAAACATTCGAGAAGGGCATGCCAGCCCGCATGGCTAGACAAGAGTTTTCCTGGATGTTGAGTGGGGTATACGGCCCGGTCAAATTGGCGCGGGCTGCTCGGGCTGCGGGTTTTAGGGCGATTTTACCCAATCCGTACTGGGACGTGGTCGGAAAAGTTGATCTTAACCTCGCTACCGAAGACCGCAGGACGTTATATCCGGTACAGATAAAATCAACACGGCAGTCAGCAGAGTTTGCCAGATATTTCAGCGATGCGCCTTCGATGGATTTCGGAGGCCGTGAAGTGGCGCCGCGTGATGAATGGACTGCGCTCGACAACTTCTGCGCCAAAGTTCAACAGACCTCAAATTGGCGCTCTTCAGGTATTGATATTATCCCCAAATGGGCTAGAATGTATGACGCTCAAGCAGATATTGCTGGGTTCAAGGCTGTTCTGGCTGACAAGCCCGATCCTAAAGAGGTCGAGTTGCTAGCTGCTTTGAAAGGAAACCGCCCATGAATCAATTGGACCAACCGCCGCCGGTGACGCCAAAGCCAGAATCTCTACCAACGGACAACGTAGAGGCTGAGCTTGAGGCGATCACCCCCGAAGACGTCATGTCTCGGGATCTTGAAGAGGTGCTCCAAGAGGACGCGCCTAGCAAATAACGGCAATCACAGTTCATACGCCGGCACCAAGGATGGTTGCCGGCTTTGATTTTATACCGACGTTAACTTCTCCCGCTCTTTCTGCATCTTTTTTAGTTTTATCACTTCGTCACGCAGGATAGCGGCTAGCTCGAATTGAAGCTCGTTTGAAGCGGCTTTCATCTGACGCTCTTTTTCGCGTACCATAGCGTCGATATTGCCACGAGCCAGCTCTTTCTCGATCTTATCCAGCCCCACAGATTCCACAATTTCCCGCTCGATAATTGAAGTAATTTCTTTGGAGATAGATTGGGGCGTAATACCATTGTCCTTATTGTGCTGCTCCTGAATCTTACGGCGCCGGTTCGTCTCGTCGATGGCTTTTTTCAGGCTGTCGGTGATGTTATTGGCGTATAAAATAACTTGCCCTTGAACGTTTCTGGCGGCGCGGCCAATTGTTTGAATCAGGCTTCGTTCGCTGCGCAAGAAACCTTCTTTATCAGCATCAAGAATCGCCACAAGCGAAACTTCTGGTAGATCCAAACCTTCGCGGAGCAAGTTAACGCCGATCAAAACGTCGAATATGCCCTTTCGTAGATCGCGCAGTATCTCTACCCGCTCCAGCGTTTCGATGCCCGAATGTAAATATCTAACCTTGAGCCCTTGCTCTTGCATGTAATCGCTGAGTTCTTCGGCCATCTTTTTCGTCAGTGTCGTCACGAGGACTCGCTCCTGTTTTTCGACGCGGTCTTTCACACGTTCCATTAGATCAGCCACTTGGTTGTCACACGGCTGTATTATTAATTCTGGATCGAGCAGGCCGGTCGGGCGGATAATCTGTGAGACTGTATTCTGGGTTTTTTGCAGCTCGTACTGGCCTGGGGTTGCTGAGGTGTATATAACCTGATTAATGCGCTGCTCAAATTCAGGGAATTTTAACGGCCTGTTGTCGCGCGCCGAGGGGAGGCGGAAGCCGTGCTCGACCAGGATGTCTTTGCGAGCTTTGTCGCCGTTGTACATCCCGTTTAGTTGTGGCACAGTCACGTGCGACTCATCTATTACTAGCAAGAAATCTTTAGGAAAATAGCCAAGCAAGGTATTTGGGGCGTCGCCGGGCTGGCGCCCGTCGAAGTGACGGGAATAGTTTTCGATCCCGTTGCAGTAACCAATCTCGCGGATCATTTCGAGGTCGTAACGTGTTCGTCGGCGCAACCGCTCGGCCTCGAGGAATTTGTCGCTCGCTTCCATTCTTTTAAGCTGTTCATCCAATTCATGCTCGATAGATTTTGTGGCCTGCTCGATTTGCTCTGGCGGTGTGACGAAGTGACGTGACGGATAAATTACCGCAACACGCAAAGTTTGTAGCGGCGAATTTGTCGTTGGGTCGATCTCCTCAATGTTCTCGACGGTATCGCCAAAAAGGTTTAGACGAATTATCCGTTGGGAGTTTGCTGGCATCACTTCAATGACGTCGCCACGAGCTCTAAAATTACCGCGTTCCATCGCCACGTCATTGCGTTGGTACTGCAAGAAAACTAACTTGTCGATAATTTCGTCGCGGTTAATGTTCTCACCGCTACGGATGACGAGCATCGCTTTTTGGTATTCCTCAGCCGAGCCGAGGCCGTAAATACAGGAGACAGAAGCGACGACAATGACGTCTTGGCGTGAGAGGACGGCTTGAGTGGCGGCGTGGCGCAAGCGGTCAATCTCATCGTTAATCTGCGCTTCTTTTTCTATATAGGTATCGGTATTCGGAATGTAGGCCTCTGGTTGGTAGTAATCGTAATAGCTGACGAAGTATTCAACGGCATTTTTTGGGAAAAAATGACGGTACTCGCTGGTTAGCTGGGCGGCTAAAGTTTTGTTGTGAGCAATTACTAGCGTTGGCTTTTGGATCGCTTGAATGACATTTGCGGCGGTGAAAGTTTTACCTGAGCCAGTTACCCCCAAAAGTATCTGGTGTTTCAACCCCTTTTTCACGCCAGCAACCAACGATTCGATGGCTGTTGGCTGGTCACCCTTTGGCTCAACGGACTTAATTAATTCAAATCCCATAACGTGGACATTCTACCTGAAAATGGGTTGGTAGTCCCTTGTCTTGGAGATAGTTAACCGGTACAATTCCCCGGTCAGATTGATCTTTAAACGCTTCGACGGCGTTAGGAGGATGTAGTATGCCGATTGCCATAGGCTTAGGGGAGATCGGCTGGACGTCCAATCTCTTTCCCTGGTGCCACGACCAAGAACACACCGGGATCTACTTGCGCCCGAACGACCCAAGAGACATTGCCCATCAAGTACAGACGCCCTCAGCGTACTTTCTTGATTCATCCGGCATGGATAGGTCACGAAGAGCCTTAAACAAGCTGATTGAAGTCAATTTCAATTACTTCGCGCTGGAACCGGACACTCGTTTGGTTGATATTCGTGGTCGCAAGTACGACTTCGTCATCAACCGCGACACCGAACAGGTCCTGCAGTACGACGAATCATGGCTGCTTGAGGACGCCGGGCGCGAAGGGATTGAAAAGTGCTTCACTTGTGAGGCAGTTGATCTGTTCTGGCGGCTCGACCGCTATCGTGAGATCCGCACCCTTGATTGGAAAGAGCCGAACTTGATCGTCAGCTTCGATGGGATGATGAACACCGTCAATCCGAACGAGTTTATCTTTACTCTGACGCGACGGATGTCAGAGTGGTGGCGACTGATCAACCAGCTCAGATCGTGAGGGACCGAGCCCCGAGCCACATTAGAGTGGTTCGGGGCTTTTGCTATCCTAATAGATATAAAAAGAGTCAGCGGCCGGAGATTCCGGCCGCTGATGCGGGTTGTTCCAGACGCGCTAGCCCGTTTGACTAGCTTCGCCCCAGGGTGAAGGGTGGCCGCCGAGCTTAGCAAGCCCGATTGCCACGTAGCCGATCATTCGTGAGATCGCCTCATCGAGCTCGGCCTGTCCGCCGCTCGTGCCGACTGCGAGGTGGAAACCGTCGCAGCAGATGTAGACGCCGCCGGGGTAAAAAGCCCCATTGACCTTGATCTCTTCACTGACGAGTTCCGGCTTTTGGCTTAACGCCCAACCGCCATTGACCCGGTGCTCGGCGGAGAACTTAGCCTTGTTGACGCCGTAGAGCTGGTAAGGATGCTCGTAGTCCTTAACGCTCCCAAGCATCTCGGAGTGCAGCAGGTCGCCGCTCTCTGGATCGACGAGAAAGATGGCGATGTCGTGACGTTTGAACGTGCCGTCGTTCATCATGCTGCGAATCGCGGGCAAAGCGTGATGAACTGCTTCGCGGGCGACTTCGGGCGTGATGCTTCTTAAAGTTACAGGTGCGCTTGATTCCAACTAGTGCCTCCTCAACTTCCAGGGAAGTTGTTGGGGTTATTTTGGCTAAAATCTACAGGTAAGTCAACGTGTTGAACCTGTAAAAATCGTTAAAGCCTTGACAGGTTTATCAGGTGTCTTTAGTAATGTAAGAGTTAACCAGAACAACTGGTTAAAGACTCTTGAGCTTGGGAGTCGCAATAGAATCGCAACATAACCACAGGGGAAGGAGGTGAGAAGTTTATGGCATTTAGTACACAGTCCAAGAAGTCAGGTAAGACTTACTACTTGCACTCGAAGTCGGTTACGCTACGCGGCGGCCGCCAGCAGACCATCTACTACTTCGCGCAAGATGTTCGTGACGGCGCAATGGATTCCGTCCCTTCTGGTTACATGGTGATGGAGAACCCACGCACGGGTCTACCGATGTTAAAGAAGAGTATGTAAGACGTTCGACAATATGTTGGATGTTTACCAAAGATCCGTCCTAACAGACGGGTTTTTGGTTGAAAATACCTGTTGAACAGTCGTACAATGGAATCCCGCCATGAGGAAATTCAATCTTCAGTTCGCTTTAGTGACGGTCATCATCGATTTACTGATGTTATGGCTAGCTATGGCTGTGGCTTATCAAATTAGAAGTAACGGCGAGGAGCTTTACCTTTGGTCGCTTAGTTACTACTCGTTGTTTGTTTTGAAATTCCTGCCGGTTTGGCTGGTTCTATTTATATATCAAGGGCTCTATCGTTTGCGTACACCGATTAAAGGTTGGACAGCGATTGCCCGCACGACAACGGCGATTCTCTCTGGGTGGGGCGTGATCTTAATTTATCTTTACTTATCAAGATCACCTGAAGCGCTAGTCTTCCCCCGGCTAATTATTGCCTACGGACTCGGACTGACTTTGCTATTTGTCTTCATTGGCCGTTTTTTGCTAGATGGCTTCAGGCGCTTGCTTAACTCCCAGGGCTACGGGCTGATCAGAGCAGCTGTTATTGCAAAAGACGAACAAGTAGATTTTATTAAGACACTTTCGCAGCCAACCCATGGACGCGTGATCCAAGGAGTTATAACCGCTGATTATCTAGAAGCGCTGAGAGGTCTCGTCCAAAATAAGAAAATTGACGAGCTTATTGTGGCGCTGCCCGGATTAGACGAAAAAACAATTTTGTCGTTAGTCGACTGGGCCGAGACCAACTACGTTAATTTCGTTCAAGTACAGACTTTACTGTCCGTGAAAGCGACGAACATTGAGACTGGTTCTTTGGCAGGAACGCCGGTAATCTTCTACAAACAATCGCCGCTTGATGGTTGGGGGCGAATTTTCAAACGAGCCTTTGATCTTGTCTTGGTGATACCGCTGCTCATCATTATTTCCCCGCTGTATTTCCTGTTGGCGTTACTAGTCAAATTATCTAGTCCCGGACCGGTTTACTATAAAGAGAAGCGAGTTGGCCAAGACGGTCAGGAATTTGTTGTCGGTAAGTTTCGCAGTATGTACGCCGACTGGCGCGAGCGTTTTCCGAATGTCCAAGATTGGTCAGCCGATGAGGCCACCGACGTTCGTATCACGCCGCTCGGGAGAGTGCTAAGAAAAACTAATCTCGACGAGTTGCCCCAGCTCTGGGACGTTTTGACTGGGCGGATGAGTATTGTTGGGCCACGGCCTGAACAGCCAAAATACGTCGAAAAATTCGCTCAAGAAATTCCCGCCTACGTCAAACGTCATCACGTTAAGTCTGGCTTAACAGGATGGGCACAAATTAACGGCTTGCGTGGTAATACGCCAATTCCTGACAGGGTTAAATACGACCTCTACTATATAGAGAACTGGTCTATATGGTTCGACCTCCGTATTATTCTTGGCACGGTCGTTTATATCTTCCGTCAGTTCGTTACCAGCTCATGAGAATTGCCCTCGTTCATGACTTTCTGAACACCTGGGGTGGGGGAGAGTACGTCTTAAAAGTTTTCACCGAGCTTTATCCTGAGGCGCCGATCTATTCGCTCACTTATAAGCAGGCGATTGTCGACGAATTTTTTCCAGGGAGAAAAATAATTCCGAGCTTCTTGCAAAACTATCCAGGGATGCCGGATAAGTTCAAATACTATCTATCGTTTATGCCGAAAGCGATCGAATCGTTTGATTTTAGTGATTATGACGTCGTGCTGTCCGATTCGTCAGCTTACGCAAAGGGCGCCATTACAAAAGGGGCAACAAAGCACGTTTGCTACCTGCATACGCCAACGCGTTATCTGTGGAGTGATCGAGAAGAATATATTAAAAACGCGCCCATTCCGCTGCCGATTATTGGACGAAGCGTAGTTAAGGGTATCGTCAAAAAATTACAAAAATGGGATTTAGAGGCCGCTAAACGGCCTGATGTAATAATCGCTAATTCAAAATACATCGCCGAACGTACCCGAACCTACTATCACCGGGACCCAGAGTATGTGGTTTTTCCTCCGGTGAACGTGAAGCAGTTTAAGATCGGCACGCCAGGCGATTACTTCCTGGTTCTAGCGCGTGCTGAGCCGTACAAGCGAACAGACCTCGCGATTCAAGCAGCCAACAAGCTCGGGCTTAAGCTCAAAGTGGTTGGAGGAGGAACTAAAATTAAGTACCTACAGGAAATGGCCGGACCGAATGTTGAATTTTTGGGCCGTGTCAGTGAGGAAGAGAAAGTAAGGTTGTTCTCTGGTTGTTTAGCCTTCATATTCCCGCCAAAGGAGGACGCTGGTATTACGCCACTTGAAGCGATGGCTTCAGGACGGCCGGTGATTGCGTACAGCGAGGGCGGAGCGTTAGAGTCGGTAGTTGAGGGCGAGACGGGCGAGTTTTTTTCCGACCAGACTGTCGACTCACTTGTTGAGGTACTAAAAGTTTTCGATCCATCAAATTACAATCCGCAGAAAATCAGGCAGCACGCGGATAAATTCGACAAGGAGATTTTCAAAAATAGAATCCAACAAATCGTTAACGACGCATTGAGTTCAGACAAGCGCTGAGTTAGTATTCATCCACGGTTTTCGTTCTTGAGGTGAAACAATGAAAATGTTGGCGCTAACGTATCGCTATATCGGTCCTGACGCCGCGCATCAGCTGCTTTTGGAGCCGATTGAAAGGGGCGACAACGTCGTTATCCCGATCAGTGGCGAACAGTACATGAAGATGTTTCCGCACGTTGGTCGAACGGAGCTGGAGGATCAGACTTACGTTCTGGAAAACATCTACGACCCGAAACTGGCAGTACACGAGCCGGATATCCTGCTCGTTTATATCGGCCACCATGCCGTAGACAAGACGGCCGAGTTTCTGACCCATTTTGGGGGCTCTGAAGTTCATGTCGTCACTTGCCAATGCGACTTGGAGGCGCGCAAGAAGGCGTTGTCAACGTACGCGTTTCGCCGGGCGATAATGCATCCCCAAAGCGAATGCGGCGGCAACAAAACTATGCATCGGTTGGTCATGGAGTTCCTCGAAACGGGCGCTCTTCACTATCCACGTCCTAGCTAGACGAACGACCACTTTGGGCGCGATTCAACACGGATCGCGCCCCGTCATATTTGGCTTGTTTTATCCTTATAACTGGTTATAATTAGGTCAATGGGCGATCAATATTCTGCTGCGCAAATTACGGTTCTCGAGGGGTTAGAGCCTGTTCGTAAACGCCCGGGAATGTACATTGGAGGAACCGGAATTGAGGGGCTCCACCATTTGATTTGGGAGGTATTGGACAACGCTATCGACGAAGCAATGGCCGGTCACGCCGACCTGGCTGTTATTGAGCTTAACGCCGATGGGTCTGTATCGGTCGAGGATAACGGTCGCGGTATTCCCGTCGATATTCACCCAACTACTAAAGTCAGCGCTTTAGAAACGGTCCTAACCAAACTTCACGCCGGCGGTAAATTCGGCGGCGGCGGCTATAAAGTTTCCGGTGGTTTACACGGCGTCGGTGTCTCGGTCGTTAACGCTTTAAGCGAGTGGGTTCGCGCCGAAGTTTTCAAAGACGGCAAAGCTTATCTGCAAGAGTATGATCGCGGCAAGCCGCGCAAGGCTGCGGCCCAAGTTGGAGAATCCTCCAAGAATGGCACGAAAATTACTTTCATGGCCGATTCGCAGATATTCCCCCAAACGAATTTTTCTCGTCGGACGGTGATTGAGCACGTTCGCCAGCAAGCTTATTTAACTAAAGGCATCCGAATTAAAATTATTGATCGCCGCGAGCCTGACGACGTGCCTGTCGAAGACAAGGCTTACCCCGATAATTACACTTTCTTTTTCAAAGGCGGCATCGCGGCGTACGTCGGACACTTAACACGCAGCAAGAAGTCGTTAATTCCCGAACCGATTTATGTTTCAAAAACAATCGGCGACAACCAGATTGAAATCGCTCTGACGTATGTGGATGACTACAATGAGCATGTTTTTACTTTCGCTAACAATATTCACACTATTGAAGGCGGTACGCACCTAACCGGTTTTCGTGCTGCCATCACCCGTGTCATTACAGATTACGCCAAAAAACTTGCCGCCAAGGACGGCGATGTTTTGCTAATCGGCGAAGATATCCGCGAAGGTTTGACGGCAGTAATTTCTGTCAAACTCCCCGATCCTGAGTTCGAAGGGCAAACCAAAGCTAAGCTTGGCACGCCGGCAATTAGAGGACACGTCGAATCTGCTGTCAATGAAGGTTTGGGACGATGGTTCGAGGAACATCCGAACGAAGCCCGGATCGTCGTTGAGAAAATCGCTCTCTCCGCCAAGGCGCGTTTAGCGGCTAAGGCTGCTCGCGAGGCCGTTGTCCGCAAAGGCGCCCTGGAAGGCATGACGCTGCCGGGTAAACTTGCCGACTGTTCGGAGAAGGACCCGGCTAAAAGCGAGCTGTATATAGTTGAGGGTGATTCTGCCGGCGGTTCAGCCAAGCAAGGGCGCGATCGTAAGTTTCAAGCAATCTTGCCGCTTAAAGGTAAAATTTTAAACGTTGAGCGTGCTCGCCTCGATCGCATGTTGTCGAGCGACGAGATTAAGGCCTTAATTGTTGCACTTGGCGTTGGCATCGGCGAAGACACTAATTACGAAAAACTGCGCTATCACCGGGTGATTATTATGACCGACGCCGATGTTGACGGGGCGCATATTCGTACCCTACTGCTAACCTTCTTTTTCCGCCATTACCCACGAATCATTGAAGAAGGCTATCTCTATATCGCTCAGCCGCCGCTATTTGGGATTCATTACAAAAGCAAGGTTGTTTACGTCCACTCTGAGGAGGAACGTGATACAGAGATTGAACAACTTAAGAAAGACAATAAAGGCACCCTGCCCGGACTTAATGTCCAGCGGTACAAGGGCTTGGGTGAGATGAATCCGGAGCAGCTATGGGAAACTACCCTAAACCCTGAGCATCGTGTATTGCTCCGTGTTGACGTTAAGGATGCGGAAAAAGCCGACGAAATTTTCTCGGCGTTGATGGGCGAGGACGTTCTGCCGCGTAAGCGATTTATCCAGAACAGAGCGGCTTCAGTTCAAAATTTGGATATCTAAACAATGAGCGACGAAATTAACCCACAAGAAGAAATCGAAGAAACTCCGGAAGAATCAACGGAAGATAGTATTCCCCAAGACGAACCGTCGGCTGAAAGTACTGACGAGAGTAGTGAGGGCGCGCTTCTTGACGATTACATCGAGGAGGACAAACCAAAACAGACGGAATACGGCTTAATTAAGCCACGCTCGATTTATAACGAGATGTCCGACTCTTATCTCGATTACGCTATGAGCGTCATTGTCATGCGCGCTCTGCCAGATGTACGCGACGGCTTAAAACCAGTTCAACGCCGCATTCTTTACGCCATGAGCGAGATCGGACTGACGGCAAACGCCAAGCATCGAAAATCCGCCAAGATCGTCGGTGAAGTTCTAGGTAATTACCACCCGCATGGCGATATGGCTGTCTACGACGCGATGGTCCGTATGGCTCAGTGGTGGAGCCTGCGGATGCCGCTTGTTAATGGCCAAGGAAACTTTGGTTCGATGGACGGCGATTTCCCCGCAGCCCCGCGTTACACCGAAGCACGTTTAGCGACGCCTGCCGAAGCGCTGCTAGCAGATATCGATAAGAACACGGTTGATTTTCGGGAGAACTACGACGGCACTAAAATGGAGCCGAGCGTTCTTCCGACACGGCTGCCAAACCTCCTTATTAACGGTTCGCAAGGTATCGCTGTCGGTATGGCCACCAACATCCCGCCTCACAATCTCGACGAAATCGTCGAAGCACTAGTTTTATTAATTGATAAGCCAGACACGGAAATTGATGAGCTTCTAACGATCGTCAAAGGCCCGGACTTTCCAACATCAGGGATAATCTACAACCAAAAAGACATAAACGAAGCGCTCTCCACAGGACGAGGTCGTATTATAATTCGCGGCCGAGCTGAAATTATAGAAGATAAACGCCGCGACTCAATTGTCGTTACCGAGTTGCCATATCAAGTGAACAAGGCCACCTTCATTACCCATATTGCCGATCTAGTTAAAGCGAAGAAGATCGAAGGTATCAGCGATATTCGCGACGAGTCAGACCGAAAAGACGGTGTACGAGTAGTAATTGAGCTAAAACAGGGTGCTCACGCTAATAAAATCTTAAACCAGCTCTACAGCCTGACCGAGCTGCAGACTGTTGTGCACTACAACATGGTGGCTCTAATCGACGGCATTCAGCCTCGCTTACTCAATCTGAGCGACGCCCTTGAGGAATTTATCGCCCACCGAATAGTTGTTGTCACCCGTCGTACCGAGTACGAGCTCGGCATTGCTAAGGATCGAGCCCATATTTTAGAAGGTCTAAAGATTGCTCTCGACCATCTCGACGAAATTATTGCCCTAATCCGTAAATCAGAAGATCGCGACGCCGCTAAGGCAGCGCTTGTGTCTCAATTTAAACTCAGTGAGCGTCAGGCCAACGCCATTCTGGATATGCGTTTGTCGCAACTTGCGAATCTGGAACGACAACGAGTTTACGATGAGTATGACGCAATCATGAAACTGATCGCCGACTTGGAAGACATCCTTGCTAAGCCCGAGCGCGTTCGTCAGATCGTCAAGGACGAATTGACGGATCTCAAGAAAAAGTACCACCAAGAACGCCTGACCGAAGTACGACCGGAACCACTTGGCGAATTGGCGGCAACTGACTTAATTCCGCAGGAAAATGTTCTTATTAGTCTAACGGTCGGTAATTATGTCAAAAGGTTGACTACCGATACTTATAAATCGCAATTACGTGGCGGTAAGGGTGTAATAGGTATGACGACCCGGGAAGATGACGCTGTTAAAGAAATTGTTTATGCCACAACCCATGACGACGTAATCTTCTTTACAGACTGGGGTCGTGCCTTCCGTATTAAAGCGTACGAGATTCCTGCTTCCAGCCGACAAGCCAAGGGCATAGCCTTGCCGAACATTATCCGCATCTCACCGCAAGAAAAAGTTACGACGGTGCTGACTGTCAAACAATCTGACGAAGGGCATTTCTACTTTTTCGCCACCAAGAAAGGTACCGTCAAACGTGTCCCGGTGGAAGCGTTCACAAACGTTCGCAAAAGCGGCATTGCAGCCATTAATTTAAATAAAGGCGACCAGCTACTTTGGGTAAAACAGACCTCCGGCTCCGATGAAATTGCTCAAATTACGCGTGACGGTCAAGTTATCGTTTATAACGAATCCGAAGTTCGCCAGATGGGCCGTGGCGCAGCCGGTGTGCGCGGCATTAAACTTAAAGGTGACGACGAAGTGATCGAGATGACTGTCCTAAATAGCGACTCACGCTCTGTAGTAGTTATTTCCGAACGTGGCATTGGTAAACAAGTCGATCTCAAAGAGTTCCGCAACCAGCACCGTGGCGGTAGTGGCGTACGCATAGCCAAGTTGAATGACAAAACGGGTCGTCTAGCCGACGGGGCTGTTGCGACCGCCGAGGCCAAAGATTTAATTATTAGTACTATTACTGGCCAAGTCATTCGAATCGGCGTTTCTTCAGTCAAGAAGCTTTCCCGTCAGGCCTCCGGCGTTATACTAATTCGTCTTAATGAAAACGATCGCGTTAGCTCCCTAACCGTCGTTGGCGAAGAAGCTGAGGAGGGCAACGTCGAGACTGCCGAAGCAGTAAAAACGAGTAACGACGCTTCAGTTCCGACCGAAACCGAGGTAGAATTAGAGCCGACTGCTTCTGAGGGCTCTGTTGAGAGCGAGGAAGCGGAAAAGTAATCGTCAAATGACTGATACAAAATTACTACATTTACCCGAAACAGTTTCGGTCCGGACACTTGCAAGCCAACTTAACGTTGAGCCGACTGCCGTAATCGGCAAATTAATTGCCAACGGCGTGATGGCGCATATTAACCAGAACCTCGATTACGATACCGCCGCACTGTTGGCGGAAGAGTTTGGTTTCACGACTGAACCAGAGGTAAAAACTGCCGCGCAAATTACAAAATCAATTGACACCAAAAATGCCGAAGCCCGCGCGCCAATTGTGACGATCATGGGCCATGTTGATCACGGTAAAACGAGCTTACTTGACTATATCCGCTCAACAAACGTTGCGGCCGGAGAATCCGGTGGAATTACGCAAAATATTTCCGCCTACCAGATAGACTTCACAACCAGCGACAAACAAACAAGAAAAATTACTTTTATCGATACGCCTGGGCATGAGGCTTTCTCGGCCTTACGGGCGCACGGCGCGAGCATCACCGATTTGGTTGTGTTGGTAGTGGCGGCTGATGACGGCGTAAAACCGCAAACCATTGAAGCAATTAATCACGCTAAACTCGCCGGTGTGCCAATTATTGTCGCTATTAACAAAACTGACGTGGGCAAAGCAAACATCGAACGGGTCAAGCAACAGCTCGCGGAGCACGAACTAATTCCTGAAGAATGGGGCGGCAAGACTGTCATGACGCCGCTAAGCGCGAAGACCGGTGACGGCGTAGACAATCTTCTCGAACTCATCATCCTAACTACTGACTTACTTGAATTGAAGGCAGACGCCAGCCTAAATCCTGAGGGAATCGTTTTAGAGGCCAACCTTGATAAGCAAGTTGGACCGATCGCTACGGTCCTCATATATAACGGCACACTCCACACTGGCCAAGTGCTCGTTGTCGGCAAGACCTATGGACGGATTCGCTCATTGGAAGACGACCGCGGCCGCAAACTACCTTCGGCAGGACCGGCTCAACCGGTAGTTATAACGGGCCTTAAAGATGTCCCGACGTTTGGTGACCGAATCGAAGCAGTGCCAAACGAAAAAGTGGCCAAAACCATGACGCAATCGGGCAGTAAAACAGGCTCCAAGACCGCTGGTGACTCGAATAACTCCTTCCGGATCGTTTTGAAAGTTGATGTCGGCGGATCACTGGCCGCGCTCGAGGACTCGATTCACAAATTAAAAATAAAAGACGCAACCGTTGAGATCCTTAGTGCCGGAATCGGGCAGATTAATGAGAATGATATTAACCTTGCCAAGGCCTCTGGTGCTGCGGTAATTTCTTTCCGCTCAGCGCCTCTTAAGCGAGTCTTGGACTTAGCGGAAAAAGACGGCGTGCCAGTCAAGGAATTTTGGATCATTTACGAAGTTATTGATTTTCTTAAAGATAAGCTAACCGAAATTGCTACCCCAACTTACGTCACTATCGAAGTCGGCCGCCTGAAAGTGCTCGAAGTCTTCTCCGCCAAGGGGCCGAACGCCATCGCTGGTGGTGAGGTAACGGAAGGCGAAGTCTCAAAGAACAAAGATGTTGTCATCTTCCGAGAAAAAGAAGAAGTCGGTAAAGGCAAAGTGATTAGCGTTAAAATGGGCAAAGTGGATGTCGATAAAGCCGAAAAAGGTGCGCAGTGCGGTATGAGCCTTGAGCAATTATCAGCTCCAGTTGAAAAGGGTGACGTCTTGGTGTTTTCCGAGACAAAAGAAGAGTAACTCATGCCACACATTCACGATCTGATCGATTTCACGGTCGAGGCGTTTGTGGTTCATAAAAACAAGGTGCTGCTGCGGAAGCACGACAAGTACAATATGTGGCTTTCGGTCGGTGGGCATATTGAGCTAGATGAAGACCCGAACCAAGCCGCGCTCAGAGAAGTCAAAGAAGAGGTTGGGCTCGACGTTAAGATTATTGGTGAAGCGATCAATATTCCAGAGAATGGGCCCGAATATATGGAACTAATCCCGCCGCTATTTCTGAATCGTCACCGAATTAACCCTAATCACGAGCATGTCACGCTTGTTTACTTTGCCACTAGCGACTCTGACAAGCTGAATTTAACTGACGGGGAAGAAAAAAGTGACGACTGTCGGTGGTTTACGCAGAGTGAGCTAAAGGAGCTCGAGGGTCTCCGGCCGTCAGTCAAGGCTCAGGCGTTACTTGCCCTGCAAAGACTAGCGACAAATTAATTGTTAGATCGCCGTTAGTAGTGGTAGGATTTATGAGGAGGGCATTATCGAGACCTTACAGAATATTTGGACAGGTTGGTTGCAGTTTGGTTTAGGGGCGACTAGTCGCCAAGCCTTCTTTGTCGTCGATCTTGTCATAAGCGCGATCATTATTTTCCTCATCCTGCGCTTCTTCAACTTCAAGAGAGGCCTAGCTTATTTTCTGGTAGTTTTTGGCGCTATCGTTGGCCTAGTAATCTCCGCTAATTACACTTTGCCAGCGCTTCACTTGCTCTCTCAGCTAATTTTAACCGTGCTGATTGTCGGTTTGCCGCTTTTCTTTGAGGAGAAATGGTTAGCATTATTCAATCGTGGTACGACCAACGATTTTCCGAGCGCTCCAAAACCGCGATACCTTAATACTTTTTGGATGGCACTTATCTCGCTTGTTGTTGGGCTCTTGTTTGCGGCGATCAGTAACGGCCCCGGTGTTAAAACCGCAGAATTACCACAGGGGGTGGCGGTCTCAGCCACAAACTTGAAGGAAGGCATTAGCGCCAATTTTGGCTCACAGAAACGGATAAGCGTTATAGTTCAAGCGCCCCGCTCGGTTTGGGCGACACTTAAAGACGAGGATTTCTCGGCTTCGGCTGATGTTAAAAATCTTGAAGAAGGAACTCACGAGGTAGCAATTATGGTTACCAGTAAAAAGAGCGACGTCAAAATTGTCCGAACCAAGCCAACGAAGGTCACGGTTACATTAGAGCCGGTGATACGTAAAACAGTTGCCGTCGTGGCGCGCTACGTTGGTAAGGCTGGAAACGACTTGGTTCCGGGTGACCCGGTTTTCGATCCAGACAAAGCCGAGATCACCGGACCCAAATCTGTTGTTGAAGACGTGAGCCAGGCGGTTGTGGAGGTTAAGTTAGACGGATTAGCGCAAAACATTGACCAGAAATTTCGCTTAGTAGCCTTGAACTCTAGCGGCCAGGTTATAGAAGATGTCACGTTTTTGCCCGTAGAAGTCGCTGCTAAGGTGCCGCTTGTTAAGGCTGGCAAGCTTAAAACGGTCGGCATTAAGGTCAAGACGACCGGTGCGCCAACCGCCGGTTATTGGGTTGAACAACTCCTACCAACACCTAGCACCGTTGTCGTTACAGGTTCGGCTGATGCTCTCGATAAACTAACATTTATTGAAACCGATGCTGTTTCTGTTTCTGGGCTGAGCGCTGATAGCGAGGTCCAGATTACTCTGGCTTTTCCAAGTGGTATCGCCGCGGCCGAGCCGATTAACAAAGTCACGGTCAAGATTGACCTCAGTGAAACAAACTCGGTTAAAACAATCGCCCCGACTATCACCTATGACGGCGTTGATGCTTCACTGAAAGTCACCACTATCAACCCGACCTCAGTTAGTGTTGTTGTCAGTGGCACTAACCAAGTGCTAAACGCCCTCAACGGCGGCGACATTAACTTAAAGCTCAATTTATCTGCCTATAAGTCGGCCGGAACCTATGCCGTGACGATTAAAAATGAAAACTTTGTGATGAAAGAGGGGACGGCACTTGTTAGTTTCCTTCCCTCGGTCATCAATGTTACATTAGAGCTGAAGTGATGAGACACGATTCAAAACACCACTCAAAGAAGCACTGGGAGCAATGGCTAAAGCTGAACGGCACCGGTGTTGGAGTAGTGACGATTTCACTGGTCGTCCTCGCCGGAGTTATCGGACTCTATCTGCTCGACATTCGCCTCAGCCCTAGTGATATCCGTACTGAGAATAATGTCACCGTTCGTCTCCAAGTAACTGATCACGACGCAACAAGTTTTTTAATTAACAGCCTCACTGACAACTCTCAATCACCCGTCTATAACGACAGTCAATTGAAACAAATTAATCGCGAGACTTCTGGACGAATCCCGACGATGTTCAGAATTCAAGGAACGCTAACTTACCGATGAATAACAAGTTAAAGGTAGTTGTACTGGGTCTTGCCGGGGTGATTGGCAGCTTTTTGTTCGCAGTCACACCAGTGCTGGCGCAAGCGGAGTTAAAGATAAACTTGCCGCCGAGATTGATTTTTACTCCTAACGAGTTTCTTTTTAATAGAGACAAATATGTTTTCCGTGAAAATCCGCCAAGGCTTGACCCTAACGGTTCCATAAGTGGTACTCAGATAGTACGCGTTGAGACAGTAGACCAAGATCAGGGCACTGGTGGGGATGAACGCGGCGAATACTATCGGATTATTGTCGGCAATATCGAAAAAAACTGGTTTGGTTACAACCCTCTGCAAAAAAGTAAGAAGCTTTTTGCCAATCTTGTGCCAATGGTTGAACGTGTTAAAGCTTACGCGCCTCCACCGGCAACCAATATTTTACTTTTCCGCCGAGCCTACCCGTTTCGTTTGACACTTAAACAGCCTGTTTCAGCCGAGAATATCGATACACTTGCCGCGTATATATCCGAAAAGGGCAGAAAGGATAACGCCTTTTTCGGCTCTACGACGTGTCAAGAGGACGGATCCCGCTCTTTTATATGTTTTAAAGAGACAGTGATTGTCACTAACCCCGATACCTCACAGATCACCTTGACGCTCAGTCAAAAGACAAAACTTAGTGGCATTTACGTACAGGGTAATATTGCGGCACCGCAACAAATTGCTCATCTTCGCCTGGCTCCTAACGCCATTGCTGTTGGTGGCAGTTTTCAAGACGTGACTGGCACTAAGTTGGACCAATATCTGCGGGATACACCCACGTCGCAAATCAAATGGGACGGAGCTGACGGCGCCGCCGCTAAGATTGATCAGCTCTACGAGAAGCGAACCCGCGGTACGACCATTGGTCGAAGTGTTATCAGTGGCGTTTGGTACCTCAACACAGCCAGCGATAATCCGGCTGAGTTCCAAACCCCAACTTCTTTCACTTCGCCGCCCGATGGCCGTTTATGGAACGTTAATCCGGCCAATAACACTTTCACCTTCAATGACGTCGATTTCCGCGGACAGGGAACGGTTGTAATTAACGGTAATGCGATCTTTAACGGCTCCGTAAAATGCTCTGATTCGAAGCGTGTGGGTGTGCTGGTGCGTGGTAATATCGTCTTCAATACTACTCACGTTGAATGTGGTGCCTACGTTGCCTTAGGAAGCGGCGCGGCCGGGTTCATTGATATCGCGGCTGAACCGCCAGCCGACGGCGGGACAGTACGGGGTATATTTGTCGCTAAAGGCAACATTACTATCCCGAATGCAGCTGCTTCGCCGCTCCTAATTGATTATGACGGCGCGTTTGCTCAGCAACCGACAGTTCTATTCAAGGAACTACTGACAATTCTGCTCATAGCCTTGTCGTAAGAATGGGTCTTCTGTCCCTGTACTTCCGCTCCGCCAACCGGTAAACTACCCGGGATGCTAGTTGATCAAGTAGAAGTTGAACTCAAAGCGGGACGTGGTGGTGACGGCGTTGTTTCGTGGCGCCGAGAAAAATTCGTCCCGAAGGGTGGTCCCGACGGCGGCGATGGCGGGCGCGGGGGCGATGTAATACTCCGCTCGTCCGAGAACATGGACACTCTAAGCTCATTTAGATTTAAAAAAGTTTTTCAGGCCGAGAATGGTGAGCGCGGTGCGAGTAAGCGTAAAACCGGCGCCGGCGGTGATGATCTAGAGCTTTTGGTGCCGGTTGGTACAACAGTCACCGACATTGCGACAGGCCAGGTACTCAAGGACTTTACGCAAAACAACGAGCGATTCCGGGTTGCTAAAGGCGGGATCGGCGGCTTAGGTAATATTCACTTTGTTAGCGCTACCCATCAACGGCCAATGGAATCTACTCCGGGCAAGCCAGGCGAGACGCGCCAGGTAAAGCTAGAACTAAAACTTATTGCCGATATTGCCTTAGTCGGAGAGCCAAACGCCGGTAAATCCTCAATTTTGAAGGCGCTAACTGGCGCCGAGGTGCGCATAGGTGATTACGCCTTCTCAACTACCCAACCAGTTTTGGGAGTCATGAAACTCGGTAAGCTAAACTTAACCCTAGTTGATCTGCCCGGACTTCTTTCAGGCGCTCATCAGGGTAGGGGATTGGGTGACAAGTTTTTACAACACGCCACCAGGGTTAAGGCCCTGTTACATGTGGTTGACGCGACGGTTGATATACCGGGATCCCTCCTGATGATTGAACAAGAACTCAATCAATATGCCCAGGCGCTAGTCGATAAACCCCGCTACCTGGTGATTAACAAAACCGATCTTCTGAACGACGCTGATTTAAAAAAGGTAAAAAAGACTTATACGAAGGCGATACTCACCAGTACAGTCACTAACCGCGGTTTGGATACTTTGCGTCATTTACTCTCTGAATTAGACATTAACCCTTGACAAAAAGTTAATCTGGGCTACTATAAGCGTAGCTTAGTAAGAAACCGAAATGCGACAGGCAGCCGCTAGGATACTGCACGTATCCTAGTCGATTTCGCGCATTTAACAATTGAATAAACATGCCGCACGGGTGGGTGGCAAATAAGAGCTTGAGGAGGCTAAACTGCGTAAGTATTTTCGACCGCTGGAGTCGGTGACTAGTTTTTCGAACTTAATCGAAGTGCAGCTAAAGAGCTATCTATGGTTGTTTGAAGAGGGTTTGGGCGAACTATTAAATGAAGTTTCGCCAGTAGAGGACTTTACGGGGAAAGTTTTCTCTTTGGAATTCGGCGAGTATTCGTTAGACAAGCCGAAATACGACGAGAAGACCGCCAAAGACAAGAATCTAACTTTTAAAGCGCCGCTACGGTGCAAGGTTAAGCTTGTTAATAAGTTGACTAATAAATCAAAGACCGGAGAGGTCTTTTTGGGCGACTTCCCATTAATGACCGAACGGGGAACGTTTATTATTAACGGTGTTGAGCGAGTTGTGGTTAGCCAAATTGTCCGTTCGTTCGGAATCTTTTTTGTCTCGGAAGAAATTGGCGCCAGACGCCTATTCGGCGCCAAGGTAATTCCTAACCGCGGTGCTTGGCTTGAGTTTGAGACCAACTCTCGCGACGTAATCTCCGTGAAAGTTGATCGAAAACGACGCATTCCTGCCACCACCTTCCTCCGCGCTCTTGGTAAATACGACGACGCAAAAATTAAGAGTCTATTCAAAGATATCGATACCAACCCGGACCACCATTACATCGACGCTACGCTTGCTCGTGACCCGGCCAAAACTCAAGAAGAGGCTGTGGTAGAAGTTTACAAGCGTATTCGTCCAGGGGATCTGGTAACGCCAGAAACAGCCGAAACGTTTATTCAGACTATTTTCTTCAACTCGAAACGCTACGACCTCGGTCGCGTTGGCCGCTACAAAATTAACCAGCGACTTGAAATGAATCTGCCGAATAACGCGACTAACCGCGTGTTGCGCGTTGAGGATATCGTTTCCACAATTCGTGAAATTATCCGCCTCAACAATACCCCAGGCGCCGAGCAAGATGATGTTGATCACTTGAAGAATCGCCGTGTTAAAGCCGTCGGCGAACTGGTCCAGAACCGCCTTCGTGTCGGCCTACTTCGTATGGAGCGCATTATCAAGGACAGAATGAGTCAGATTGTCGATCCGGAAGAGGTAAACCCGGTCACGCTTGTTAACTCCCGACCGGTAGCGGCAATTTTGCAAGAATTCTTCGCCTCTTCTCAGATGAGCCAATTCATGAACCAAACCAACCCGCTTGCCGAGTTGGAGCACAAACGGACGCTTTCTGCGACCGGCCCAGGTGGTTTATCACGCGAACACGCCGGCTTTGATGTCCGTGACGTTCACCGTTCGCACTACGGTCGTATCTGCCCGATTACCACTCCGGAAGGTCAGAACATTGGTTTAGTTGGCTACCTTGCAACTAGCGCCCGCGTTAACGAATACGGCTTCATTGAAACTCCGTTCCGTAAAATTGAACATAAAGACAACAAGGCACGCGTTACAGAAAAGGTTGAGTACCTCGACGCCTACGAAGAAGAAAAGTACACCCTAGCGCCGTATTCGGCCAAAGTTGACGACAAAGGTTACGTTATCGGCTCACGAATTATCGCCCGCCGAGGCGGTGATCCAGTTGTTGAAGCAACCGGTAAGGTTGACTACATCGATATCTCGCCACAGCAGATCGGCGCTATTGCCGTTGCGCTTATCCCGTTCGTCGAACACGACGACGCCGTCCGCGCCTCCATGGGTTCTAACATGCAACGTCAAGCCGTGCCGCTGGTCCGCAGCGAAGCGCCTATTATCGGTACTGGGCTAGAAGGTTCCGTTAAGGATTCTGGTCAGCTCATTGTCGCCGAAGAAGATGGCGAAGTATCGTACGTTGACGCCGCTAAAATCGTGCTCAAAACTAAGCGTGGCGA
The DNA here is from genome assembly GCA_016432625.1 of Candidatus Berkelbacteria bacterium. Classification (NCBI taxonomy): domain Bacteria; phylum Candidatus Berkelbacteria; species Candidatus Berkelbacteria bacterium. The sequence continues at coordinate 330,293 of CP066697.1, forward strand.
AAAAACTTACGACCTCTTGAAGTTCTCCCGCTCAAACCAGTCGACTTGTATTAACCAGCGACCAATCGTGGAGATCGGTCAGAAGGTTAAGATCGGCGACGTGATCGCCGACTCCTCGGCAAGTGATCAGGGCGAACTGGCTATCGGCCAGAACGTGACCGTCGCTTATATGAGCTGGGGCGGCTACAACTATGAAGACGCCATCATCGTTAGCGAACGTCTAGTTAAAGACGATCGCTACACCTCAATTCACATTGAAAAATATTCTGCTGAAGTGCGCGACACTAAACTTGGCCCGGAATTAGTCACGCGCGACATTCCTAATGTCGGCGACGAAGCACTAGCCAACCTTGATGAGCAGGGCATTGTCCGCATCGGCGCCGAGGTCTCAGCCGGCGACATTTTGGTCGGTAAAATTACTCCTAAAGGAGAAACCGAACTAACGGCTGAGGAAAAACTACTCCGAGCCATCTTTGGCGAAAAGGCCAAAGACGTTAAGGACACCTCACTGCGCTTGCCTCACGGTGAGTACGGTAAGGTAGTCGCCGTCAAGATTTTCTCCAAAGAACAAGGCGACGAACTACCAGCCGGCGTTTATCAGCAAATCGAAGTCTCAGTGGCTCAAATGCGCAAAGTCACCGTTGGTGACAAAATGGCCGGCCGACACGGTAACAAGGGTGTCATCTCTAGGGTCGTTCCAGAAGAGGACATGCCGTTCCTACCTGACGGTACGCCAGTTGACATCATCTTGAACCCGCTCGGCGTTATTTCGCGCATGAACCTCGGACAAATTCTTGAAACCCACCTAGGCTGGGCCGCAAAGAAGCTCGGCTACCGGGTTGCTTCGCCGGCTTTTCACGGCGTTCCAGTTGCCGAGATCGAAAAAGAACTCGCCAAAGCTGACTTGCCAGTATCCGGCAAGATCCAACTGCGAAACGGTCGCGACGGTAACGATTACGACCAAGAAACAACCGTCGGCATTAAATACTTACTGAAACTAATTCACCTTGTCGACGACAAGATGCACGCCCGCTCAACCGGCCCGTACTCCATGGTCACTCAGCAGCCGCTCGGTGGTAAAGCCCAATTCGGCGGTCAGCGATTTGGTGAAATGGAAGTGTGGGCATTGGAAGCTTACGGCGCCGCCCATACCTTACAAGAAATGCTGACGATTAAATCTGACGACGTTATCGGCCGAGCCAAAGCTTACGAAGCGATTATTAAGGGCGAAACTATTCAGAAACCACAGATCCCGGCCTCATTTGCCGTTCTCGTGCGTGAGCTTGAATCGCTAGGCTTAAACGTTGAAGTCATCGAAACAGAAGAAAAGATGAATGAGATTACTGAAGAGCAAAGCTTGCTTGAAGACCAGGGCCTGCCAGAAGGCAAGCTGCGAATTACCGACCCGTTGGGCGAAGACGCCGACGAGATGGTTCGTGATACCGCTGCTCGCCAAACCGCAATCGACGAATCACCGGAAGAGCAAGAGGTACTCACCAGAAAATCAGCCTCAAAAGCTTCCAAAGAAAGGAAGGAGGACTAAATGGCCGAACTTAAGTTAAACACCCGAACCGAAAAAGCCGAGTTCAACCTCATGAACTTCGAGGGGCTGCGCATTCGCGTAGCTTCCACGACAGATGTTGAGCGTTGGAGCTACGGCGAGGTCCTAAAACCAGAAACGATCAACTATCGTACCCAGAAACCTGAGCGTGACGGTCTTTTTGACGAGCGAATATTCGGCCCGACTAAAGACTGGGAATGTTACTGCGGCAAGTACAAACGGATTCGTTACAAAGGCGTAATTTGCGATAAATGTGGCGTTGAAGTCACTCGTGCTTCTGTTCGACGCGAACGCATGGGTCACATTGACCTTGCCGTTCCGGTATCACACATCTGGTACGTCCGTGGTGCGCCGTATGTCATGAGCACTCTGCTCGACATCTCCGTCACCGACCTCGAAAAAGTTAACTATTTTGCTGGATTTGTAATCGTTGACGTTAACGAAGAATTGAAAGCCGAAGCGTTCGAGCAGCTGGATGGCGAGTTCAAAGCCGGCAAGCAGTTACTTAAAGACGCGCCTGAGCGCCTCGAGCAGCTCGAAAACAACTATAAAACAACCAAAGCCGAACTAAACGCCCTCCAACCAAAAACCGTTATCGCCGAAGGTAAATTCCATGAGCTTTCATACCGTTTCGGTAACCTTATTAAGGTTGGTACCGGCGCTGAAGCCTTACTCGACCTCTTGAAGAAAGTTGATCTCGATGAAGAAATCGCTGAGATCAGGGCTCTCGCCAAGGGTGCCTTACCAAACGCCTATCGTCGTTTGATGAAGCGTCTACGCTTAGTCACCGACATGAAACTGGCTGGTATTAAGGCCGAAGATCTCATAATCGCTAAATTGCCGGTGCTGCCGCCTGATTTGAGACCAATGGTTCAGCTTGATGGTGGACGTTTCGCCTCTAGCGACTTAAACGATCTATATCGCCGCGTTATCAACCGCAACAACCGTCTAAAGCGGCTTATGAACCAAGGTGCGCCAGATGTTATTGTCCGCAACGAAAAACGCATGCTCCAAGAAGCTGTTGACGCCCTCATTGATAACTCTGCCCGCAAAAGCCAAACGACTACCGGCATCGGCCGGCAGCCAAGATCTCTATCTGATATGTTGCGCGGTAAACAGGGTCGTTTTCGCCAGAACTTACTGGGTAAGCGCGTTGACTACTCTGGCCGTTCAGTTATCGTCGTCGGCCCAAACTTGAAACTTGACCAATGTGGTCTGCCAAAGGTTATGGCACTTGAATTATTCAAGCCGTTTGTCATCTCACGCCTAATTGCTGACGGCTATGTTCACAACGTCAAGAACGCCGCCCGCTTAATTGAGCGTGGCACGCCTGAAGTTTGGGAAATATTGGAACAAATTACTAAACAGGCCGTCGTTATGCTTAACCGCGCCCCGACGCTGCACCGTCTAGGTATCCAAGCTTTCCGACCGCTGCTAATCGAAGGTAAAGCAATCCAGCTACACCCGCTTGTTTGTGCTGCCTACAACGCCGACTTCGACGGTGACCAAATGGCCGTACACGTACCACTCTCGGTTCAGGCACGTTTCGAAGCGGAAAGTTTAATGCTGTCAACGAACAACCTGCTTAAGCCGGCTTCTGGTGAGACACTCGTCGCACCACGTCTCGATATAGTTTTTGGCATCTATTACCTTACCAACTCAGCCAAAGGCGTCAAAGGCGAAGGAAAAGTGTTTGGCTCGATCAGTGATGTGCAGATGGCTCACACGCGTGGTGAAATTCACCCGCACGCCGCCATCCAGTTACGTCACGGTGAAGAGCGGATCGAAACCACCGCCGGCCGCGCAATCTTTAACTCAGTGATGCCAGAGGGCTACATCTTCGTTAACGACGTCTTGGACGCTAAAAAGCTCAAGAAAATCATCCGCGACATCTACAAGAAATTCGGCAAAGAAGCGACGGCTAAACTCGCCGACGACTTGATGGCACTCGGCTTCAGATTTGCTGAACGCTCTGGTATGACCATGGCAATTTCTGACATCCAAGTCCCTGAAATCAAGAACGAATATCTAAAACAGGGCGAAGAGGCAGTCGAGGAAATCACCAAACGCTACCGCCGCGGTCTCTTAAACGAGGATGAACGACGCAAACTAACAATTGAGGAGTGGACCAAAGTTCGTGGCAAAATCGAGAAGGCAGTTTTCGATCAATTTGATCGCAACAGTCCCGTTTGGACGATGGTTGACTCCGGTGCTCGTGGCTCAAAGAACTCCCTTACTCAGCTCTCAGGTATGAAGGGCTTGGTGGTTAACCCGGGTGGTGAGATTATCGATATTCCAATCCGCTCTAACTACAAAGAAGGTCTATCAGTACTTGAATACTTCATCTCCACTCACGGTTCCAGAAAGGGTAAGTCAGACACCTCGCTCAAGACTGCTGACGCAGGCTATCTAACCCGTCGGTTAGTCGACGTTGCCCAAGACCTAGTCGTAACGACTGAAGACTGTGGTGTTAAAGAAGGTGTCTTAGTCTCGGAAAACGAAAGCGAGCAATTCGGCCAGTCATACGCTGATCGTCTACTTGGCCGCGTTCTGATTGAACCGATCAAAGACAAGAGCGGCAAGGTTCTACTCAAGACTGGCGAAGAGATCACTGAGGACAACATCAAACACATTCTTGATAACGACATCAAACAGCTCACTGTTCGTTCAGTTCTCTACTGTAAGTCAGGCTGGGGTGTCTGCCAGAACTGTTACGGTCGCGACCTAGCGACTGGCCGTAAAGTGGAGCTAGGCACCGCTGTTGGTATCATGGCCGCTCAAGCAATTGGTGAGCCAGGTACGCAGCTGACGATGAAAACCTTCCACTCCGGTGGTGTGGCTCATGGCGGCGACGTCACGAGCGGTCTACCGCGCGTTGAGGAAATTTTCGAAGCCCGCCCACCACATAATCCGGCTATTGTCAGCGAAGTCGCCGGTAAAATCTCAATCTACGAAGAGAAAGATCACCAGTACGTTGAGGTTATTAGCGAAGAAATTCCTGAGGAAGAGTACGAACTTGAAGAAGGTTACGAGGCAGTCGTTAAGAGCGGTGATGTTGTTAAGCCAAAACAGGCCATCGCAACTGCTCCCGACAAAAAGGCTGTCCGCGCCGCTATCGGCGGTAAGATTCGCCTTGAAAAAGGAAAAGTCTTCATCAAGTCGGCTGAGCCGCTTAAGGTCAACTACCAAGTACCTGCTGATTCAACCCTTCGGGTTAAAAGCGGCGAGTCAGTTGAGCGCGGCGACATGCTAACTGAAGGTCACCTAGATCTCACTATGGCACTCGAATTACGCGGTTTGCGCGACACCCAGAAATACATTATCCGCGAAGTTCAAAACATCTACGCCGGTCACGGTGCAGAGGTTAACGAAAAGCATATCGAGATTATTGCTCGAGCCATGCTGGCAAAGATCCGAGTTGTTGAAGGTGGCGAGTCCACCTTACTAACCGGTGGAATTGTCGACCGCTTGGTTGCCGAGCGCATCAACGACCGCCTGAAGAAAGATCATAAGCAGCCCGTCCAATACGAGCAGATTGTTCTTGGTATTACCCGAGCTTCGCTCAACACCAATAGCTTCCTATCGGCGGCTTCCTTCCAGGAAACCACCAGCGTTCTTATCAAGGCGGCAATTCGTGGCGCTGTTGACCCACTCAAAGGACTTAAAGAGAACGTTATTATCGGTAAACTGATCCCCGCCGGTACTGGATATAACGCCGAACCGATCATTGAAGAAGTGGCCGCGCCCGAGCGTCCCGAAGCTAAGCCGCGGGTTGAATCGAAGGCTGAAACCGAGTAAACTGACTTGTAATGCCGACGATTAACCAATTAATTAGGAAAAGCCGAAAAAGCGTGGCCAGCAAGTCCAAATCGCCAGCGCTTCACCGTGGCTTTAACTCTTTGAAGAACCGACCCGTTCAGTTTCCCAAGGGTCGGCCGCTCATCCGTGGGGTCTGCACAAAAGTCACCACCATGACGCCAAAGAAACCTAACTCTGCTCTGCGTAAAATCGCCCGTGTCCGCTTAACTAGCGGCCAGGAAGTCACCGCTTATATTCCGGGCATTAAACACAACTTGCAGGAGCACTCGTTGGTTCTCGTCCGCGGCGGCCGCGTTAAAGATTTACCAGGTGTGAAGTATCACATTGTCCGTGGCGTCTTGAACGCTGACGGCGTTGAAAATAGAAAACAGGGTCGCTCTAAGTACGGAGCCAAGAAGGCGAAGTAATGAGAGGACGACGCAACATCAAACGCCCGGCTGTACTGCTTGATTCAAAGTACGCCGATCCACTAGTTACTAAGTTCATCAACCGCGTCATGGAACGCGGTAAAAAAGATACCGCGGAACGCTTGGTTTACGCAGCTCTTGAGCGCCTTGCTAAGGAAAACAACAAAGAAGTCCCGGCCTTATTCGCCGAGATCATTGAAAAGGCAGCGCCGATCCTTGAGGTTCGCTCTCGCCGTGTTGGCGGAGCAAATTACCAGGTCCCGGTAGAAGTCCGTCCAAGCCGCAAAGTCATTTTGGTTTTGCGCTGGATCGTCACCACTGCCCGAAGTCGCAAAGGCGTGCCGATGTCGGTCGCGCTCTACAACGAGATGAAAGATGTCCTCGGCGGCACTGGTTCAGTCATGAAAACCCGCGAAGACATGCACAAAATGGCCGAGGCCAACCGCGCCTTTGCCCACTTTGCTAGATACTAATTCTGGGGCAACTATGGCACGTGAATATCCGTTAGAGAGTGTCCGTAACTTTGGCATAATTGCTCACATCGACGCTGGTAAAACCACCGTTTCGGAACGCATCCTGTTCTTCACCGGTAAAACTTACAAGATTGGTGAAGTACACGAGGGTGCGGCCGTCATGGACTGGATGGAGCAGGAACAAGAGCGTGGTATTACTATCACCGCCGCCGCTACCACCACTTTTTGGAAAGATCACACGTTCAACATCATCGACACCCCGGGACACATCGACTTTACCGTTGAAGTTCAGCGCTCTCTGCGCGTGCTTGACGGGGCGGTGACCGTTTTTGATGGTGTGGCCGGTGTTGAGGCGCAAAGTGAAACTGTTTGGCGACAAGCCGACAAGTATAAAGTACCGCGAATCTGTTTCGTCAATAAACTCGATCGTATCGGGGCGGATTTCAAGCACGTTATTAAAACCATTCACGATCGTCTCGGCGCCAAGACAGCGATTCTCCAACTGCCAATCGGCACCGAGGATCAGTTAAAGGGTGTTGTCGATTTACTCGAGAACAAAGCCCTGGTTTGGCCAAAAGAAGAAGCCACCGAACCCACGATCGAAGACGTTCCGGCCGATATGAAAGCCGAAGTCGAAGAGTATCGCAGTAAACTAATCGAACAAATCGCCGAAACTGACGAAGCCCTGCTGGAAAAGTTTTTTGCCGGTGAAGAGCTCGCTATTGATGAGTTGAAAAAAGCGCTTCGTAAAGCGGTCATCAATGTCGAACTCTTTCCCGTCATGGCTGGTTCTGCCCTCAAAAACAAAGGCGTTCAGCCGTTGCTAGACGCAGTTGTTGATTATCTTCCGTCGCCGCTTGATGTTCCGCCGGTTGAGGGAATTAACCCGAAAAACGAAGAAGAAAAAATTGTCCGCGAAACTTCTGACGACGTACCATTTACAGCCCTTGCCTTTAAAGTCGCAACCGATCCTTTTGTTGGCTCGTTAACGTTCTTCCGCGTCTACGCCGGAAAACTTGCTGCTGGCTCGTATGTTTTAAACCCTGGAAAAGGCGAGAAAGAACGTATCGGTCGCATCGTCCGCTTGCACGCCAATAGCCGCGAGGACGTCAAAGAAGTCTACGCTGGTGAAATTGCCGCTGCTGTGGGATTAAAAGCCACTACTACTGGCGACACTCTCTGCGCCGAAAATGCGCCGATCGTGCTGGAACAGATCAGTTTCCCAGAGCCGGTCATCAAAATGTCAATCGAGCCGAAAACCAAAGCCGACCAAGAAAAAATGGGCGCTGCCCTGCAACGTCTCGCCGCCGAAGACCCAACTCTACGTTTATCTAAAGACGAAACTGGCTCACAAACGCTGATCGAAGGCATGGGCGAGCTTCACCTCGACATTATCGTCGACCGCATGAAGCGCGAGTTCAACGTTGAAGCCATTAAAGGCGCGCCGCAGGTTGCTTACAAAGAAACGATCAAAAGCACCGTCAAACAAGAAGGCAAATACATCAAACAAACCGGTGGCCGCGGCCAGTACGGTCACGTTTGGCTGCAAATCGAGCCGCAAGAATCAGGAACCGGCTTTGAATTCGTCAACAAGATTGTCGGCGGCACCATTCCTCGCGAATTCATTCCTTCAGTTGAAAAGGGTATCAAAGACGCCCTGACCAAGGGTGTAGTTGCCGGCTATCCAATGGTTGATATTAAAGCCACGCTTTACGATGGTTCGTACCACGACGTCGACTCTAGTGACGTTGCCTTCCAGATTGCCGGCGCCATGGCCTTCAAAGATGGTTGTAAAAAAGCTAACCCGATTCTCCTTGAACCGATAATGAAGGTTGAAGTCGTCACGCCGGAAGAGTTCTTCGGTAACGCGATGGGCGACTTAAACAGTCGTCGTGGCCGAGTAATGGGTACCGAAGATCGCGGCAACTCCAAAGTTATCGACTCGCACGTCCCGCTTGCTGAAATGTTTGGCTACATCACTGATCTTCGCGGTATGAGCCAAGGACGAGCTTCGTTCACCATGGAATTTGACCATTACGAAGAGGCGCCGAGCAATATCACCGCTGGCATCGTTGGGAAAAGTGCCAAGGCAGAGGCGTAAAATATTTTGAATCAAAAGCAGAGAAGCGCCGATGCGGTGCTTTTTTGTTTCGCAGGAGGTAGGGGAATTCATTGCGACGTCATCCCCCTACCTCCTGCACCTCCACCCCCGACACGCTCGCTCATGGCTGAAGGCAAAAAGCGACTTCATAACCTGCCTAGGGGTTAGATTCAGCCGCTTTTTAACTATTTAATAAAATACATACAAAATACGGGGCGAAGGCGTTGACTTTGAGGTGGGTTTAGGGTATTATTCGCCAGCGTTCGACGGCTTCCTTTGGAAGCAAACTTCCGGCTGTGGCCAGGTTGTGCAAACAACCGACCTAAACCACGTAAGCCCCAATTCAAGAATCGTCGAACGAAACCGGCTCCCGCCACCATACGGGAGCCGTTTCATATTATGTATGAGTTGGGCCCGGGAAGTTCATCCCGGGCCCTTTCTGGCTACCGCTGTGGAGGCAAAGGGCCTCCGCCGAGTGTCTCGCCCATGCCTAACGCAAAGGCGATAAACATGGGAGAAAGTGCGATGCCGATGCCGGCATACATCACCTGTTCCTGGTGAAACAAGGCAGCGATGCCGGTAATGATCAGTCCGAAGACTGTTCCAGATGCGTATGGGTGCCTTCGCACAAAAGAAACGAACCTCATCCGGTTACCTCCTACCGATGTTTCGCAGAGTATACCAGTTAACCCCCACCTAATCCATATAAAACCCGTCGAAAAGTAAATCGAAAATTACCAAGCCATGGAACAGCGCGGTAATTTTCTCCTCAACCGCGTAGCGAGCGTGTCGGGGTGAGACCGCCAGTGAGAAGCCAACTGCTTGGCTTTGAACCGGTCGAACGGGTTGAGGCCTATTCGTAGAATGCCGAAACCCCGCTTCATTTGTTGGTAGGGGCTGACTTCGCAATGAATTCCTCTACCTCCTGCAAAACAAAAAGCGGCCTTTGGCCGCTCGCTGCTTTTGATTCAAAATGTTTTAAGCTCCGGCTAGCGAGGGCGAATTGCTCACGCTAGTCTGGATTTTTTAACAAAAGATATATATAATTCCGACTAATCTTCGGATTACAGGAGGAACCCCTTGGAAGAGAACGTTAAAGATGATCGGAGAATCTGGGCGCTGATTCGAGAAATCGATGAGGTTAAGAAGCGCTCCTTGCTTCCACCCGGACAGCAGGAAATGAGTAAGGCCAGACGATGCAAATTAGCTCGTCGGCTTATGTACCTTCTTGATGATGCGAAAGGCGTGATGACGGAAAGCGAATTATTCAGCCACCTAGGCACTACGGCTGAAGAGTATCACACGCAGTGTTCGCCAAAGTACGGTGATGCGACGATCGTCGAATTCGTCAGGTCTCGAGACGCCAAACTCGATAACCTACGCGAAAGGTGTTTAGACACACTTGATCCGAACAGGGTCAAGATCGGCACATCAAGGTCGAGTGGACGAGCGATTAGTTTCCTGAGCAATGCCGAGCAGGGCGCAGGAGCTGAACTCTCAATTGACAGGTGCATCTCGCTTCTCGAGGAGTTACGCAAAATCCAAGACGAGGCGAAATGAAGACGATACGAAGGCCGAGGCGCGCAAGCGCTGAGGCCTTTTTCTTTACTTATCACCCAAAAACCACGAGCCATGCTCCGTGAAACAGGATCAGCGAGCGGTTTTCACCTCGCCCCTGCGGGTGGCGTGCTTGGGTGGGGAGTGCAGAGGGGTAGGGCAGCGCTTCGCAAGTAGCACCCCTACCCCTCTGCTTGAGTTTTCGCTGCTACAATTAGGAAAGACGTCAGCACCCTGTCTTAACGAAAGGAGCCTTGACGCTCCTTCTGATAACCAGGTACAATAGCGAAGCTAGACACAATATGCAAACTAGTTAAATAATTATTAGGTTAAAGGAGAAGTTTAAATAAATGGCAGCTACATTTGAACGAACCAAACCGCACGTCAACGTCGGCACAATCGGCCACGTCGACCACGGTAAAACGACCTTGACTGCCGCTATCACCAACGTTTTAGCGGAAGAGGGCAAGGCCGAAAAGAAGGCCGTTGATCAGATCGACAACGCGCCAGAAGAAAAGCAGCGTGGTATCACCATTGCCACCTATCACGTCGAGTACGAATCGGATAAGCGTCACTACGCTCACGTTGACTGTCCGGGACACGCCGACTACGTCAAGAACATGATCACCGGCGCCGCCCAGATGGACGCGGCAATTCTTGTCGTATCAGCACCGGATGGCCCTATGCCGCAGACGCGCGAACACATCTTGCTTGCTAAGCAAGTTGGCGTGCCTTACATCGTTGTCTTCTTGAATAAAACCGACCAAGTCACTGACCCGGATCTTCTGGAACTGGTTGAAGAAGAAATTCGTGATCTATTAAACAAGTACGAGTACCCTGGCAAAGACACCCCGATCATCAAGGGTTCCGCTCTTAAAGCCCTCGAAGGCGACGCGGATGCTAAAAAAGCCATCAAAGAGCTAGTTGAAGCTCTCGACACCTACGTTCCAGAGCCAACTCGCGAAATTGACAAACCGTTCCTGATGCCTGTCGAAGATGTTTTCTCGATCAAGGGTCGCGGTACTGTCGTAACCGGTCGTGTTGAGCGTGGTCAGATCAAAATCGGTGACGAAGTTGAAGTTGTCGGTATCAAACCAACCGCCAAAACTGTTATTACTGGTGTTGAAATGTTCCGCAAACAGCTTAACGAAGGCCAAGCCGGCGACAACGTTGGCTTGCTTGTTCGTGGCTTAGAGCGCACTGACGTTGAGCGCGGACAGGTTATGTGTAAGCCGGGTTCAATTACTCCGCATACCGAGTTCGAAGCCGAATGCTACATCCTCAAGAAAGAGGAAGGTGGCCGACACACGCCGTTCACTAAGGGTTACAAGCCGCAGTTCTACTTCCGAACCACTGACGTCACCGGTGAAGTTGAGCTTCCAGAGGGTGCCGAGATGGTTGTCCCGGGCGACACCACGACTTTCAAAGTCAAACTGATCAATCCGATCGCGATGGAAGAGAAGCTTCGCTTCGCCATCCGCGAAGGCGGCAAAACGGTCGGTGCCGGGATTGTCACTAAGATTATCAAGTAATCATCAATTTGTACCTTAGAAAATGAGTGAATCAAAACACAAAAACGAAAAGCGCACACAAGCTAAGTCCTCGATCCGCATTAAGCTCAAAGCTTACGATTACCGGGTCATCGACCGTAGCGCTAAGAAGATAATTGAAACTGCTGAACGGACCGGGGCGGTGGTTGCTGGACCTATCCCGCTGCCAACGGAAAAGAACCTCGTCACGGTCAACCGTTCAACGTTCGTCCACAAAGACGCGCGTGAGCAGTTCGAGATCCGCACCCACAAACGCATCATCGACGTCTTGGACCCAAATCCAAAGACTTTAGATGCCTTGATGAATCTGGACTTGCCAGCGGGTGTAGACATAGAGATTAAGACTTAAGTTGAACTAAAAAACCTAAGCGCAGAAAGCCCCAGGTGAAAGCCTGGGCTTTTTGTGCTAAGTAAACAACATGGATCCCAATAGTGATGAGTATAAGAATTTTCTAGCCTTCAAGGAAGATAGGCTCGGGACAGCAAAACTGCGAGATGAGGTTGTTGATAAGTTTGTTGGACATATCACAGATAATCTTAAGCAGCGACGTGAGCTACTGAAGCATATAACAATTATCTCCGCAGGTATTGTTGCGGTTTTGCCTGTGATACAAAACGGAAGCGATAATAGTAACTTGTTTTTCTGGGGAATATTCTTACTGCTAGTCACGGTGGTGCTAACGGTTAGTTATTTGCGAGAGAAGATGGACCTTGAAGGACAATCTCTGCAAGACAATTCGGAGAAGTATCTGACTATACTCAAGACAAAGCTTGCCCTACTTGATCGGTACATCGGTGAGCGGAAATTCTCTAATAACAATGTTTCTGAGTATCTGGATGAGTTGGAGAATGAGCCAACTATTAGAGAGCTTGGACGAGAGGTAGGTAAACCCGCAGAAAAAGAACGTTTAGAATATTTCTCTGAGTTCGTTGTCTTTTTATTCGTAAGCGCACTTTTCCTTTTAGCTTCAGCACTTGTTCCGTTGTCCCTAAATCCCTACGAGTTTTTTTCAACAATTGTCGTGATATTCATCGTTTCCTTCACTGGGTTTGCTTCATTACTCTCTCGAGTAATCACCGACATCATCGACTACTTTTTGCATAGGATCAGGTAACCCTCTTGCGACTAGGCCCGTATAATCTTTTCCATTGGCCTACCCTTGGCCAGGTCGTCGATGAGTTTGTCTAGAATTCGAACTTCGCGGACTATTGGGTCGGTGATTTCTTCGATCCGTACGCCACAGATTGTGCCAGTAACTTTAGTGCGGTTGGGATTGGGTTTGGGAGCTTGGGAGAAAAACGCTTCGAAATCAGTTTCGCTATTGAGTACGGCTTCTAATTCTTTTTGAGAATAACCCGTCAGCCAGCGGATAATTTCATCAACTTCAGCTTTGGTGCGGCCCTTTTTCTCGGCCTTGGCAACATAAAACGGGTACACCCCCGCCACCTTCATTTTATATATTCGTTGTTTCGACTTCTCGGTATCCATAATTAGTTCCCTTATTCTACCAAACACCCCTAATTTCCTAGCATATGCTATGGCAATGGCCGGTCGTGATGACCGGCCAATACTTGGGAGCGAGCGGTTACTCGCGAGAGATGGTGACTACGCTACTTGGGCAGGCGTGTTGAGCGCCGCGCTGCCGGAACTACGAGACACGTCGGGCAGATTGCTTGACGAGGCTCGTGCGGTTCGATGTTGTGACCGCAATAGATACAGTACCGGGCTGGGAATGTGTCGATGTGACGAGGCATGCAGTTTTCGCACCGCACAACGTCGAGTGTCTTGTACTGCCTGACGAGCTTGACTTCATCGGACGCTCTCTCACCGCAGGTGCAGCAGAAGTTAATCCAGAGCGTTTTAGGCTTCGTATGCTTCTTCAAGGCAGCTCTCGCCTCCGCCCCCAATTGGTGAAAAGGGGAGGGTGCGCCAGAGCGCGTGTGGTGCCTCAACTTGTCGAGCTTTTCTTTGTCGAAGCCGTCAACATCCGTATTGACTCCTTCGCCGTCTTGGCGAATTTGATTGATTCTAAGGTGCCGTGCCATGTGCGAATTATACGTCCATCCCCAACCCGAATAAAGCCGTAGGGGACTTATTTAACCTTACTGCAACTGATAAAGGCTTTTTCAATAAAGAAAGGGCCGGGTCCTTTATGGACCCGGCCCTGGCATTACTGCCGCAAGTTTGGTGGCTACCAGCTGCCACCGGATGATGAGTCACCGCCCCCGCCCCAACTTCCGCCGGAGGAGGAGTCGGATCCGCCGCCCCAGCTGCTGCCGGAGTCGCTGCTTCCCCAGGAGCTGCTACTGCTCTCATATGAGGATTGGCGGCGACGACGGTCTTCGTCTTCCTCAGCTCGACGCCGGGCAGCTTCTTCTTCCAGACGCTGTCGCTCAGCTTCTTCGTAGGCTCGCTGCGCTTTAAGCGCCTCGTTTTCCCACTTTTGCTCCGTTCGATCGAGAAGGAGCAAGAGCGTCACGTAGTCGGCTGGGCCGTTGATCGTGTCCGCTCGGTACCTTGCCAGGTTGGCGCTGCCGCCGTACTGACTGATACGACCTTGAAGCGATCGACGAACCGAGTCGATTGACGCAAGCCGCTTCTGGTATTCGGCTTTTTTCTCGTCGAGCTCGTCGCAGTGACGAACGGACCGCTTCGCCTGGTCAATTGCTTGACCGAGCTTTTCGGTTGCCCGATCGGCATTGTTGCGAGCATTGAGGTGTCGCCGCTCGGCCAGCTGACGCTTGGCCTTGTCCAGGTCTCGCCCGGCTTCTTGAATCAACGCTTCCGCGTTGGTCAGAAAGCCTTTCTCGACCTTGACGTGATTTTGACGGGCTTCCTGAAGTCGCCCACTAGCTGCTGCGAACTGCGACTTCGCTTGGGCCAATTTGGCGTCAGCTTTGGTAATCGATGACTCCGCACCACCAACTGCGCTCTTGATCGTGGCTGCCTGTTCGGCAGTTTTACGATAGAGCGAGTTGACGGTTTTGGCGTGTTCCTCGACTTCCTCAACTGTTTTCGCGCTGGCTAGTACGCCAGCAAGCTTGTCTTCGGCTCTTCTCGCGAGCGCAAAGGTCGCCACAGGGTTGTCATTTGGATCGACGACGGTGTTAGCGATATTCGGCTCGGCCTCGAGTCGATCGGTAGAGACGAGCTTCACCGCAGCGACAAGTCGCTTGATTTGCTCGATAACTGCCGCTTCTTTGGCCTTAAGGGCCGCAATCTCTTCGTTGAACGCGATCGGGTCGTCCCAAGAAAGGGCATTGACTCGAGCGTACAGCGATTGATCGTCGGTTTCGTCCCCCGCGAGCGGATGGCCGGACAGCCAGCGCTTCGGGATCCTGAGTTCGTCGGCTTGCTTGTGGAGCTCGTCGAGGTTGCTTGACGGGAAAGCAGATTCAGCAGTTGTGCCGCGAGCGGCAATGGCTGCCTTAAGCTCTTCCCAGCCGTCAACGGCTTTCTCGAACTGAGCCTGTAACGATTTGGTAAGTTCGGTCGGATTGACACGAATCACCTTCGTTTCGGGCTCGAAGAGGTCGCTTTTGTTGACGACGCCAGTGTCGAACTCGAACTCGCTACTCATCGACTCGATCGCGCTTGTCAGCGGATCCAAGTTGAAGTAGGTAGCCGTGTCGGCTTGTCGTTTGTACGTCTCGGCGTGCTGACGCAACGCTTCAACGCCAAGAAAGATCTCGTCGACACTTCGAGTGACGCGATGGTAAAGATCCAAGCTCTTCCCGGTGATGCCGGTTAAAGAGAGGATATCACCACGGTCGCCGTACAAGGCGAAGAACTGCTGCGCCGCATTGGTTGTGGCCGTAGTTCTTTTCTTGAAGATGTCGTCGAACTCTTCCCGGAGAACTCTCAGCTTATTCGCTCGTGCGAACAAGTAAGAGAGCAGGAAGAGGAGCGCCCCAATGCCGATAATCCAAAAGAAAATCGTTTTGACGAGCTCGTTTCTTGCCTGTGACATTTTGTCGTTGACGAACGTTTCGAGAGTGGCGATGTCGGGCTTGAGGGCCTGACTTACACTACTCATTTCGATCGGGTCGTTGCGTTGCCGAGCGGCCTTGGCGGTTTCCAAGCTCTTCTTGTACCCGGCAGTGTTGCTGGGAACGAAGCGCTGGTCCGACAAGAGCTCGCTCAGCTTCTCGATCTGGCCATTGAGCGTTGATTGAGCGGTTACCAGTCGTTTCTGCTCCTCCTGTTGCCTCGCGGCTTCGGTGCGAGCAGCGATCCGTGCTGGGTCGGTTTGGTCGAAAAGGAACTCGTCGACAGCTTCCATCATATTGATGATGCCGTTCTTAGGATCCTTTCTTTGCGACTGGACCGAGCGATCGAAGATGCTCGTGTATGGCTTGTGCGCATCGCTGCGAAAACCAAGCTCGCTCTCGAATTTACTGCCTGCCAGAAACCGATATTTCTTCGGATTGTAAGCAAGTAGAAAGATCTGAGATTTGGCCATGTCGAACGACGGGTATCGCTGACCCCACTCTTCCGCCAACGCGTTGACCGCGTTTGCTGCTCGTTTGTCACCATCGCCGGATCCCGGCAGGTCCCTAACGAGCACGACGTAGAATGGGTAACGGCAACGACGCGCCGCGCCGTTGAGATCATCGATTCCCGACTGCCCAATCAAGGGCGGGTCGAAATTGCTCGGGATAGTGTAGACATATTGTCCGTCCCGCAGAGCAGGCGTCGGGAGTTGGGCGAGGCTTATGCCGCAAAGGGCAAAAAGCAGGGCAAGAATCAGTGGAATCTGCTTCAATTGGGTGTTTCCTCCATGTCCTTCAAGTGAAGGGGCGTTGACAGCAGAGTATCTGCTGCACTATGCAGGCGGAATTTTAGCAAGAAACAGGTTGAAAGTCGAGAGGTTTAGCTAGGATTTCTGTTATTATCGTTTCGAGTTATGACAAATCAACGGAAACTCCCGGAGCGTAAAAGTCTATGAAAATATTCGTCAAAGTTAAGGCGGGGGCGGGGGAGAATGCGGTTGAAAGACTCGATGCAACGCATTACGCAGTTTCAGTAACGGCCATGCCAGTAAAAAATCAGGCAAATACGGCGGTTATCGAGCTTATTTCCAAGTATTTAAATATTCCAAAAAGCACTGTCGTCATAAAACGCGGCCAAACTGCCAAGCAAAAAACTTTAGAGATTCTAGGTAACCAAGAGCTTTTTAAATAGAGAAGAGGCGCCTCCCGTGGGGGAGACGCCTCTTTGGGTGCCGAGCGTCTGAGCCCGGTCTTAGCCGAACGGAAAGTCCTCGAAGCGATGATAGCGACCATGGGGTCTGGAGCGACCGGAGCCGCCGACCATGATGACTTCCACGCGACCGTGGCTGCCGAAGATCATGTTCATGAACTCGTGGACGCTCTCGTCGAGCAGCTTCTGCGCGTTTGCCGTTATGATGTGATAGCCGGGCGACTTGCCACAGGAGCAGTCTTTGATCTCCCACTGACCTGTGGTCTCGAGCATCTTCCCGAGCGCCTCACGACCCATCTGCGAGTGCAGAAAGTCGACGGCAAAGTCGTCCAGTTGAACGTCGTTCAGCACGGCGGCCGCGGTTAGCACCAACGGCATGAGAGCTTCGCGCTCCTTGTCGGGGATCTTTTCGTTCCTCCGTGCCCACATATTGGCCAGGAAGATGAGCCGATCGTCTTTGCTCGGATTTTCGCCCAGGAGTGCTTGCGCCGAATTGCGCAAAACCTCCCAAGCTGGTGTCGAAGGCGCTTGATGCGCAGTTGGCGTTTCCATGTAAGGTGTGTTCCTCCCATTCACCGAAGAATCAATCTTGGTGACGTGGCGAAAATGATAGCACTTTTTAGCTGAATCATCAAGGGGGGGCCGAAGCGAAATATAATCATTTGCCACTGAAACTCAGTACGACGCTAGATTTTAAACTAGTTAGCAGATAGAATGGTCGCACAACGAGCAGGAGGATTCCTGCTTTGTTCTTACCAGTTTCGGGTACGGAGGATGATGATGAGTACTACACCTGGCGATGCCAGCTATTCGGCAGCTTTTGGCCAATCGGCCTACGACCAATTCATCGGGCGTGGACAAGCGATCACGCTCGAGACCGTTAGCAATCTTGAGGGCAGCGGTATCACGCCCCACGAACCAACTCTTGGCCTAAGTGCCTCGGTTAATGACGTGTGCGGACTTCTAAAGATTGCTCACGTAAATGAAGTGCTTGGCACCAAGTACCATGATGCCGAGCAGCTGCGCAAGAGCGGCGGGCCCAACCTTTATAGGGTTGTTGGTCACGACGCACTGGCGATGGTCTTGAACGACCTGTCGGCTGTCGGTGCTCGGCCGTTCGATATCAAGCTGTTCTTTGCCAATCAAGGCAAGCAGTGGTTTGACGACACGGAGCGCACCGAAGAGTTCTACAAGGGCTGGCATGAGGGCTGTGATCTGGCGAAATCCTGGTTCAGCGGCGGCGAAACGGCCGGCCTGCACTGCACGATCGTTGAGGACGAAGCGGTGTTTTCCGGCTCAGCAGTGGGCGTCATCTATAACGATGAGCACGTCTACGACGGCACTACGGTGCAGGTGGGTGACCGCATCATCGGCTGGCGGAGCCACGGGCTTATGTGCAACGGCTTCACGTTGGTGCACACCAAGTTCATTCCGGCGTTGCCAAACGGCTATATGACGGAGCTTGAAGGCGGTCAGACTGTTGGCGAGGCGCTGATGGAAAAGACAGACTTCGTCGCTCCGGCGGTTCGCGCCTTTCGCAAGGCGAAACTTAAGGTCAGGATGATCAACAACATCACTGGTCACGGTTGGGCCAAGATCATGCGTGCTGCGGTGCCGTTCGACTATGTGATCGAGGAGCTGCCGCCAGTGCCGCCGATCTTCACCCTGATGGAGCAGACGCTCAGCATGCCGCTCGAGGATGCCTACGGCGACTACAACCGCGGTTTGGCCGGTGTCGTCATTTGTGACGAGGCTGACTACCGCTTCGTGATGGCGAATATGAGCAACAAGGGTCTGCAGCCGTTCGAACTTGGCCACGTTTCTGCCCCGGCCATGGAGGGGAAGAGCCGCGTCGTGATCGTGCCCGACAACGTCACCCTGGTTGCCAAGTAACGGCAACCGACATTCCAATGCTCACCCTCACAAGGTGGGCATTGTTGTATCTTGGCCAATCTCATATTGCCGAGTTTATGACCCAGGAGTATCCTTGGGGCGGTTTGGTAGCACTTTCACAAGGCTCTTCAGTTGTCGTAAGACGCGATGGAGGTAAAGATGAAAGTAAAGTTCTTCGGAACCCGAGGTTCCATCCCGGTCTGCGGCAAAGAGATGAACGGCTACGGCGGTAACACTACCTGCCTCCAAGTCGAGTCGTCCTGTTTGCCTGACGGGTTCGCCCTGGTTGTCGACGGCGGCAGTGGATTTATGCCCTTGAGCAGCGAGCTGCTGCAGAAGGGCATCTACACGATTCACATGCTGCTGTCGCACCATCATCACGATCACACCCAGGGGATCTTGTTGTCCCCTGCGGTCTACTCGCCAAAGATTAGGTTCGAGCTCTACGGACCAGTCGAAAGTGGTATTGGCCCAAAGCAAATGATGCAACACATCATGCGCCCGCCATTCCACCCTGTCAGTTTCAAGCTAGTGTCCAACCGGTTTAGCTGTCACTCGCTCGATACCCCGCAAACGAACGTGATCGTTTTCCATCCGGAAGGCGGTGTACGTAAGGTCGGGGTCGAGGTGCTCGACGGCGTTGAAGGACACCGGCCGAGCCAAATCAGGCTAGGTGGCGGCTTCTACGACATCAGGGAATGTTTGGTTGTGCGCATGGCGCGCACCGAGCACCCTGAACGGACAATCTCGTATCGCTTTGAAGAACGACCAACCAACAAGGTATTCGTTTTTCTGACCGATCACGAGAACACCGATGGCGTGCCCGTTCACCTCAGACCTCACCTGATGGGTGTCGATCTGCTGGTGATGGATAGCCAGTACTCCCGCGAGACCTACGACAGACGCACGTCGGGCTTCGGCCACGGCACCCCCGACTATTGCGTCAAAGTTGCCCGCACCGTCGGCGCTAAGAAATTAGGGCTGACTCACCACGATCCACTCTCGACAGACGAAATGATCAACGCCATGCTCGCTGAAGCGCGTGAGAGCGCACTCAGTCCGAGGTACACGGGCAAGATCTTCGCCTGTCGCGATTACCAAGAGGTGGAAGTCTGATTTCACCTATCCCGTGCTTTCAACTGAATCCTGTGATATCGCTCCAAACCACGCAAAGGCCGCCCCGCAACGGGCGGCCTTGTCACGTAAAACGCAATAGAAAAATAGATCGTCTGCAACTTTTTACATTGTTTGCGCCCTTGCGTCGTGACAGGATGCCCACATGAGATCTAACGAAACTATGGTTGAGTCGTTAGTTGCCAGGCGGGTTTTAAAGTCAACCCATTTAATTAGGGCGTTCGAAGAAGTAGATAGGGGATTGTTCGTGCCGAAAGGCTATCTCCAACAGGCATATTACGACTCGCCACTACCGATCGGGCACAACCAGACAATCTCGCAACCCACCACGGTGGCGATAATGCTTGAGCTGCTACAGCCTCAACCAGGACATGTCGTTCTTGACGTTGGCTCGGGTTCTGGCTGGACTACCGCACTCGTTGCTGCCGCCGCTGGACCCTCTAGCAGAGTAATTGGCGTAGAGCGTCAGGGTGATCTTGTTGTCCTAGGCCAGAAGAATCTTGCCAAGCTGCATTTACCCTGGGCTGAAATTCGCGCAAGTGGCACGGAATTGGGCTATCCAGTCGAAGCGCCGTACGACAGGATCTTAGTTTCAGCCAGTGCACCAGATATGCCGAGCCAATTACTGGGCCAGTTAAAACAAGGGGGAACATTAGTGATACCGATTCAAAATTCGATTTATCAGATCAAAAAAACCTTGACGGGCATTGTTCAACGAGAGCTGCCTGGTTTTGCTTTTGTGCCGTTGCGGGTAGCGTTCGCCTAAATCTGAAGACAGGAGCTAAAGAGAGGCCCTCGCTTGGGTGCGAGGGCCTTGGCCTATGCGGCCGGAATCGTTGCGCCCCGGGGCAAGCGGGAAGTAGCCAGAACTTGCCACCGGAGCGAGGCGCTGGAGCCAGGAAGGTCGATGTCCACTGGCTCCGATCTAGTCTCAGTCAGCGTGTCGTTTGCTACTTTATCATGGGCAAGGGCGATACTCAACACCGACAGAATAATATTAAGTACTGCTTGCTTGACTCTGTTAAAGGATAATGCGAAAATATCGCTAATGTGTGCTCGGTTTAAAGCCGTACAACACGAAAGTTTTCATGAAAGCAATATTGGGTCAAAAAGTTGGCATGACACAGGTATGGGACGACAAAGGTCGTCTGGTTCCTGCTACAGTAATTCTCGCCGAACCCAATAAAGTACTTGAGAATAAGGAAAATACAGTTCTCGTCGGAGTGAAAACAGCTGGCAAAACAGCTAAGGCCCAGCGTCATTTCGCCACCAAACTCGACTCAAAGCGCGGCATTAGGATCAAAAGCTTCAAAGACGTTTCACCGGAAGGTGAAACGCTTTCTGTTTCACAGTTCAAAGTTGGCGAAAATGTCAGCATCACGGGAACTACTAAGGGTAAGGGTTTTGCCGGCGTCGTTAAGCGACACGGGTTTGCTGGATGGCCGGCTAGCCATGGTCACTCTCATCAGCGTCGCCCAGGTTCAATTGGAGCTCAGCGGCCACAGCGCGTGGTTAAAGGTCAAAAAATGGGCGGTCATATGGGCCATGAAACCCTAACCGTACGGGGCAATAAAGTTATTTCAATAGACACGACCGAAAATCTTTTGATTGTTTCAGGCGCCGTGCCAGGACCAGCCAAGGGTCATCTGGTGATTAGGAGCTTTAATGACTAAGCCAAAAGGCGCGAATTCAGCGCTAATTAAACAAGCCGTTCTGGCTAAACTTGCCAACAAACGCGCTGCAACGTCTGCAGTTAAAACTCGTGGTCAAGTCTCAGGTGGTGGTCGTAAGCCTTGGCGACAAAAAGGTACCGGGCGGGCCCGAGCCGGCTCGTCACGTTCGCCAATTTGGGTTGGTGGCGGTAAAGTTTTCGGCCCAACGAAGGAGCGTAACTATAAGACCAGGCTGCCACAGAAAATGCAGCGCCGAGCACTTACAGAAATACTCAATACAATTAAAAACGACGTTAAGACCGTTTCTAGCCTCGCCATGAAAGAAATTAAGACCAAAGCCGCTGCCGAAATGCTGCGAAAGCTTCAAGTAAATGGCGCCGCTTTGCTTATCACAGAGAAAATTCAGCCAGAGCTACTACTTTCAACCAACAACTTGCCGAATGTATCTGTTACAACAGTTGAGAATTTATCGATTGGCGACTTTGTTTCTGAGCGAAGTGTCGTGATGGAGCAAAAAGTTTTCGACAAATTGTTCCCAGAAGCCAAAAAAGCCCCGGCTAAGCCTAAAGCAACTAAAAAAGCGGAGACTAAATAAATGTACTCTGTTATTAAACCGCTATTAACCGAAAAATCCGCTGCCAAAATGAGCGAGGGTTTGTATGTGATGACAATTACTGAAGGCGCCACAAAGACCTCAGTGGCTCAAGACCTTAAAAAGCTATTCAACGTTGAAGTTACTGGCGTACGAATCATTAATTTACCGGCGAAAAAGGTTCGTTTTAAAGCTCGTAAAGGCACCCAATCAGCCATCCGCAAGGCTTATATACAGCTCAAAAAGGGCCAACAGCTGCCTGGTTTCGAAGTGAAAAAAGAAGATAGAAAAGCTGACAAGGAGAAAGCCTAATGCCACGCGCTGTTAAACCGACCGGCAACGCCCGCCGCGGCATGACTTACACCGAGTTTGGAGCACTAACCAAAAAGCGACCTGAGTCGTCACTGACACTAAGCTTGAAGAAGCACGCTGGCCGCGACAAGAGGGGACACATCTCAATTCGTCACCGCGGTGGTGGTGCTAAACGGCTATACCGCATTATTGATTTCAAATTCTTGCCATTCGAAGGTAAGGCAACTGTCAAAGCACTCGAGTACGATCCAAATCGCAGCTCCTTTATCGCGCTTTTGGAGATGCCGGACGGTAGCAAAAAATACGTCCTCGCCACCGAAAATATGAAGGCTGGCGACACTCTAACCTCCGGGGTTACCAAAGGGTTTTCCCATGGTTCCAGAAACAAACTAAAAGACATTCCTGTTGGTTACGAAGTTCATAATATTGAAATGCAGCCAGGCCGTGGCGGCCAGTCTGTCCGTTCTGCAGGATCTTCGGCAACAATTACCGCCAAGGAAGGCAAATACGCCTATATCAGGATGCCTTCTTCAGAAATCAGGAGAATCTTGATAGAATGTATGGCGTCAGTTGGTAGGGTCTCGAACACAACTCACAATTTAGTACGTCTTTCGAAAGCTGGCCGTGTTCGCCATATGGGCTGGAGACCAACAGTTCGTGGTAAAGCCATGAACCCAAATTCCCACCCACACGGCGGCGGTGAGGCAGTTAACCCGATTGGTTTGAAATATCCAAAAACTCCATGGGGCAAACACGCTCTTGGTGTTAAAACCCGACGCAATAAGCGGACGGACAAATTTATTGTTAGTAGAAGGAAGAAAAAGTAATGGCACGATCACTCAAAAAAGGCCCGTATTGCGATCCTAAACTACTCAAGAAACTTGACGGAATGAGTGCTGGCGCAAAAACGGTCATTAAAACCTGGAGTCGTCGATCAACCATTTTCCCAGAAATGATCGGTTTTACTTTCGGTGTCCATAACGGTAAGTCGTTTTTGCCAGTTTTGGTGACGGAAGAGATGGTTGGCCACAAGCTTGGTGAGTTCTCCCCAACCCGTAACTTCCGTGCTCACGGCGGTAAGATGGCTAAAGAACAAGCTCAAGACGCCGCCTCAAAGGGAGCTAAGTGATGTCCGTGACTGTCAAACTACGTTTCTTGCGTCACTCTGCCCGTAAGCTTCGCCCGATTGTCTTGTTAGTTAGGGGTAAAAGCCTAACGGATGCCTTAAACACGACGTCTGTAATGCCGCAACATTCCGCGTATGACATCAATAAGGCTCTGAAGATGGCGGAAGCTGCCGCAAAACAGAAACAGTTTGATCCGGCAAAAATGATTGTCTCGGCAATTACCGCTACTGACGGCCCAAAAATCCGTCGACAGCGCCCGAACGCTCGCGGCCGTTCCAATCGTTACCTGAAACATTTGGCACATTTAGTTATTACGGTCGCCGAAACCGAGAACGAAACGCCAAAAACTAAAAAGAAAACTTCAAAAGCAGTCAAGAAAGAGGAAACGGAGTAAACCATGGGCCAAAAAACGAACCCAATTAGTAACCGCATGAGCATGGACGCCGACTGGCGTAGCAAATGGTTTGCTGTCAATAAGAGCGACTTTCGTAAATACCTTGTCGACGACATTAAAATCCGCGATTACATCAATAAAAAACTGAACAATGCCGGCATTGGCAGAGTGGAGATAATCCGTTCACGCGACCGCCTGGAAATTAAATTAACAACCAGCAAACCAGGCTTGGTTATTGGTCGTGGCGGGCAAGGCATTAACCTGTTGAAAGCGGAATTGCAGAGTAAATTCTATCCCCAGGGCATGCCAGCGGTTAGGCTTGATATAACCGAAGAGCGTAAGCCTGATCTGTCAGCAACTCTCGTTGCCCAGAACATCGGGAATCAGATCGAACGACGTATCCCGTATCGCCGTGCCTGCAAACAAGCGATTGAACGAACGATGTCCAGCGGCGCTAAGGGAATTAAAATCCTCGTTTCAGGACGCCTAAACGGTGCAGAAATCGCCCGCAATGAGAAGTTCCAGGACGGCTCGATCCCACTTTCCAGGTTCAATATTGATATTGACCACTTCGTCTATCACGCCAAGACCACCTACGGAGTTATCGGCGTGAAAGTTTGGGTTAATCGCGGCGAGCGCGAGGAAGTGGTTGAGGAGAAGTAATGCTATTACCAAAGAAGCTTAAACACCGCAAAATTCGCAAGGGCAGCTACGCTGGCCCGGCAACACGTGGTTTCAGCGTTGACTTTGGTGACTATGCTTTAAAAGCGATGGATCGCGCCTGGTTAACCAGCCGTCAGATCGAGGCTGCGAGACGGGCAATGACACGGTACATTCGCCGTGGTGGTAAGATTTGGACCCGCGTCTTCCCACATAAACCAGTCACATCTAAACCAGCTGAAGTTGGCATGGGTGGTGGTAAGGGCGCGCTGGACCATTTCGTGGCAGTTGTAAAACCCGGCACGATTATCTTTGAGCTCGGTGGCGTTGAGCAATCAATTGCGGCTGAAGCAATGCGTCTCGCTGCCCACAAATTACCCGTTAAAACCAAGTTCATCAGCAAGGAGCAGGAGATCTAATGGCTCATCGTCGTGATTTTATTAGCGAAACCAGAAGGATGACACCGCAACAGATTAGCGGTAAAATAAGCGAGAGCAAAAAACGCTTGCTGGAAATTGACCAGGAAAAATTGCTCGGCAAACTAAAGAACGTTTCGTCCCGACGTTATTTAAAGCGGGAGATTGCCCAAATGATGACTATTCGTGACGAAAAAGTTTCTCAAGCGTTGCAGAAGGAGCCTCAAGATGCGTAAGACAATGACCGGAATCGTTGTTTCGGACAAAATGCAGCTAACCGCTGTTGTCGCCGTGACAACTCAAAAAATTCACCCAATAATCAAAAAGCGCTACAACAGAGACGCTCGCTTTATGGTTCATAACCCAGAAAACGCCTACAAAACTGGCGATAAGGTTGTAATCGCCGAAACGAAACCATTGAGTCGCCACAAAAACTGGGAGATCACTGGTTACGCCGACAAGGGACAAAAGGCCAAGTAATGCTCCAATTACGAAGCCGCGTCAAAGTTGCTGATAACTCCGGAGCCCGTTTCGTCGGGATCATTAAGGTTATTCAGCAGGGAAAATCAGACGCTGCTGAGGTTGGGGACGTCGTTATAGCTTCAGTCAAAGAAGCAATCCCCCGCGGAAATGTTAAGGCAAAAGAGGTTGTGCGAGCCGTGATTGTGCGCCAAACAAAACCATATCGACGTAAAGACGGTTCAACTATTCGTTTTGACGATAACGCCGTGGTAATCATTAACCCTGACGGTACACCACGTGGTACACGTATTTTTGGCCCAATTGCTCGCGAAATCCGCGACAAGGGCTTATCTAAGATAGTCTCGCTAGCTCCGGAGGTACTCTAAAATGTCGAAAATAATTAAAGGCGACAAGGTACTAATTATTGCAGGCAAGGATAAGGGTAAAACCGGCCTAGTTGATCGAGTATTACCGAAAAAACACAAAGTCGTAGTAGTCGGTGCCAATATGGCCAAAAAACACCTTAAAAAGTCGGCCAAGAACCCGCAAGGTGGCATCATCGACATCACTTTGCCTATTCATATTAGTAATGTTATGTTACTTGACCCGGCTCAGAACAAACCTACTAGAATCGGTTACGCCATTAAGGGTAGTGATAAGCAGCGAGTTTCGAAGCGAAGCGGCGACATTGTCCGACGAGAAAAATAACCATGTCATTAATCGATTTCAAAGAGCGATATAGCAAACAACGTCAGGATCTTACTGGCATCCTTGAGGTGGATAACGTTAATGCTTTGCCGAAATTGGCGAAAATTAGCGTCAACGTCGGTACTGGCCGTCTTCGAGGTAATAAGGATATGTTAGCCTACGTTGAAGGCGCGTTGAAGCAAATTACCGGCCAAAAGCCAGCTATCACCAAAGCGCGCAAGTCGATTGCTGGTTTCAAACTGCGCGAAGGCGAAGAAGTTGGCATGAGAGTGACGCTGCGCGGCGGTAAGATGTACGATTTTCTGAATCGTCTGATCAACGTTACCTTGCCGAGAATCCGTGAGTTCCGTGGCTTTGCTGCTAGCAGCTTCGACGCTCAGGGCAATTTAAATATCGGCCTCGGCGATACGTCTCCTTTTGCCGAGCTCGGCCACAGCGCCCTCGATAAGCCGTTCGGTATGTCAATCACACTCAATTTTCGTAATTCTAGCCGCGAGAAGTCGTTCAAACTACTTCAAACCCTTGGCTTACCTGTAAAAATCGACTAAAATTAATTGAATAATATGGCAAGCAAACGATTCACCACCAGGAAACCATCGAAGTTCAAGGTTAGACACGTTAACCGCTGTGCTTTGTGTGGCCGAAATCGCGGTTATTTGCGGGCTTTTGATATCTGTCGCATCTGTTTTCGTGAACGTGCCTCTAAGGGTGAAATTCCTGGTGTCAGAAAGGCTTCTTGGTAATGTTTACCGATATTGTTTCTGATTTAATTACACAAATCCGTAACGCCAGCGCTACCGGCAAGGAAGTTATCAATGTCCGTAGCTCTAAAGTTGTGGTGTCAATCGCCCAGCAGCTCAAAACGCTCGGTTTCATTCAGGGATTTGAGCAGTCAGGGTACATGCTGACAATTACCCTAGCTGAGGATACGCCAGTTTCTCATATCAAGCGTCTCAGTAAGCCAGGAATCCGTCGCTACGTTCGCTCCGCTGAAATTCCGACGCCACACAGCGGCTTAGGAACAGTTTTACTTTCAACGCCAAAAGGTGTGATGACCGGCAACCAAGCAAAAAAACAAAAGGTTGGCGGAGAATTAATCTGCGAGGTCTGGTAATGTCACGAGTCGGAATTCGTCCTATACCAGTAACAGAGGGTGTCAACGTCGAGTTAACTCCAACCAAGCTTACCGCACGCGGGAGTTTAGGCGTGCTTGAAGTAAATTTGCCGCACGGTGTCATTGTTACGCAGAAAGAGAACCAAATTTTGGTTAACCGAATTAGCGACGCTAAGCCGCACAAAGCATTGCACGGCACGATCCGCAATTTAATCCGTAACGCTATCGTTGGGGTCTCAGCCGGTTTCGAGAAACGTCTTGAGCTGGTTGGTATCGGTTATAGGGCTGCTATAGAAGGGCCGGAGCTAGTTTTACAAGTAGGCTTCACCCATTCAGTAAAAATGCCCGTTCCAGAGGGTCTCCAGGTCAAAATTGAAAAAAATATCATCAGTATTTCCGGAGCCGATAAGCAAAAACTCGGTCAATTCTGCGCTGAAATTCGCGCCGTCAGGCCGCCGGAGCCATATAAAGGCAAAGGTATCCGCTACCAGGGCGAACAGGTACGTATGAAACAAGGTAAAGCCGTAAAGGCGGGAGCGTAATATGACTGCCCTTGAACGCAGAATGCGCATCAAAACCAAACTCCGACACACTGTTGTTGGTGACGCTAAGCGCCCACGCTTAACAGTTTTTCGTAGTTTGAATCAGGTTTATGCCCAGTTAATTGATGACGCAACTGGAAAAACTCTCGTCGCCGCCAATTCGTTAAAATCTAGCGGCAGCCTCAGTCTGAAAGCCAAAGCTGTCGGTACCGAAATAGCAAAACTCGCCAAGGATGCCAAAATCAGTACGGCAGTCTTCGATCGTGCTGGTTTTGCTTATTCAGGAGCAGTTAAAGCACTTTGTGAAGCAGCGCGCGAGGCAGGATTAAAGATTTAAGGAGATCATGACACGAGACGAAACCAAAGAAATTCTGGAAGAAACCACTGTCAGCGCTCCCGAGCCGTCGTTTGACCATAAAGTAATTGCTATTGATCGCATATCGCGCACTGTTGCTGGTGGTCGCCGTATTCGCTTCCGAGCGATGGTGGTTGTTGGCAACCTTAGCGGCAAAGTAGGTGTTGCTACTGCCAAGGCCAATGACGTTCAGGGCGCTATCGCCAAAGCAACTAACGCTGCCATGAAAACGGTGATTGTTGTTCCGTTAACTAACGACACAATCCCACATCAGGTCAGTTACACATTCGGAACGACTGCGGTATTACTCAAACCAGCTCCGAAGGGGCACTCCATTATTGCCGGCGGCGCGGTTCGACCTGTTTTGGAATTGGCCGGTGTTAAAAATATCGTTAGTAAGGCTCTTGGTAGCAGCAACACCTTAAATAGCGCCATGGCCACGTATCATGCACTGAAAATTCTTAAAGCCCGCAATACGTTCGTCACACAAAGAGGAAAATCATGAGCCTAACTGAACTCTTTAAAGGCGAGCATCACAAAAAGGCTAAACGGGTTGGACGTGGCATTTCCGCTGGCGGCGGTAAAACTGCTGGTCGTGGTACGAAAGGACAGAAATCTCGTACTGGTTCTAACTCCAAAATAAGCCCGTGGTTTGAAGGTGGTCAAACGCCGCTATGGCGAAAAATGCCAAAAGTCAGAGGTTTTCGCCACAAGGTCAAACGGCCGTACGTCTTAACTACCGACCTGGTAAACCGTTTCTATAAAGAAGGGGAAGTTGTTTCCCCGGCGACGATTGTTGAGAAGAATATCGCTCGCAAAACCGAACTTACAAGCGGCGTTAAGCTTATCAAGGGTCAAGACCTGAAGGTTACCGTCACGTTTGATTCAATTAAAGTTTCAAAGTCCCTACAAAAATCATGATTCAGTTTCAGGGTGGGGGCGCCTGGGACGAACAGCTTGAGGAGCTTGGTGCGGATATGATACGACTTAGCTAACAATGTGGGAAACAATTCTTCAGGTTTTTAAGAGCCGGGATCTACGCAACAAAATCTTCTTCACGCTCTTTATACTTGCTTTAGTCAGAGTTATCGCTCATATTCCGCTTCCCCAGATCGATCGTGAGCAACTGTCACAATTCCTTGGTCAATCTGAGAACCAAATATTTGGTGTACTTAGCTTGTTTACCGGGGGTGCGTTGTCGCAGCTTTCGATCGACCTACTAGGCGTTGGGCCGTATATTACCGGCTCGATCATCGTTCAGCTTCTAACTAAGGCCATACCTGCCTGGGACGCGATGAGCAAAGAGGGCGGTTCTGAGCGGGAAAAGCTGAACCAATACAGTCGTTATTTGACCGTTCCGCTAGCTGTAGTACAAGGCTACGGCATGATCGCCCTGCTGAAGAGCCAGAACGTGCTTACCAATATCGGTGGACAAGAGATGTTTCTAATTCTGCTTGCCTTAACTGTTACCAGTGTCTTCGTGATGTGGTTAGGCGAATTAATCTCGGAGAAGGGGATAGGGAACGGCATTTCGTTAATTATTGCCCTTGGGATCGTTGCTGGCTTGCCGCAACAGCTTGTGAATACCGCCAATACTTTTGAGTCGGGCGCTGTCATAAGCGTGCTTATTTTCGCCGCCATCGCTCTACTTACCATCGCGGTTATTATCTTCATCAATGAAGCCGAACGGAAAATTCCGGTTACCTACGCCAAGCGTTCAGCCGGTCCGATCGGCGGTTTAGGTTCGCCGGTGGATAGCTACTTGCCGCTTCGAGTCAACACGGCTGGCGTCGTACCGATTATTTTTGCTTTAAGTTTTCTAACCTTCCCCGCTGTCGCTGCCCGATTCTTAAGTACGGCCAAATCGGAGTCTTTGGTCGATTTTTCGAATAAAGTTACCGCATTTGTTGGTAACGACACGTACTACGCGATTATGTACGCTGTGCTGGTTTTTGTTTTCACCTTTTTCTACACGTATATCATTATCGAGCCTAAACAACTGGCAGAAAATTTGCAGAAACAGAGTGGATTTATTCCAGGAGTTAGGCCCGGAACAGAAACCGCACAGTTCCTGAAATATACGATTAGTCGAATTACAGTCATTGGCGCTATTTTCTTAGCAGTGATTGCTGTGCTGCCGACTATACTGCAAGGCACGCTAAATATGCCGTCGCTGGTGATTGGCGGCACTAGCGTCTTAATCGTGGTTTCAGTTGTGATCGACACCAGTCGTCAGTTAGCCGGCCAAATCTCGCTAAGACGTTACGACACTGTTTAAAAGCCTCATGATACAATCCGATTGATGAGCGCCTCACCCTTAACCCTTTTCGTGGTTCTTATTGTGTTCGGTTTCTTGAGCGGTTCAACGTTATATTTCTACAATAAGAGTGGCTCGAGTAAAAGTAAGAATAGCGCCGAACCTACTTTCCAAGCCGATTCTCTCCCACAAGAACAGTCGAGCGGTCCGGACAAAATTGACGGTTTAACCGCTCCGGCTGAACCAAAAGGCCGGCTAAGCTACCCGTCAAACGTTTATAAAGTTCAGCCGAAAGAATCACTATTTGCGATTGGTGAGAAGATGGGCGTTTCGTGGCTCATTGTTAAAGCTGCAAACGGTTTAAAGGATGAGAACTTAATACAGGCTGATTATCCGCTCGCGATACCTAAATTGAGTCGCGAGACCGACTACTACCGGGTCAATTTCACGTTGAACGAAGAGAAGGCTTCCGAGCTTAATAGAGAGCTCCGTGACAAGGATTCGAGCGAGTGGTACGACCCAGTTGCAGTTGTGAAGAAGAACGCTGTGCCGTATTTTAATATTGACGAAAATGATCAAATGAAACTTATGGAGGCAGATTACTCGCGTGGCACGGCCTTAGTTGAAGCTAAGGGCGAGGGGAAACTCAACTATATCGGCCTAGTTCAACCTAAAACTAAAGGACAAAAAGGCCTGTGGGTGCTGCTCTATGTGGAAAGCAGGAGCGAATGAAATATTTGGTTATTGTCAGCGGTCCGCAAGGCTCAGGCAAAACTACCCAGGCTGAGATGGTGGCGAAAAAATTCGACATGGCCTTATTTGAGGCTGGGAAGCAACTGCGTGCGTATGTCGCCGCCAAAAAGCCGGGATCGGATGATATTGAGTCTGCCATGGAAAAAGGAGTACTTGTACCGCACCACTACTTGAACAGGCTCTTCGTTAACTTTACCGAAGAAAATAGCGCTCGGGCCGGACTTGTTTCTGATGGCTTCCCTCGTTCATTGGAACAATGGGGTACTGTCCAGGAAGTGATTGAGTCGTCGGGCATGAAGGTTATTGGAGTTTTCGTCAATCTTCGTCAGGAAACGGCGTTGGAGCGTATAAGAAAACGAACCGAAACCCTAAACGGGCAGGTCGTGCACCGCGCCGATGATACGGAGGAGGCATTAAAACAACGATTTGCCACCTACCACGCCGAAACAATACCGGTGCTTGAGTTCATACGAGAGCATCACCGACTGCTTGAAGTTGACGGCTCAGGTTCTGTCGAGCAAGTAAGTGAGGATATAATAGAACAACTCGAGCCGTTACTTAATGGATCCTAAGAAATTAGCTAAACAGCAACAAGCCGGCCTCGTCGCGTACGATTTTTTTGAAGAGCTAAATAGCTTTATCAAACCTGGACGAAATCTACTTGAAATTGAGGTTCTGGCAAACAAACGGATTAAAGAGGCGGGTTTCAAGCCCGCTTTCTTGGGCTACAAAGGCTACCCAGCGACAACCTGCCTATCGGTTAATTCAGCCATCGTTCATGGGATTCCGTATGACTACGAACTTGATGATGGTGATGTTGTAGCGGTTGATATCGGTATCAACAACGATGGCATGCTAGTCGATACGGCACGTACATACGGCGTCGGTAAGATCACTACCACCAACCAACGGCTTATCGACACTACGCGAATTGCGCTCGAGGAAGCGGTTAAACTATGCCGACCAGGTCATACTACAGGTGATATCGGCGCGTGCGTACAAGGAATTGTCGAGAAAGCGGGATTCGCTGTGATCGAAGAGCTGACCGGGCACGGCGTCGGCACCACGCTTCAAGAGGCGCCCACCGTACCCAACTACGGTCGTCCAGGACAGGGAGTAGCGCTCCAGGCCGGTATGGTAATTGCCGTCGAGCCTATCACAGCTATTCGCGACGTGAAGGTAGTTATTCTTGCCGACGGTTGGACTGTTGCCGCGAAAGAGGACGTGGTTACGGCTCATTTTGAGCATACCATTCTAATTACAGAGGATGAGCCCGTAGTTCTCAGCGCCCCCGTTGAAAAAACGAGCAAGAAATGACATACTATCAACAGATGTCCAACAACGAAATGTCCCGGATTGTTTTTCCGAGTCCGCGATTGTGCTCCTGAATGGAAAAAGAAGGTGTCATTGCCGTTGACGGACAGGTAGACGAAGCGCTACCAAATACCCAATTCCGCATTACGTTGGATAACGGTCAGGGTGTTTTAGGTTACGTTTCAGGAAAAATTAGAAAACACCGTATCAAAATCCTACCTGGAGACAGGGTAACGGTCGAACTCAGTCCTTACGATCTTACTAAGGGCAGAATTACGCGCCGTCTAACCTAGAACCAGGGCTGACAAATAGGGATATTTAAGGTAAAATCTTATTTAGGAAGCTCACTTATACTAATTAATGAAAGTTCATGCAGGTACAAAAAAACGTTGCTCAAAGTGTAAAACCGTCCGTCGACGGGGCGTACTTTATGTTATCTGCCAGAATCCACGTCATAAGCAGCGTCAAGGTTAAAATATGCCACGAATTGCCGGTGTGAATATTCCAGATAACAAACGAGTCGAGATTGGCTTAGGGTATGTCTACGGCGTCGGTCCCTCAAACGGCAAAACTATTCTCGAAAAAGCTGGCATCAAGGCCAATCCGAAGTTTTCTGAGCTCAACGAGACCGAGATTGATAAGATTCGTACCATTGTTGAAAAAGAATACACAGTTGAGGGCGATTTACGTCAGGTCGTGAGCCAAAATGTCAGGAGATTAAAAGATATTAACAGCTATCGCGGCGTTCGCCATCGACGTAATTTACCGGTACACGGACAGCGTACCAAAACAAACGCTCGTACGAAACGCGGCAAACGGGTTACTGTTGGTAGCGGAAAGCGTAAAGCCGCAGACAAGACTTAAAAATGGCAACTAAAACCCAGAAATCAGCTCCAAAATCCCGTAAACCTGTTGAAAAAGTCGAAGAAATTCGTCTCTCAATTCACGCTTCATTTAATAACACAATTATTACCGCCAGTTCTTTTCGTACGGGTCGAGTTCTTGGTTGGGCTTCATCAGGAGGTTCGGGCTTCAAAGGGACAAAAAAAGGCACGCCGTATGCCGCTGGCATCGCGATGAAGAACCTACTTGATAAAATCGCCCCCTACGAGCCGCAATTAGCTCACGTCTTCGTCTCCGGCGCCGGAAATGGCCGCGACGCTGCCCTGCGAGCGATCGTTGGCACTGGTCTAAAGACCGTTGAGATCAAAGACGTCACCCCGTTACCACATAACGGTTGCCGTCCTAAGAAAGCCCGAAGGGTTTAATCAGATGCCAATTCAAAAGCCACAATCCCGACAGAAGAAAATAAGCGAGTACGGCTCGCAGTTACAAGAGAAACAGCGTCTCCGTAACAATTACGGTCTACGAGAGAAACAGTTTCGCCGCTACTTCGAAACAGCCACAAAACAGCACGGTCAAACTGGCCGAGCATTGCTTGAATCATTGGAGCGTCGTATTGATAACGTCCTTTTCCGGGCTGGGTTTGCCCTCAGCAGAGCTCACGCTCGTCAACTTGTTGGACACCGCCACTTCAGACTAAACGGTGTACGCGTTGATATTCCTTCTATTTCCGTTAAAGCAGGTGATGTAATTGAGCCGCACGACAAGGGGTTGGTTCAGCTTAGGCCTGAAACTGTCGAACTTGACTGGTTGGACGTCGACAAAAAGGCGCTAAAAATTACCGTAAAATCCCTGCCGACAGAAACTGAGCTACCGATTGAGTTTGATACGCAGAAGGTAATTGAGTTTTACTCCAGGTAAGATGGAACGTTTCAAACTCACTTCTCAAGCTCAAGCTATCGCAGTTGAGTTTGATACCCAAAAAGTCATTGAGTTCTACTCACGATAATAGCAATGCCATATCTTGATAGCACTCAAAGTAACTGGTACAATTTACAAGAAATATTGAATTTGGAGGTACTATAAAAATGTCTTACCAACTACCTGAAGTTTCATTAATGCAGGTCAAAGTCCAGGACACCAGCGGCGACACTGGTACTTTTGTCGTCGAACCACTTCTGCCAGGTTTTGGTTTGACTGTCGGTAACGCCTTGCGTCGCGTTTTGCTGTCATCTCTACCTGGTGCCGCGATCACATCTATCCGCATTGACGGCGTTAATCACGAATTTACGACCATCAAAGGCGTACGCCAAGACGTTGTCGATTTAATTCTTAACCTCAAACAAGTCCGTCTACGTGTCGAGTCAGATGAGCCGCAGGTCATAATTCTTGACGCTAAGGGCGAGAAGAAGACCAAAGCTGGTGATTTTAAATGTCCAACAGGTGTGGAAATTATTAACAAAGACCTACCGATTGCGGAACTAATTTCCGGTGGCAAGCTCTTACTCGAAGCAACCGTTGAGAAGGGCCGCGGTTACGTCCCAACCGAGATGCGCAAAGAAGAGAAGCTGCCAATTGGTGTTATCGCCATCGACTCTGCTTTCTCACCAGTCAAAAGGGTTAACTTCAACACTGAGAACACCCGTGTTGGTAAGATGACTAACTTTGACAGACTAATTATCGAGATTGAGACAGACGGTTCTATTACGCCACATCAGGCGCTGGAACAGTCTTCAGCAATTCTCGTTGACCACTTTTCCGTCCTCTCTGGCGGTGAGTCACAAGCTGAGACCGAGGTCTCTGAAGAAGAAGTTTCTGAGGCTGAGATAACCGAAGAGCCAAAAGCCAAAAAGGCAGTTGCCAAGAAACTTGCTAAAAAGGTTAAGTAACAATGTACCGGGTAGTTCGTGCCTTATCTGATTTTCAGCAGACCGAGCTACGGAGCCAGCTAACGTCATTGGTACTTTACGAAGCTGTCACAACCACAAGCGCTAAGGCGCGCAATTTAGTGCCGTTCTCAAATCGATTTTTTAACACCATTCGCAATAAAGATCTGGGAGCAAAAAAAGTGGCACACTCAACCCTACTTGATAAGAAAGCAATCGCTAAGGTTTTTGAAGAGATATTGCCTCGCTATAAAGACAGCGAAACAACGTTTGTGCGTAGTTTAAAAGTTGCTAACCGTAAGGGTGATAATGCGCCGCAGACGATGGTCGCGCTCATAGCTCCACTAAAAGTTGAGTCACCAAAAGCCGTCGAAGCTAAAGAGGCTGCGAAACCAAAGGCAGCTAAACCTAGTAAGAAGACATCATGACCGTATCTAAACCCCTAACCCACACTATTGATGCTGAAGGAAAGATATTGGGCCGTCTCGCTACCGAGATCGCTGTACTTCTACGCGGTAAAAATAAAATCGGTTTCACTTTCAATGAAGATCACGGCGATAAGGTTATTGTAAAAAACGCCAGTAAGATAGTTCTGACCGGTAATAAGACCGAGCAGAAAAAATATTACCGACATTCGCAGTACCCGGGAGCGTTACGTGAAATTTCTTACAAAGAGATGAAGGAAACTCACCCTGAACGAATAATTGAACATGCTGTAAAAAATATGTTGCCAAACAACCGTTTACGTACGCGCTGGATGAAGCGCCTAGTAATCGAACAAGGAGAAACTAATGCCTAAAACTGACGACCTTTTTACTGGAGTAGGCCGAAGAAAATCTGCAGTTGCTCAAACCAGAATTCATTCTGGTCGCGGAACTTTAACCGTCAATGGCAAGGAAAAGCCTTGGCCACGTAAAGTAACTCAAATTTTTGAACTCGTAGGACGTATTGGCGAGCTCGACGCCGAAGTTATTGTTCGCGGCGGGGGAATTACTGGCCAGAAAGATGCGATTGCTCTAGGTATTGCCAGAGCCTTAGTCGAATTAAACCCAGACTTCCGCTCAACTCTTCGCAAAGCTGGCTATTTAACTCGTGATGCTCGTATTACTGAGCGTAAGAAACCTGGTTTGAAAAAAGCTCGACGCGCCCCACAGTGGGCAAAGCGTTAATAAAAAACCGGCAGATGTGCCGGTTTTTTGGTTGCTTGAATGTTTAGTAGTATCAGGAGAAAATAAGCTCAAGCCATGGCCAAAAACAAGTTAGAGCAAGTCAATCAATCCTATAAAAAAGCGCTTGGCGCAGTCCTACTTAGGGAGTTTCCGGATATAGTTGAGCTCTCAGTCAGTTATGTCTTGATTGACCCATCTTATCAACACGGACGCGTTTGGCTTAAAACTACTCCAGAAATTTTAACCAAAGTCGAGAACAAGCGTCACGAGATCCAGACAGCTATGAAAAGATACGTCAAAACCCGCTACACGCCCAAATTAGCTTTTCTAATTGAAACCGGGGAAGTAGAGAAAATCGACGAGCTATTTAGCAAGCTGGATAACAAACAATGAAAACGAAGGTGTTACTGTTCTTAATATTCGCTGTGACAATTTTTGCTCTAGGAACAGTGGTTACCGTTTTATTTAACACGGCGCCAACAAGTGCTGATGTGATCGCGCTATTCTACTTAGCGTTACTAGTCGCGGTTTTCGGTATTATTTTCTTTGCCACATACAGCTTTCACTACCTTAAACTACAAGCTATCCCGAGCTGGCAGAGTACTATTGGCGCGATGCGTCTTGGTCTTGTAGGCGGCCTGTTGATAATCGCCTTGTTGGCGATTCGTAGCGTTGATTACTTAAACACCGCCACGTTCATCGTTCTGTTTTTGCTCGCCATCGCAACAGAGCTAATCCTACGTAAGCGGACAGTCCTAAAATTAAAATGACTGGGCACCTTCATCCACTTACCACTACTGCCGAGCTCGTCGTTGGGTACTTCAAGCCGCTTGGTTTCGAGATCGTTTTAGGGCCGGAAGCTGAGAGTGAAGAGTATAACTTCGACAAGCTG
Organism: Candidatus Berkelbacteria bacterium; assembly: GCA_016432625.1. Lineage (NCBI taxonomy): Bacteria > Candidatus Berkelbacteria > Candidatus Berkelbacteria bacterium. Next base: position 367,460 of record CP066697.1, read on the forward strand.
CGCGTGTTTGCCGATCACCCGGCTCGGGATGAGCACGACACTTTTTACTTACTGGATGGACGAGTGCTAAGAACTCATACCTCAAATATGCAGCTGCGGGCGATGGAAAGCCGAAAGCCCCCAGTTCGTTTGCTTTCTATAGGCCGTTGTTATCGCAACGAGGCGACTGATTCAGGTCATAACACAACATTCCACCAAGTAGAGGCGCTGGTCATAGGTGAGGATATTACCTTCCAGCACCTAATCGGTACTTTGAAGGAGATGATGAAGCACTTGATCGGTGAGTCGCTGGAATTTCGCATCCGCCCTGGCTATTTCCCATTTGTTGAGCCGGGTATCGAATTAGATTTTCGAAAAAAGGGTGGCCAGTGGCAAGAAATACTTGGCGCAGGGATGGTTCACCCAGAAGTGCTCGGAAACATGAAGATTGACCCGAAGAAATACACCGGCTTTGCCTTTGGGATGGGCCTAGAGCGGCTTTTGGGCGTCATGACTGGTATTGATGACGTCAGATTGCCACTATCAGGCGATTATCGTCTGCTAACCCAATTCTAATGCTTATTAAGCGTTCTCACCTAAAGAAGTTCTTACCTAGCCTGTCGTGGTCAGACGAAGAGCTGGCGGATAAGCTCTCCAGTATTGGCCATGAGGCCGAAGTAGTTCGTGACGATACGCTTGAGGTAAAGATCTTCCCCAATCGTGGCGACACCTTGTCGTTATACGGACTATCGCGTGATTTGTCGGCTCATTTTACTGAGTTAGGCGAGCTAGCGGAGCCGGAAATCGCTCCGCTTCCGAAACCAGCGGATTTCATAAAATTAAATATCACCGACAAAGCTAAGGCTTTTATTACTGCCGATGAATTACTTAAAATCGACAATTATCAGCACACCGAAAGCCCTCCTGAAATTAAAGCATATCTAGCCACTCTGGGGCTGCAGCCAAAAGACCTGTTGATCGATATCACAAATGCCTTAACCTACGAACTTGGCTTGCCGCTACATGTTTTCGACTACGGTAAGATCAGCAGCGGCTTGGAGGTAGACTTGTCTCGCTCGGGGGAAGAAGTAATGCTTCTCGACGGTAAGAACTATAAATTACCGAAAGACCTGCTGATACAGCGCCACAACAATGAAGTAGTTGATCTCATGGGTGTGATGGGCGGCAAAAACTCTGCCGTCAGCGAAAAAACAACTAATGTGGTTTTTCAAGCGACAACTTTTGGCGGAGCAATTATTCGACGCAATAGCCGTGAAGCAAAAGTACACACCGAAGCTTCATATCGCAACCAACGCGGCGTCGACCCTAAACTTGCCAGCGTCTCGTTATCGCGAGTGGCGTATTTGCTTACAAAGTACGTTCCAAGAGTGAAAATAAGTGGCTACCAGCCCTATAAAGCAGTGGCTGTCCGCACAATTATTGAGGTATTGCCCGAACAAATAAGCCGAGTACTCGGCGTTAGTGTAAGCCAAAAGAATTTAGAAAACTTAAACCGTCTTGGCTTTTCTTATGACAAGCCTGAATTAACCGTACCGAGCTGGCGACAAGACGTGACGATAGTGGCCGATGTAGCTGAAGAGGTAGCGAAAATGATCGGTTTGAACGAGCTGGGTGATAAACCTCTCACTAACCAGGCTCCAGCCAAGAGTGGTGAGTACGAAAACGTCCTTGATATCAAACGTCTGCTGGCGAAATATGGCTTGAGCGAAACAATGTCCTATTCGTTTACTTCCGAAGGATCACTAAAACTCCAGAATCCTCGAAATAAGGCGCAAACGGCAATGCGACCCACCCTAAAATACGGCCTACTACAAACCCTGGCGCGCAATCCTTACTTAAGTAAATCGATGCTTTATGAATGCGGACACGTCTTTAAACCTGAGGAAGAAAATTATCTAGGTATAATTACGAGCGGCTACAAAGACTCTGCAGTTCAGGAGTTGAATCAAAAATTATCAAGCGTGTTAGGCACGGAATTACGATTTGAAGAAGTGTCGCAAACAGACCGTGATGAATGCGACGTCAAACAGTCACGGGTCTATTTTGCTGAACTGCCAATTCCTACGGTTAACGGTACGACAGACGAAGTACTACCAATCGAGAAATTGCCGAAGTACCGGCCGATCAGTAAGTTTCCTCCTGCCGTGCGCGACGTAACGTTAGTGATGGACTCTTCTATTCAGCCCTCCACAATAGTCAAAAAGCTTGGTGGAGAGGGAAAAGTTTTTGTCGTCGAGCACATTGATACATACACTTCTGATGAAAAATTAGGTAGCGACAAGGCTGCTCTAACTTTTCGACTTATTTTCCAGAGCCTAGAAAGAACACTCACCGACGAGGAGGCTAATAAAATCCAGGAGGAGATCTTCCATAACCTGGAGACTACTGTAAAATTTGAGATAAGATGACAAACCACTCACGGGTACTAAGTAATGAAGTTAACCAGCAGGTAGACAAGAAGGTCCTTCTTCGTGGTTGGGCGCAAACTATTCGTCTTCACTCTAAGGTTGCGTTTATAGACTTGCGTGACAGAAAGGGCATTACGCAACTCGTCATAACTGACGCCTTGTTGAACGATGTGCAGAACCTGACTCCCGAGTCGGTTATAAGTGTTGAAGGTGTGGTTACTAAACGTCCTCAAAATTTAGTAAACCCGAATATTATTAGTGGCACCGTTGAGGTACAAGTTGATAAATTAACTGTTGAGGCAGTCGCTAAACCATTACCGCTACCCTTGAACGATCGCGAAGTTGGAGAGGACGTGCGATTAAAATATCGCTATTTGGACTTACGCAGCACCAAAATGGCCGAAAACCTGCGCACCAGGCACAGAATGAATCAGTTCATCCGTGATTTCTTCACTAATAAGGACTTTATTGAGGTGGAGACCCCATACATTTCCAAATCAACGCCTGAAGGCGCACGAGACTATTTAGTGCCGAGCCGCATTATGCCAGGCAACTTCTACGCTTTGCCGCAATCTCCACAACAGTACAAGCAACTCCTGATGGTAGCCGGCGCTGAACGTTATTTTCAGATCGTTCGCTGCTTTCGCGATGAAGATGCCCGAGCCGATCGCCAACCAGAATTTAGCCAGCTTGATGTTGAACTAAGTTTTAGTTCACAGGAAGAGATTCTAGAGCTACTGGAAGACGCCTATAAAGATTTGGTCAAAACACTTTTCCCGGAGAAATCTTTAACTTTTGCTGCATTCCCGCGCTTGAAATACGCCGAAGTTATGAAGCAATACGGTACCGACCGACCAGACTTGCGTAAAGATAAAAACAACCCTGATGAGCTGGCTTTTGCGTTTATTGTCGACTTTCCAATGTTTGAGTACAAAGAGGGCGACAAGCGATGGGGAGCTGTTCACCATCCGTTTACCGCGCCAGCAGCGGAGTGGGAGGATAAATTCGAGAAAGACCCGAAGAACGCCTTCGCCGAGCAGTATGACCTTGTCCTAAATGGTAGCGAGGTTGCAGGTGGCAGTATTAGAATTCACAAACCTGAGGTACTTCAAAGAGTGTTTGAGTTTCTAGGACACAGTAAAGATGAGATAACCGCTAAATTTGGCCATTTGATCGAAGCATTTCAGTATGGCGTGCCGCCGCATGGTGGCTTTGCGTCGGGCCTAGATCGGCTTTACGCAATATTGCTGAAAGAAGACTCAATTCGTGACGTTATCGCCTTTGCTAAAGCGGGCGACGGTCGTGATTTGATGATGAATGCCCCGAGCCCGATCGATGAGTCACAGCTAAAGGAGTTGGGGCTTAAGAGAGCTGATGCTAAATAGTTACGTCAAAACACCTACACGTCACCGACCACGCATTCTCTCATTAGTGACGTTGCTCGTAATACTTTTTCTTCTTCGCTCAGGGAGTACCGCTCCAATCGCTTCTGCGAGTGGCTCGACTGAGACGGCGAGCTTAGCAAGCTTAGATAGTGTCGAGGAATACCTTGCCGTAAAGGATAAGGCCCCCGCAGCACCGATCTACGCCAAATCTTACATCTTGATGGATGGCGAAACTGGGGACATACTGGTAAATCGTAACGGTGATCTTTCAATTCCTATTGCCTCAACAACCAAAATGATTACCGCTCTTACGGCCGTTGAGAACTTAAAACTAGACGATGTGACAACAACTACCGCCTTCCCGACAAGAATAGAGGGCTCGAAGGTTAATTTACTTACCGACGAGAAGATAACTGTTCTAAACCTCCTCAAGGCGCTGCTTATAAATTCAGGAAACGACTCTGCGTTTGCAATCGCAGAAGCATATTCAGGCAAAACAGGCGACTACCAGACATTTGTTAAAAAAATGAACGAATTCGTGGCGAAAAACGGCCTCAAGAATACCGTCCTGTCAGATCCAGCTGGCCTAGATGATGAAAAAGGCCGCTCCACGCCGCGTGAACTGGCGCATATCGCCAGGATTTTGCTTAAGAACGAGGCACTTTCGAAGATAGTCAGCACACCGCAGGAAGTGGTTACCTCAGTTAATGGACAGCAGCGTCATGAATTAAAAAATACCAACCGTCTTATTCAATCAGACACCCCGTACTACATGCCGAATGCTTTAGGGGTGAAAACCGGCTTCACGCATGAAGCAGGGCATAGCCTAGTTGCCGCCTACCGATTGGGCGATCGGTTACTCATCGGTGTAGTCATGAATACAGCAGAATACACCAACACTGCCTCGGCGGCAGAAATGAAAAAGCTTTTTCTTTGGGCTGAGCAGAATTTAGCAAAGAAAAAGTATCTTGAGCTCGCTGTACCTTAACTAATATATGCTCTACTCTTGACAAAGATGGGTATAGGTATATTAATTACTGGATATTCGTCACAGTGCACAAATTGCACTTCAACGAGTCCGGTGGCTCTCTTGGGAATGAAATGACCAGAGACACGCGTTTGGAAGTGATCACAAATAATAAGAAAGGAGTCGAATGAGTGTGATCGATACATGGGGAACTGAAGTCAGAGATGTTCTCCAAAATACATGGGACCGCATTGTTGATTTTGCACCCAACATTGTAGGCGCCGTCATTATTGCTTTAATAGGTGCAATTGTGGGAATGATTTTGGGTTATGTAGTAACCCGGATTTTACAAGCCGTTCGTTTGCAATCGTTGGCCGATCAGAGCCGTTTTACCGAAGTTTTGCGACGTGCAAAGCTACGTACTGACGTCTCAGAGTTTACCGGTGCGTTTGTCAAATGGGTGGTAATCTTGGCCTTTTTGATTCCGGCAGCAGCCGTACTTAAGGTCGAGGGAGCGCGCGAGTTCTTTGAAGGCATCTTGCTCTATGTGCCTAAAGTCCTCGGCGTTGCTGTCTTCGTAGTCTTGGGTGCTTTGCTAACAGATGTTCTCGCAAAGCTCGCCCGAGTTTCTGTTGACAGCCTTGGTTTGACGTTAGGTAAAGTAGTTGACGCCTTAGTGCGTTGGTCACTTTACATCTTCATCGCGATAACAGCGATGTTTGCCCTAGGTGTTGCTCGTGAGTTCATCGTGATTATGTTCACTGGACTTATCGCCGCCCTGGCAATCGGTTTCGGTTTGTCATTTGGCTTAGGCGCTCAATCCCACATGAACGACCTGGTCAAACGAATTCGTGACGACCTACGCCGTTAAGAAAGTAAGCTAAGAATAAAGGAAGAGCGTCGGCAAAGGCCGGCGCCTTTCTTTTATTACCTACTTAGTTGGAGCTCGAGGCTAACTACGTTTGTTTTTCGGCCAAGTCGTCAGGGCGATAGATGCAGCGTCTTGCTCGGCACGCTGCTTTGAGGTTCCAGTGCCTTTAGCAATTAAACGGCCCGAAGCATGGACGCCGACAACAAACTGCTTCTGGTGATCCGGACCTTCCTCTGACAACACACGGTACTCTGGCGTAGCGCCAAGATCATCCTGACACACCTCCTGTAGGCGTGATTTTGGGTCGATGTAGAGCTTTTTCTCTATAATCTCAGGTAAAAGGGCGATCAAGTACTTATGAATGAACTTAGAAGAGGCCTCGTATCCCAGATCAAGGTAAATCGCGCCGATTAGAGCTTCGAAAGTATTAGCTAGAATTAGACTTCGGGAGCGGCCGCCGGATTTTTCCTCACCTTTACTAAGGTAGAGCTGCTGGCCTAGCTCAATATCAGACGCAACTTTTGCCAGAACTTCGCCTTTGACTATCGAACTGCGCCAATTTGTCAGCTCACCCTCGGGGTTGTCGTAAGTTTTATAGAGATACTCAGTAACGACTAGCTCAAGAACTGCGTCCCCCAAGAACTCTAAGCGCTCGTTGTGCTCGCGAATGTCTTCGGGTGATTCATTTAAATACGACCGGTGTACGAAAACCGTTCGCAGTAAGTTGGGATCGTTAAATTTTAGTTGATGCCTAGCCTGAAAGTCTTCAAGCTGCTTCAGCTGGATCTGGTTCATCAGTTTTTCCCTCTTCTTCCTCAGGCACAAAGCGGTCACTGTTGCGGTATAAGGTGCCCAGGACGCCGTTTATGAATTTAGATGAGTTCTCACCGCCAAAAGTCTTGGCAAGCTCGACAGCTTCGTTGATAGCGACCTTAGGCGGGATCTCGTCGCTCTTAAGTAGCTCATAGCCAGCAATGCGTAAAATACTCTTATCAATAATCGAGATCTGATCAAGCGGCCATTCTGGAGCAGCTTCCGTAACAAGCTTGTCAATTTCTTCAACCGCGGCGGCTGTGCCCTCGACAGTTTTCTTGAGATATTCCATATCGACGTCTTTCTCCACGGGCTGAACAACACGTTGGGCAATTTCCCAGGCAGGTTTTTCTGGATGGAAATCCCACTCATACACCGACTGCATTGCAATGGTGCGTGAAAGATGTCTATTTACCGACATAAAACTATTTTACTTCGTCTGTAGCGTTTAGGCGAATGCGCTTCGTCGGCGCATTACTCTTCACTAATTTTCCGCGGTAAAAGCCACAATGTGGGCAAATGATGTGCGGAAGCTTAGGTTCGTGACAATTTGAACAAACCGCCACTTTTGGCGCGTTAATCTTATATTGCGCGCGTCGCAAGTGGGTTCGTGTTTTTGAGAGTCTTTTCTTTGGCTCGGCCATTTAGAAACAATTTTATCTCAAAAAACACCTAAAAACTAGACTTATGCTGTGTCTGAAACGAAGTCTATAAAGAGACCCGGCTTATAGATGATGCGTGTTTTATCTAAAACTGGAACCTTTTCTTTGAAATCTGACGTCTGAACTAGTTCCATAACTTCGTCTTGGGACTCATTACCCTCAACTTGTTGAATACCGATATGTTTATGGTTAACGCGAACTGATAGTTCTTTCATTGAGGCGGCTTCTGCTCCCGAGGTAGGCCATTTAGCGTGGAAAATGGATTGTTTCTCGCCCATAGCTTCCCAAAGCTCCTCGGTTAAGTATGGGAAAATAGGGGATAGAGTGATCAGAAATTCCTTGAATATTGTCTCGCTGACCGCTTTTGAGCCCCAGCTATTAATTAATTTCATCGCTTCGCTAATAACGGTATTTAGGCGGAAGCCGGCAATCATTTTGTTCACTTCACGCAGGTAGTGATTGAATGCCGCTGTTTCTGCTTGTTCAGCTGGTGAGTCGACAACTTTTTCCTTAAATTGGAAAGCTTTTATTAAAAAGCGGTGGATTCCGTTAATGCCATTAACATTCCACTCGGCCTCGATATCCATCGGTCCGACAAAGAGTTCGTACCCTCGCAGCGCGTCCGTGCCATAGTGTTCGATTAACGGGTCTGGTGAGACAACATTACCTTTAGACTTACTCATTTTTGCCCCGTGAAGCGTAATCATGCCGATATTAAATAGTTGCTTGAACGGTTCGGCTGTGGACGCGTCTGTGTAGCCGTTCTTAGCTAGGAAACGGGCAATAAAGCGCGCATACAGCAGGTGAAGCGTTGCGTGCTCGATGCCGCCGATATAAAGGTCGACAGGCAGCCATTTTTTGACTAATTCAGGGTCGAACACAACAGAAGTGTCGCCAGGCGACAAATAGCGCAAAAAATACCAAGAAGAATCGACGAAGGTGTCTAGCGTATCCGTTTCAAAGTGCCAACCTTGTCCGTAAAGCTTTTCGGCCCGTTCTTGATACTCATTTGAGCGCGCCAGCGGCGATTCACCGCCAGGTAAAAAGTCGACATCGTCGGGTAGTAAAAGTGGCAAATGCTCGTCCTTAACTTCGTGTAGCTTACCGTCCGGGTCGTAAACAATCGGGATCGGCGCGCCCCAATATCGCTGACGTGAGACCAGCCAGTCTCTCAAGCGGTACGTCGTTGCCTTTTTACCCTTATTATCGTTTTCTAGTAACGTGACTATCTTTGCCGAAGCTTCATCGCTTTCCAAAGAATCAAATATACCCGAGTTAACTAACGTTCCTGCTTCAGTGTATGGTGTGAAGCCTGCATCAAGCCAGCGTAGAATAAACTGATGCGTCTCTGGTGTTAGAAATTTAGCTAGATCTTCTTTTGTGAGCCAAACCAGGTCATGCCGAGCCTGCTCAGCACTGTCAACTATGTCCTGTTCCTCATTTTCCAATTCGACGAGGAACACGTGTCCGCGTACCAGTTTGTTCGTTTTCTTAGGTAGGTGGTAGAACAAGCCGTCAATTACTCCTAATTTTTGCGATATTTTAGCGTTTTTATACCCAGTTTCTTCGCGAATTTCTTTAACTACCGTCTCTTCCGGCGAAAGATCGTCAATCGTGCCCGTCAGTAGGGTTTTTGCGCCCCAGGAGCCCTCTTTCCAGTCAAGGCCGAGATACTTGTCTTCTGTTGGGTGCTTGACGAAAACAATCACGCTTTGACCGTTTGCGGTTGGCTCGTCGGGACGATATTTGGCTGGTTCTGTTGATTGAACCAGTTTTGGGGCGATAACTTGAATAATCGGCAGGTTATGTGTTCTGGCAAACTGGAAATCGCGTTCGTCATGTGCCGGTACGGACATCGCCGCGCCCGTGCCGTAGTCCATAAGCACATAATCAGCGATCCATATCGGCAATTTATCGTTCGTCAGGGGGTGGGTAGCGTATTCTTCCGTGAAAACAGCGGTCTTGGCAGTTTCTTTTTGTTGTTGACGGTCAATATTAGTTTTCGCTCTGACTTCACTTAGATACCCTTCGATTGCTTGGCGGTTTTTGTCGTTGGTGAGCTTAGCGACTAACGGGTTTTCCGGTGCCAGGACGATCGCCGTCACACCGAAAATGGTGTCGGGTCGTGTGGTAAATACTTTAATTTCGCCTGCAGTGCTACCGAAAACGATCTCAGCGCCATCAGAACGCCCGATCCAGTTACGTTGAAGCGTCTTGACGTGTTCTGGCCAGTTGACCTCTTCCAGGCCGTCAAGTAGCTCGTCAGCCAGTGCTGTCGTCTTGAGATACCATTGCGAGAGGCTCTTTTTAGTAACAACGGTGCCGCAGCGCTCGCATTTGCCGTCTACTACCTGTTCGTTGGCAAGCACGGTCTGGTCGTTCGGACACCAGTTCACCAAGCCCTCACGTTTTTCGGCGTAGCCGTGCTTATAAAGCTGTAAGAACAGCCACTGCGTCCACTTATAGTAATCTGGAGTACTCGTGTTAATTACTTTTGACCAATCGTAGGCGGCGCCTACTTGTTTCAATTGGTTGGTGAATGTCGGAATGGCTTTTTCGGTGAACTCGCGCGGGTGGGTCATATTTTTTATCGCCGCGTTTTCGGCCGGCAAGCCAAAAGCGTCGAAGCCCATCGGGTGAAGCACGGTTTTGCCCATCAGACGCCAATAGCGAGCGTAGAAATCGCTTAAGACATAACCGCGCCAGTGGCCGACGTGCAGGCCTTCCCCGGAAGGGTAGGGGAACATGTCTAAGCAATAAAACTTGTCCTCGGCTTCTTTAGGGTCAACTTCGTAGAGTTTTTCTTCTTGCCAACGCTTGTTCCACTTTAGTTCAATAGCAGCGTGGTCGTAAAAGTCTTTGGCCATGTCCAAGGCATTGTACCCCTGAATACCGACAGGGAAAAGTCGAGTTAGAAAGCAGACTTGCGTTTCTGCATCGCCGCGATAACTTTTTCCCTCGCCAACACATTTGCAACCTCGCGCAAGCTCTTTTTATCCTTATCAGCGCGAGATAATACAGCGCGTGTAGTTGTGGTGATTTTTTCCTCGACGATTTTGAACATTTCTTCTGGCTTCATGCCAACGTGCTCACAATACGACGAGATGACGCCGCCGGAGTTTGCGACAAAGTCAGGAACGACTAAGACGCCTCTGTCGATAAGCTCTTTTTCTATCGCCTCGGTCATCGGGATATTTGAGCCCTCGACAATCATTTTGGCCTTAACTTCGTCCTTATTTTCTTTGTTAATGACGTCCGTGACGGCTGCAGTTATCAAGACGTCAACATCAAGCGTCAAGAGCGCTTCGGTCTCCATTTCTTCGGCACCTGCTGTATAACGCACCGAGCCACGATCGTTTTTGGCCGCCCAAACTTTATCGAGATCGAGGCCGTTTTTGTCGTAGGCCGTACCCCTTGAATCAGAAATAGCGACTATCTTCACCCCAGCTTCGCTTAAATGCTGAAAAGCAAAAGTGCCGACGTTTCCAAAACCTTCAATGGCGATAGTTACATCCTTTGGATCGATCGATTTATGCTTGAGAAGTTCCAGAGTTGAATGCGCCACGCCAAAGCCAGTTGAGCCAAGTTCATGCGGCAGGCCGCAATGCCCATCCTCGCAGTAATCTTTAGGTTTGCCGGTAGCGGCCTTAAATTCGCCAATTGCTTCAGCAATCCATTTCATCTCGTCCTCACCGCTAGAAACATCGGGACCGGCGATATATTTGTTGATGAATAGTGTTTTTAGTGCTCTAGCGAAGGATTGTACGATTGCCTTTTTCTTTTTGTCGCCGCCCGCCCAAACAATGCCGCCTTTGGCGCCACCAAACGGCAGATCGACTAAGGCATTTTTCCAGGTCATTGTACGAGCAAGACGGAAAACTTCCTCGGGAGTAACACTTGGGGTCATCCTAATGCCGCCCTTGCCCGGCCCCATTGCAGTGTTATCTATCACTAAAAATCCTACCATCCCAGTGTTGGGGTCGGAAACTTCAATCACGTATTCAGGACCGAATTCATCTTTGGTAATCATTTTTCCTCCACGAAAATCTTCTGTTTGGTTCTTATGTTGTAGCAGGGGATTGTGGTCACGATCAAGGGTCTGGTTAGCAGTTGATTTATGCTTTAGCGAAAGTCGCTTTTCAGATAGGGCTTTGTTTGGTAGATAACGATATTTTTGTATTTTCCAGTCATGCTGCCAAGACTGCGGGCGGTGCTGCGAGGGTTAACTAAGCTCTCGGCGTTAACTTTGGTGAGCGAATCAGTTGTTTTTGTTGAGTCCGTGAAGTAGAGGACGTCGCCAACGTAAAAACTGCCGAATTCACACTCGACGAAGTACGGCCCGTCTTTCGAAATTACACTGTCGCTTAACCAGTCATAGTCGTTTAGCGATGTAGCTGCGCTAGGCGAGTCGGCGATATCCACAACCGGCAGTATTCGCTTAACCTCATTGTTGCCCTTTTTCAAGGCGATGTTATCAGTTGCCTGATTTAGGTCGGTATAAAATTCGTCTGTGCCAGAAATGTAGCGATACATGCCCTCTGATTCCACCTCGAACAAACGGCAGTCGATGCTCGCTTTCGTTGCTTCTACCGGAGAGTCAATAACTAATGTTACTTCTAGTTGTTTCGGCAGTTTTGACGGAACAATCGACCGTTCAATTAACTTGTCTGAGATAACCGTTAGCGGTATGTCGCTGTAACGCTGTTCGATAGTTTTGTCCCTATTGCCACTTGCGTAGTCGTAAGGGTTAAGCCTAGAGATTGGTAGGTAAAGTATTTTTCCGACCAACGGGAAAACGACCAGCAATAGTACGAGCATGGCGACCAAACTCTCTTTGGTTTTTGGCAGTTTTTTTCTTAAAAATATAAAAGGTACGATGCTTACGACCAACACTTCGCCCACTATTGAGAGTATGAAGAAGGCTATACCGCTAAATGTCGCTCCTCCGAAGGCAATCAGAGCGGGAAGATAGAAAAGTGAAGCAAGCGTGACGAACGACGTTGAAGAAATACGCCAAGGCCAGCCATGCAAGATTGCGTAATTAAGCAGGAGATTAGCAAGCGCCCCGATAACAAAGTAAATAACAAACGCGATTAACGCGTTCTTATACCAGTCTTTTGGAAAGCGCTCTGGGTTTTTGCTCATTGAACAAATTGTACAGTAAATGCCGTGATTTCGTGCTTTAGGCACGTTCGCTCTGATTCTTGGATTTAGGTAAAGAGAAAGCCGGTACCCTTACGGGAACCGGCTCAAAAGTCGATCTCTATTTAGCTGTTTGGCCTACGACGCGGCTTGGCTAGCCCTTAACGGTTGTCGACGCCCGACGCAAGTCACGCGTCAGCAGCCGAAGTTCGATCAAGTCGAACGTGCCCTTCTTTGCAGGAAGCTGAGTGACGAGCAATGCCCGATCAGCCCAAGTAGCTTTCAGTGCCACGGCAAACGTAGCACCCTCGAACGGAACGAGCGTGTAACCAACTTCCTTCTTGCCCTTCTTGGCCAGCACCAGCATGACGCCATCGGAGGCAAACTTGGGTGGCATCGCGATTTCTAGAAAGCTGATCGGCTTCAGAGCGTCGGACTTGTCGGTGACGATCTTCCCGGATAGCTTCAGTCCCGTAGCCTTAGCTTTGGGGTACTGCTTGTCGAACTCCTTCCGGGCCTTCGTCACAGTCTGGTCAGGGGCCTGAGCGTGGACGATTGGCGCCACGATCAAAGCCAGTAAAAGAACAATTAGAATGAGTCGCATTACACGACCTCCTTCCTCGCGAATACGAGGGTAGCGATAATTATAAAGATAATATTGGCGGAATCAAGGATTTCACACCTGATTTAAGTGAGCTCAATATCCTCTTCCGGTAAATGCGCCTGTGACCCCCTGGATTCTATTACCTGTTACCTCTATAATATGCCGAGATTGTGTACCTGCTCGCAGGTTGCTCAATAGGGAGGACCTTTGAAGATTAACTTTGTTCAGTACGAGCCGATCGCGCCGTCAACTCCGAACGGGCTCGTCGCCTATATCGTGAGCGATAAGCTCGTGGTGTTCAGCGGCCTGATACCGACCTCATCGTCCACCATCAACTCCGCAGAAGCGATTTTGGTAGCAATCTGCGAACGCGAGAAACTGGACTGGCGTGAATGCACGTTCATCGACATTCAGACTCGTCGGTGCTACGAGAGGTTTAAGAAGTTTGAGCACGAGCTCTCGCGGCTAACTCTCTACCAGAACACCGAGAAAGCGTTTGTGATGAACTGGATGCCTGCCGAGGAATCTGAGTTGCCCGCAGGCTGCATCGAACTCTTTGACGAACTGCCGTGGTACGAAGATACGCCGAGCACAAAGCTCGACGACCTCAAATCGTGACCACGATTCCGATTGACCCCAGCTACCACTGGGGTCTTCGTTTATACTGGCTGTCCTTGCGTGTGAAAGTGGACTGCAGAAACGAATATACGAACCCAACAACAGATAACGATACGGCTACGAACTGGCTAGTATTCCTGAGAAGGATGTATGAACAGTTCGGCCCGAATGCTGTTGCGAGCAGCAGAAGATGAGAACATAGCTCACTCACCACAAGTGGAACGCCTTGGCGATACTGCCCTGCTTTGTGCGTATTGACAAACGCAGACGCGCGGCATAGCGTCGAAGCAGAATGCCTCAAGATAACTTTAGGGGTAGACCGGGCTTCTGGATCGCCATCGTCGCCTTAGCTTTGCTCGGTGCCGGCTATTTTGCATACAGCTTCTATTCAAAAAACAAAAGCTCCGACGACAGTAAGCCATCAACCACCGAGACTCCCCCTGCTTCTGTCAATTCTCCTACTCCAGAAGATCCTTGTTCCGAATGGAAACAATATACAAACTCAGAATTTCGGTTCAGTCTTTGCTATCCACCGGCATGGCAGCTAACAGAGGACGAAGCGTCAGCCTTCACAAAGGAGAACACGAGGCTACTGTTTCAGGTAACAATACAGCAAGCCGATGGCCAACGAGTTAGTTCGATTGGAGTGTTCAGCAATGTTGAGGGTCTAGAGCTAGGGAAGTGGATTGACAAATATAACCCCAATCCAAACACTTACGCTGAAGTCACAGTGGACGGTGAGCCCGCCCGAAAATTCGAGAAGACGGCCATGGGCTCCAAAGCTACAAATATCTATACGATCTTCATCCAACGAATATACGCGCTCAGTTCCACTCCCGGAAACACAGAATTCGAACGGATCTTGTCTTCATTTAGGTTTCTCAGGTGATGAAGCGACTGCGAAAGTGGATATTGGCGACAGGCGTAGTTGCGCTGAGCCTGTTGTCGATTGTCCTCCCACCAATTAGTGCTACATCGGGCTCTGATGACCCCTGGTCCGAGTATAGCGACCATAGATATGCCTTCTCGGTCAGTCACCCATCCAGCCTTCACCCGGTTGCGTATGACGCAGATCAGATCACGCAAGAGAACACGAGGCTCTTGAGAGAATTGCGCTTCAATGCGAGAGATGAGGCAACGGTCCTTAGCGTGGCCATTTTCAATAACCGCGAAGAACTACCCCTACAACAATGGATAAGTCGGTATAACCCGAACGAGAACGACACCGGAACCGTCAAGCGATATGGCAATGTTGAAGGAAGAGCATACCAGAGGAATGCAATGGGCGAGCCCTCACCCAATTTCTACGTAGCGAGAGGACTACGGGTATATGCAATCACTGGTCTTAAGCAGGATAATCAGTTTGACCGGTTTGCTACTAGTTTACGCTTCTCTCCCTTCGGGTTCCTCAGAATACGACATGCCTCAACAGCATATGCTCTGGGGCCTTATGTCCTCCCCTTCTACTCGAACCAAAGCGTCACCTGTGGTTTTGGATGCTATTATGGCCACACAGGGGTTGATTATGCTTTGCCGAACGATACATCGGTGGCTGCGGCAGCAGGCGGCGAAGTGTGGAACTACTACTACCCTGGGCCGAGCAATTACGGAAACCTGCTCGCAATAAAGCACACCGCAGGTCACAGATCGCGCTATGCTCATCTCGGCTCCTCGCTGAAGGCAAATGGAGCAGATGTTAGCCAGGGAGAGGAAATAGCGAAATCCGGGAACTCAGGAGGGCCGTGGTGTCAGGAATATAACCAGCAAGGGGAATGCACGCGCTGGGCGTCGCCTTACCATCTTCATTTTGAATCGCGGATTAACGCAGGGGATGGCAACCATTTAGCAGGAACAGCGGTGGATCCCTATTCTTCGGGTGACTACCTGTGGTCCACCAACCCTCCAACTCTTGCCAGTCATAACACCACGGTGTCTCTATCGGCAAGCAAGATCTACTCTCAGTTGGGTAAGAGGGTCGCGTTGACCTGGTCGTCAACGAACGCAACAAGTGTAGTAAGCAGTAACTTCGGGGCATCGTCTGTTAGTGGCAGCGCCAGCCTCAAGCCACTGCGGACTACAACTTACAACATCACTGTCAACGGTCCAGGTGGGAACGCGAGCTCGCAGGTTACAGTAAATGTTTCTCCATTGGCTGATTTCACGCGTGATACGCTGTCTGATCTGGCTGCGGAGTATCAGCCGTACGGTAGCTGGTGGGTGGGGGTGAACACGGGTGGGGCTTTCAACTCAATGAATGCTTGGCTCTACAACCAGCTGATTGGCACCAGCGTCAGTATCCTCAACGGCGATTACAACGGCGACGGCTACATGGATATTGCTGCCCGGGATATCAGCAGCGGCAACTGGTGGGTGGCTTTAAATCAAGGCAATAACACTTTTAGCACCATGCAGCAGGTCTTGTCGGCACAAGCCGGTGGCACCGACTACGATGTGTTGGGCGGTGATTTCAACGGCGACGGGCTGGCTGACTTCGGCGTGAAGTATCGGCCGCTTGGCAGATGGTCTGTTTCTATAAACCAAGGCAGCCTGTCGTTCACCTCGTTCTGGACTTGGCTTGATGGGCAACTCGGCGGAAACGACAGCGACACCTTCAGCGGCGACTTCAACTATGACGGCTTTACCGATGTTGGCGGCAGATATCGCCCGAGTGGAGGTTGGTGGATCGCGAACAACCAGGGCAACAGCTCGTTCGGCTCAATGACGCAGTGGCTAACTAACCAAGGCGGTGGCAACGACTGGGACACGCTGAGCGCCGATTTTAATGGCGACGGTTACACCGATATCGGTGGGCTCTACCGACCGAACGGCGACTGGTGGATCGGCACCAATACCCAAGGCAGCTCGTTCAACAGCCTTAACACTTGGCTGACCGGGCAGGCTGGCGGCACGGGCTGGAACACTTTCTACGGCTACTTCAACAACGACGCGTATGCCGACATCGGTGGCCGGTACGGCGCTTACGGCGACTGGTGGATCGGCCTCAATACAGGCAGTCAGTTCGGCAGTATGACGAAATGGCTGGCCAATAACGCGGCTGGTGCGGGCTGGAACGTTATCAACGCTCGTAGCGAGTAGCGTACTGAGTTTGTCCAGAATTAGCAGTCGACTGACCCCTTTCTCCTTTGGCACAGGTCAAAACACTTTAATGCTATGCTTCTCGACCCTGTGCTATTTGCTACAGAGAAGGCTTGCTTAGAAGTTTAATCTCTCCCGTTTGGAGATCATAATCGTACACGTAGTCATATTTACCGCCATAGAACTTACCAGGCAGTTGTAAATGAGAGGTTGGATTCTTATGGTAAGTCACGCTGGCTACTTCCTTCTGAAGGTCGTAACCTTCTTTCGTAAGTGTCTCTTCCAATCCACTCGCTGAAGACAAGTACTTATCCAACGAGCCCTGATCATGCACGTCACACTCCTTCACTAGCTCGGCGAGTTGCTCCTCGTACCGCGATTTCATTCGGTCGGGGTATATTGAGCGAAGTATGCCAACGGCACTTATCGTTTGATTCTGCCACGTCCCTCTGTGGGGATCGACCATTCTGCCACCGCTTCCGAAAAATAGTGATTGCTGATCAATATCGGCCGTACCAGTATCAGCATCAATCGGCATTGACACTGCTATGTTTCCAAACATCGCTCCATACACAAACATCGGGTCAGTCACGGCTCGATGGGTATTGTCTTTGACATAAAGAATACAAGGGTAATCGGTTGATCCTGCGAATTGCGCACGGGCCTTCTTGATTTTTTGTCGTAGCGGCGCATAAGGGTCAAATGATCCACTAATCATTGTTCCGGATCTGAGTAACGCTAACTCTTTTGGGTTATAGTCGATGTCTTCAACTTCGGCGACTGCGGCCAACTTCTTTGCTTTATACACGCTGAAGTCAGGGGCTTTAGTCCCACGAGGTTCCTCGTATCGTGGCATATAGCCCAAGGAGATCAGGTGCTGGCATATCGCCAGTTCACTCGGCTTTTGTGGAGATTTCATCGTTCAAGTGGTGCACTACTCTGATAAGAGCCCACATCAGCCCGTGACAGGTTCAGAGTCGAAGCCGGACTTGTTAGATAGCCTGAAGCTCTGCCGTGAAATCTACCGCCGTTTTGGACCTGGCTCGAACCAGTCCACTGACTTGCCCTTTGTGGGAGTACACCCCGGCTCACATTAAACATCTAGAGTACTCTCCGGGTTAGTAAAGCGGTTCCGAACCGAGGGGAGTTCCATTGGCAAGTGTTCGAGAGAGTTTGTTAATCGGCTTAGTGCGTCGCGCCACGTCTTTATTCCGCTAAGCCTCACGTGATGAAGACCACCGTATTTTCTTGAATCTAAATGCCACCCCAGCCTTCGGCTGTAATCCACCCTATAGAGTTCTTGTACCGTATTATCGTTCACTCGCAGCAATGCCAGCGTTGCTGTCGGGTTATTGACGTCGGGGGTCGAGATCGCGTTCAACTGGTAGCTCGTCATCAATGGGTAGATACTTCCCAGCGAGGCACTTGTCATTACCACTGAGCTTCTTGGTAACACCCGCTCTTTACAGTATGTTCCAGGTTTCACGTTTGTCCACCCCTCGAATAGGCATTGACTTTGAAGCCTCTTCTTTAAATCTAGTAGGTCCTCAACAATTTTGGTCATGTGTCAAATGTAGTTCGTTTTACCGAACATGTGGACCGTATCGGACTTGAACCGATGACCCCTTCCATGCCATGGAAGTGCTCTACCAGCTGAGCTAACGGCCCTACAACGTGAAATTATACCTCAAATCTGCCGACATTAAACGGGTTGCTCTTGCAAAGTAACGTGGTTTGGCGCAGTGTAATTGCAGATAATTAACGTCGAGTAAGGGGGGAGGTGAGACGTATGAAAATGAGCGGAATGGACTGGATTGTTTGGATACTCCTCTTTGTCGGCGGCCTTAACTGGGGTCTCGTTGGCGCTTTTGATTTTAACCTTGTTGACTCTATTTTCGGCGCAGGATCGGCTATCGGCCGTATAATCTACGTACTCGTAGGCTTAGCAGCCATCTGGAGCCTTTTTGGAATGTTTATGAAAGGCAACGGTTCCTCAAGTGGAATGAACCAGTAGGAAGCTGAGATAGTGAGAAAACGGACTCGAATAAACCCGGGTCCGTTTTTCTTATCACAGAGTAGAAGCTGCGGAGCGAGCAACTTGTGGCTGAACCACCAGAAGTGACGAACCCGTCATCTCGGCAGGTTTAGGGATGTTGAGAATATGCAATAAAGTTGGTGCCACGTCAGAAAGTATCCCGCCCGAACGCAGCTGGCAATTAACCACAGCGTTACCAGTCACGATAAATGGCACCGGGTTATTGGTATGCTCTGTGTCTGGTTCACCAGTTTTGGGGTTGACCATCTGTTCAACGTTTCCATGGTCAGCCGTTATGGCGAAAATCCCACCCGCTTGAGCAACGGCCTGAGCGATCTTATTTAGATTGGCATCAACTGCCTCACAAGATTGAATCGCGGCACGGAGGTTGCCAGTGTGGCCGACCATGTCAGGGCAAGCAAAGTTAAGAACGATGAAGTCGTACCGATTGATATTCTGAATAACAGTGTCGGCAATTTGCACAGTCGACATCTCGGGCACTTGATCAAAACTCGGGACATGTGGCGAGGGGATAACGATACGGTCTTCGCCCTTAACTGGCTGCTCATTACCGCCATTAAAAAAGTAGGTAACGTGGGCGTACTTTTCACTCTCAGCGACGTGTAGCTGCCTCATCCCAGCATCGCTAATTACCCCCGACAATGATTTCTTAACATTGTGCGGTCGGAAAGCCACGTGGATTGGCAGACCTTCTTCGTAATAAGTAAAACCGACGAAGTAGAGATTGGAAACGGACTTTTTACGATCAAAGCCCTCAAAATTTGGTTTCATCAACGCCTGGGTAATCTCCCGAGCCCTATCGCCACGGAAATTGAAGAAAATTACCGTATCGCCATCCATAATGGGCTTAAAGGTGTTTTTTGGTCCCTGAATAACAGTTGGAGGAATAAACTCATCGGAAAAGCCGTCTCTATAAGCGGCCGCAACCGCCGCTTCAGGCGTAGCAGCTGTTGGTCCAACGCCTTCGACCATCGCCCGGTACGACTTTTCGACTCGCTCCCAGCGGTGGTCACGATCCATCGAGTAGTAACGACCGGAAACGGTGCAGATACTGCCGACACCAAGCTCCTGTGTCTTAGTGGTAACATCAGCAAGAAACTCTTGCGACACAAACGGCGGCGTGTCGCGTCCATCAGTAATAGCGTGAATACAAACATCTGTGAATTGCTGTTGCTTAGCAACTTCTAGCAGGGCGTAGAGGTGTTCAATATGACTATGAATTCCTCCAGGCGAGACGAGGCCGATAATATGGACCCGCTTACCGTTTTGCTTGGCCTGGTTAATTCCTTGCAAGATTACCTCGTTACTAAAAAAGGTCTTGTCCTGGATGGCTTTGGTAATTGAAGGGAAATATTGCAAGACAACTTGGCCAGCACCGATGTTTAAGTGTCCGACTTCTGAGTTGCCGCGTTCGTTAGGCGGCAAGCCAACACCTTCGCCCGAAGCTTGCAGCGTTGTGTGAGGAAACTCTTGCATGGCCTTGTTCATGAAGGGGATTTTGGCGAGTGTTACAGCATTGCCGCCCCAGTGTGGCGCCACACCCCACCCGTCAATTACCGCCAAGACAACCGGTTTTGGACGATTGTATTTGGCCTTAGGCGCTGCCGACGCGCCATTAGGCACGTTAGACGATTGCGGCATGGCCCAACTCTTGTTCAATAGTTAATAACCTGCGGTATTTTGTCATGCGCTCCGGATGAGCGTCGTTTGGACAGCCGGTTTTAATAAACTGCGCGCCTACACCTACTGCGAAATCAGCGATAAAATCATCGAGCGTCTCGCCAGAGCGATGCGAGACAACGATCAAGTACCCAGCTTGTCGGGCGATTTGAATGACTTCAAGCGTTTCAGAGACGGTACCGATCTGGTTCAACTTGACCAGAATTGAGTTGGCGGCCTTCTTGTCGATGCCCTGACGCAAGCGTTCTGGATTGGTGACAAATAAATCATCCCCGACAAGCATTAGTTTCTTGAAGCTCGAGTTTGATTCGTCCATTTTAGTGCGGAAAGTCGCCCAATCATCCCAAGCTTCTTCGCCAAACGGGTCTTCAATCGACAAAATTGGAAAATCTTTCAACAAACCGAGGTAGCGTTCTGGCGAAATTTCAAAAGTTTCCGGCAAGCTCGAGGCGGCGATATCAAGCGCGATAGAAACCTCATCCCAGGGTTTATAGCCAGATTGAACTATCGCTTGGCGCAAATAATCCATCGCTATCTCATTGGTGTCGAGCATCGGCGCGTAGCCGCCCTCATCACCAATAGGGAGAACCGGAGAAACCGCACGCAACATTTGTCCTAAAGTGCTGAAAATTAGTTTGCCGGCGGAAAGTTGGGCGTGATAAGTCTCGATACGATCCGGAATAACCATAAATTCCTGAATTTCTAGATTATTGTCGGCGTGTTTGCCGCCGTTGATGAGATTCATCATCGGGATCGGCACGCTAAACGCTTGGCGAGAATCTAAGAAACCAATATAGCGGTAAAGTGGTAATTTCAGCTCGTTAGCGCTAACCCTGGCTAAAGCTAACGAAACGCTCAAAATTGTGTTGGCGCCAAGCCGGGATTTATCGGCGGTACCATCGAGTTCACGCATGATCCCGTCTAGCTCCTGTTGCGTAGTTGGATCTTTGCCGACAAGCGCCCGTTCTATTTCATCTTTAATGAAAGCTACCGACTGCTTAGGATCGATCATGACCGCTTCAAACTTGCCTTTGGAGCCACCACCGCCCGGTACAGCTGAAGTAGCGACGCTGCCGGAACTTAGCCTGACTGTGGCTTGAAGTGTCTCGTCGCCTCGCGAGTCGTGGATAATCTCGCCGACGACGCTTTCAATAGTTGCTTTGTTTGTCCCCTCCATGCTGGTCTTAGAGCTTCCCCAGCTCTTCCTTTAGAAACTTAATCGGCTCAATTGGTGATGGGTCGGCGCCGTAAACGCCGGCCAGATAAAAACTAAGCAAGTCGCCAAAATAGATTAGCAGCCATTGTTCCGCCAAAAGCGAGCCAGATTTTACCGAAAGCGGCACGAAAGGAATATGCTCTTTATCGAACCATTTGTGCAAGATTTTGTGGCGCGCGTTATTACGAGAGAAGCCGTATTTTGACTCCAGGTAGAGAATCATCAACTTTTCTGGCACCGCAAACTCAGTCCCGACAATGGTGTTATGACAAAGCTCCGGCACCACACCCGCAAAAGCAAACGTTTTGCTATTTTCGTTAAGTTGGTTTACCCAGCGCTTTGCCAGAGAAGCGAGAGGGGAATGGGCAAAAATTAGTGGGATCTTATTATTCAAAGAGATGGCGAGCTCTTCGGCTTTGGGCGGAAAGATTTTTTTGTCGACGGTTTTCTTCAACTCATCTAGCGCCTGGAAATAGTTATTTTCTTTTACGCCAACGAGCTCCAGCTTAGCCATAAGCGTTAACAGAGATCCGTACAGCCAACCAATCGCAGCACGCGGCGACGATTCGTAGGTCACGCTAACGATGGGGAAATTGTGAATTTTGCTAAGCTCGGCTAATTTGCCACCACTCGTAATAGCAGCGATGCGACATTTCTTTTCTACGGCAACTTTTACCGCATCAAGCGTTTCTTCGGTATCCCCAGAGAAGCTGCAGGCAATAACAAGAGTGTCTTCGTTAACCCAACCAGGAAGTGAGTAGTCTGACCAGACGTGAATCGGCACAGTTGAGGCCTCACGCGTCAATTCTTGCAAGAGGAGTCCGGAGATGCCGGAGCCACCCATGCCACAGATAATTACGTTAGTTACTCCCTTAATGTTTACGTCGACATCTTTAGTCCATAGCGACGTCCAGGCCTTCTCGAACTGGTTTGGTAGGTCATGAATCTTGCCGAGCATCCCGCCCTCGTCAAGGACTACAATTTGTTCGCTCATGAATTCAGCGTACTACAGATCGGATGTTTGTTAAACGAGTGAAGCCCTTGCAACTTGGCAAGGGCTTCGGTTTTGAGCTGAACTCAGGAGATGAGTAGCAGCTCGTCGAGAATCGCCGTCAATTGCTCTCGCTTATCGACGTGATTCGGGTGAAGGTAGGCGTGAACGAACGGGTACTGCTCGCCGTGCGGCGGTTTGTAGTCGTGCCCGTCAGCGGTCACTATCCGGACGTTCGAGAGGTCCTTGACCCCCTTGTACCGCCCCATATGGATGCAGACATTTTCCGGCTCGATCTTGAGTTCACTGGCAACCCTATCGGCGAAAACCTGCTGGTTCGGTTCGTCGGTGATGATCGAGAGCTGCTCGGCAGTCGGCCAACGAAAGTGTCCCAAATAGACCCGCTCGTAATGCCGGTTGTTCGAAGCGCACTCGGTCAACGACCGTGCCTGTGGACAGCTGCAGCCGAGCAGAAACTGCGCTGCCTCGCTGTCTTTCATGTCGAAGAACGCTCGATCGAGCAGCCCTTCGCAGAAGGCGAAGTGAGCAGCACGAGCCACGAGCACTTCAGGACCCTCGATGTCCACGCTATAGATAAGGTCGAAGATCTGACGACGGGTGTCGCAAGCATTCTTGACTTCCACGGCGAGGTTGTAGGGAACAGTGTCCCGGTCTCGAAGCATCAGGCGCCCGTTATCGTCTTGTTCAACGCAGTAGCTGATGGCCTCCGGGCAGTACGGTCGCCCGTTCCGGTTGTACTGCATCCGGGCGTAGTGAAACGTCCCGGCATTCGAGTCGGAACCGAACATCGAGTGAAGCAAATCGTTTACCATCGGAGTAGGATGTTTCGCCCTAACAGCTTTGGCAGCTTCATCGAAATCCAGCCCGAATTCCCGGGCAATCTCACCAATCTCCTCATCGGCCAGTTTGGCGACAAGTTCTTCGTGATCACCGCCCAGAACCAGCTTTTGAGTCGGTTCGAGGCTGTGGGCAAACGGCGCCTTTTCACTGTCATGCGCCAGATCAATCAGCTGTTGAAGCAGACGATACTGACGCAACTGGGCTGTACGAGTGGTGATGAGACCTTGATAGTAGACCCCCAGCGTATGCTCGTAGACAGATCGTCCGCTGTTGATCGCTGCCATGCCAGTAAAGAGCCCCTGGATAGCAACGTGCCTGGCGCGCTGCATCCTTTCGGTTGAGAGGATCTTGTCGGCAAAATGAGTCACTGGGATTGGGCCGTGATCGTTATCTGGCCAAATCCACGCAATGTCAGAAATCTTCAACCCCAATTCTTTGGGGATGTCGGCGTATTGTGCTTCCGTTACCATTTCCCCTCCGTCGGGTTGTAAAAGTCCAAATGCCGTCCCTAGGGAGCGGCTTAAGGCCAGTTGTAATGTACAAGAAAAGTCCTGTATGTAAAGAAGTTCTAACTGTTAGGACATATTCTATGGCAACTAGTTGAGTATCTTCTGAACTATTTCTTCGCCGATCAACTTGTAGCCCTCGTCATTTGGATGAAAGCCGTCTTGGCCAATATAATCCGTCTCGCCGTGCAGGCGGTTTTGAGAAAAACTATAAAAGTTAAACATTCGCATATTCGAGTAACTATTGGCGATATTGTCGATTTTGTTGTTGTAACTTCTTGTCCGATAGTCAGCGATACTCTGAATACTTTTAGGGACAATCGGAGTATTGGAAAACTGGGGAATGTTTGCCAAGACCACAACATCTGCCTTTGCGGTAAGTATTTTGGCAATAGCGTCGTAATTGGCCTCGAATTTCGAGGGGATAACTAAATGAGTAATATCGTTTGTACCGATGAATATCACCAAGGCCGCGTAATGCTCGCGCTGGAGTTTTGTCAGCTGGTCGTTTAAAACATCTTCGGTCTTTGAGCCCGGGACAGCTTTGTTCTCGGATGTAAACTCGCCGTAACGAGGACGGAGAGAATCGGTGATATAAGTTTCGAGCGTATTGTCGTTCTCAACCGATCCGACGCCCTGCGCAATACTGTCGCCGAGAATCAAAAGATTAAACGGTTGGGATGGACTAGGTGTAACTTGGCGACTTCGCCAGTAAAAATAGCCGCCGGTAATAATTCCGCCTAAAACGATAACCGCCACAAGCCACAACAAAACGCGCTTCATTAGGTTGATTCTACGCTTAATTACAAGGAAAGGTCCTAGCGAGTGTCGCTAGGACCTTAGTAGGAGATCAGCTCCGATGTCGCGACGGTAGTGCATACCTTCGAAACTTATCTTTGCCACTCCTTTATATGCATTTTCCAGGGCTTCCGGCAGTGTGTCGCCAACGGCCGTAACGCCTAAGACACGCCCTCCAGCGGTGCGCAGGCAGTCGTCGCGCCTGGTGCCAGCGTGGAAAACCACGACACCGGGGACTTTTTCCGCATCCTCAATGCCACGGATCTCAAAACCCGTCTGACAGGAAGGATCGGGATAGCCGCCCGACGCGATAACGACGCAAACCGCGTAGCCACGTCGCCAGCTCGTCGCAAAGGACTCAACCCCACCCTCGACCGCCGAGTCGAACAGGTCAAAGAGGTCGCCGTTGTACGATCGAACGTAGGCCTGCGTCTCTGGATCACCGGGCCGGGCGTTACACTCCAAGGTTTTGATGCCGTCCTCAGTGATCATTAGACCGGGGTAAAGACAGCCCACAAAAGGCGCTCCCAGGTCGGCCAGAGCCTTTAGAGCCGGCCCAACAATGCTTGAGCAAATGGGCTCGAGATCGTTGTACTTAAACCCAGGAACTGGGGTAACGCTACCCATGCCGCCGGTGTTTTCGCCACAGCCGCCTTCGTTGATCGTTTTATAGTCTTTCGAAGGTGGGAAAAGAGTCGCGTGTCGACCATCGCAGATGGCATGAATCGAAACTTCCTCACCAATAAGAAAGTCCTCGACAACCACTGTGTCGCCAGCGTCCCCATGGATTCGCTGGATCATGATCTTATTCAACGCGTCCTCGGCCTGAGCTGTTGTATGGCACGGATAAACTCCTTTGCCAAGCGCCAGGCCGCTCGCTTTCACAACCAATGGCCCATTGCACTCACGAATGTATGAGAGCGCTTGATCGAACTGGCGGAAACTTCTGAAAGAGGCGGTTGGTATCCCCGCAGTCTCCATCAATTGCTTCGCGAAGACTTTGGATGATTCGATTGCGGCTGCTCTCTGGGATGGTCCAAAGATCCGTAGGCCGCGACTCATAAAGACGTCAACGATCCCAGCCGCTAACGCATTGTCCGGTCCGACGACTGTCAGGCCGATATTGTTCTTCGCCGCAAAAACTGCAAGTTCGTCGATTGACAGGGCCGAGATCGGCACGTTTTGGGCGATTTGGTCGGTGCCGGCGTTGCCGGGCGACACAAAGACTTGATTGACCTTGGGCGATTGACAGAGTTTCCACGCCAGCGCGTGCTCTCTGCCGCCGCTGCCGACGATTAGGATATTCTGTTTCAAGGCTTCCTCCGTTGTTAAGACTGCAACCCAACAACACAGCAACCTTAACGTATTTGTGGACCTGGCGCGAGAACATTAGACACCTGTTAGCTTGATGCAACGCTCTAGCAGACTGCTTCACTCGCCGACGACTCACTATTATTGCTCAAGTAGGTATTAAGCTCGTTTAGAGTAGAACACACTTTGTTTTTCGGGGCTTGGTTTTGTCCACCAATCGACCAACCTCCTTCCGTACGTTCTATGTGATGCCATAAGACCTCTGCGTTCTTTCTCCACACCAAACAAGTCTGAAGCATAGACCCAACAGTCGGGTCTGGATTCTCGGTTATTTCGAAATATACAGTAGTTGCTAAGCTCCTGCCGAAGCCTCCAGGGTTGTTAACCTCTAGTTTTTCAGCTGGATGCAAACTACTTGCGTCATTTAATGACGCTATCTTATCTCTGTGTATATATGCACCCGAGCCTATAGAATCCCACTTTCGAGCAAGTGTATAGTTAGCTTCAAATTTCGGCGACCGAAGCGTGACTAGAAATGTTTTGGCCATGCCCGGTATACCATTATCGGTAGAGGGGTAGGCCATTAGAATCTGTAAGGATGTGCTGCGTAACTTATCAGGAACGTTCTTTTTCTGCGCCTCCCACACCTCCCTTGCTGTCGAATTCCATTTAACAACATATTCTGGATCCCAGCCGCAACCACTAGGAAGATGAGCAAGATAAAGCTTGAGGCTTTCTATCAGGGAGAATCCCAACAAAACATTTCCAGCAAAACCAGCGACGATACTACCGCTTATTGTATGGAGCTTCTGGAGGCAGTCAAAATAACGACCGTCTCGTAACGAAATGCGTGTATCCGACACACCCACCGTGTATCCATACATAGTCGGAGTTGAAACTATCCATGTCATCTCTCGCGCAAATGTAGCAACTATAATCAGCGATTACTAATCTGAGTGAGCCTTTGGTTTATCAATCGAGCTGCTTACATGACCTTTACGACGTGGTTTATAGCTGATCGACACACAATCAAACGCCGTGTTCTTTTAGCAAATTCTTTAAAAAGCCCAGTGCTTCACTCTCAACTAGCTGCGGAGTGATTTCCTTAAGCGTATACTCGCCCCTTGAACCGGCATGGCCTCCATGTCCTTGTCCAATCGTTGATTCATGGGACCAAATCTTCTTCGTTCTCCTATTAACACGGAAGCCAAAGCTTGGAACATCCCTGAAGCCATAATTTGGATCTCGTGGATCTTGAGCCTTTTTTAGCTCGATTTTCAAAGTAATACTTGGTTCTACGGGTAAGCTCTTAACAGAATCCCAGCCAGGATCGTCCTTTATGATATAGGCCTGGTGACCGCGTCCTTCAAGCTGCGATTTAAACTTATCCAGTGCCGGTTCGATTACTTCGTCTCTCGCTTGGACAAAATCCTGAATGAATTGATCTTCTTCGCTAACTTGAGCCTTGATCTCCTCGGCTCTCTGAGAGGTCTTGTCATCGTATTTGTCTAGTAGCTCGTCAAGTGAAGCATTGGCCATGTGTGAGTTGTATCTGATTCACGAAAAACGGTCAAGGGTGTGTCCTAGTAGCTCGAAACCCAACGAGAATCTCACTCTATGTAGAACGCGCTTAATAGGTTGGAAGTGTTTTCCCTTATTGTGGACCTGAGGGGAGTCGGACCCCTGATCCCTACAACGCGAATGATGAAATGTGGCTGTGGACCAGGCGGGAATTGAACCCGCTACTTCCTCAATGCGAATGAGGCGTTCTACCGATGAACTACTGGCCCTATTAATATGCTCTTCCGGGGCTCGAGCGTTGTAGGTATGCAACAGGCTCTCGCCCGCCGCAAAGGCTCGAACTAAAGCAGTTTAGTTCTCGCTGGCTCTGCGGCCCAGCTGAGCTAACGGCCCTCGTTTCCAGCGCCCCTATCTTAACAGATGTGGGTTTCGAGAGTAAGATTGCTCCGAACAATGTTTGTGCGCAAAATTGACGTTAATTTGCCAGATCAAAGCGTCATTGAGTACGCCGCCAAGTTGATTGATGGCGGCGGCGTTGTGGTTTTCCCAAGCGATTCCTGTTACGGACTGGCCGCTGACGCCACTAACAGATCGGCAGTCGAACGCCTCTACAAGATTAAGCAGCGCCCGTTCGATAAACAAATTAGCTGCATATTCCGTGATCTCGAACAGATTGAGCAGTGGACTGTCGTAGGTAAATCCCAACGAAAAACCCTGGAACGAAACTTACCTGGCCCATTCACCTTCGTCTTGCAGGCCAGAGTGGGCTGTCCGCTAGAAGGGGAGACTGTCGGTGTCAGAATTCCCGATAATTCCATTACCAGGGCCTTAGCGCACACCTTAGGCAAACCGTATACGGCGACGAGCGCGAACATAAGTGGGGAAGAGGTGACCTACGACCTTGACGAGATATTTCGTAATTTTGAGCGACAGATATATCAACCTGACCTTATCCTAGACGCTGGCAAGTTGCCACAATACCCGACTTCAGCAGTAGTCGATATCCGTAAAAACCGCCCGGTCATCATTCGTGAAGGCGTCGCAAAAGTCAGGTAAAGTACCTGAAATTTCTCCATATATCTGATAAAATTTACAAGTGATTTGCCGAAGTGGCGGAACGGTATACGCGGAGGTCTCAAAAACCTCTGGGAGCAATCCCTTGTGGGTTCAAGTCCCACCTTCGGTACAGCATGCCTATTAAACAAGTTACCTTCAACGAGGAAGACATTCGCAAGATTTTCGAATCAGAGACTGCTGGTAAAAAATTCAAGCGCCTTTTTATCCGTACAACGCGCCAGATACTCGCGCTTGGGTTCTTGTTTGTTTTTTTCTTTACCCTTATTAACTTCGGCGCTTTTTGGACCAAACTAAAGTATTCTATTGCCGCCCCAACCGAAACTACGCAGTCCGTACCAATTGAGCCACCAAAACCCGTTGTTAATTACGCTCCGGAGTTAATCATCCCCAGCATCAACATAACTGCTCCGATAGCGTTGAACATCCAGCCTAGCCAGGTTGTAGAGCAATTACGTAACGGAGTCGTCCATTACGCTGACACCGCGCTTCCAGGCGAGATTGGCAATGCGGTTATCATCGGCCACTCATCTGACTACCCATGGAGTGTCGGAAATTATAAGAATATCTTTGCCCTTCTAGACAAACTTGTAATCGGGGACAAAATCACCGTTCCTTACGGCTCACAGCGTTTTGTATACGAGGTAACCGAATCCAAAATCGTTAAGCCATCAGATTTATCGCCGCTTAAGAAAAGTGACGCACCAAAACTGACGCTCATAACCTGCTATCCCGTTGGTACGTCGCAGAAGCGTTTGGTTATTTCCGCCAAGCTCATTGAAGGCGAGCCAACGGGCTATCAACTATCTGAGCCGTTTTTGGAAGAATTACCGCGCGCCCGTTAGATCTGCGGCTTGTCGAGTTCTAACTTGTGAACCACGCCGCCTTCTTCGATGAGTATTTCCCAGGACGACGCTCGAAGCATGATACGCGCCGGCATCTCTTCAGCCAAATTATAAATAAGATAATCCTGCGGTCCTTCGGGGAAAAATAATCGTATTTCGTCTCTGATCTGGTAGATGTAGCCGGGCCCAAAGCGACGAGCTTGCGTTGGTTGGGTGACAAATCGGCTAACAAGTGCGTTGTAATCAAGCAGTTCGCCGCTCTCGCTAAGGCTTAAGCCGGTGTCAAAATACGGCTCCACTGTCATTTCGAAGTCTTCAACGATGGTACCTTTTGGATGAACTGCAACTAGGCGAAAATCTTTTATCAAACCCACCTCCGCTGCTGAGAGTTCAAAGCGCTGCCGCCAATCCTGGAACCCCTCTTTTTGTAGTAGAACCTCGTAGTTACCCGGCAAAACGCCACGTTTTTGATACGGCACTTCGCGGGCAATTAATTCCCCGTTTAGATAAAGTGAGACGCCGATATACTCCTGTTTGCTTTCAACGGCGACGACAACCGTCT
Source organism: Candidatus Berkelbacteria bacterium (assembly GCA_016432625.1). Lineage (NCBI taxonomy): Bacteria > Candidatus Berkelbacteria > Candidatus Berkelbacteria bacterium. Next base: position 397,447 of record CP066697.1, read on the forward strand.
GCTCAAATCGCTTGGTTTCGGGGTTAAAGCGTAGGCCGTTGGCCCAGACAACTGCGATCGACGAAAGAATGAAGAATGATGCAACGGCAAGGGCGCCAGCAAGGAAGGTTAGCATCTGACGTCGTTTACGACTCATGGTCTTACAATGATATCGCCAAAAAGGTTGGCGGGCTATGGGCGCGTCGTTGAATAATACTTGGGAATTGCTAAGATACCCGAGAATAGTAATCTCTAGATTCGGAGCAAACTCATAATCCGACGAATTGGCGTGGATCTGGGCACAACCAACATCTTAATCTTCGTGCCTGGCCGTGGCATCGTCATTGATGAACCAGCCGTTGCCGCTATCGACGCTTTTGATAATAAGATTGTCGCGTTCGGTGAAGAAGCCCGCAAAATGCTCGGCAAAACTCCAGATTCGATTATCGCGGCTCGTCCGCTGAAAGACGGAGTAATCGCTAGCTTCAAGATTACCGAGGCAATGTTGCGCTACTTTATTAACCGACTCAGCGGCCGTCTACGTCTATTTCGCCCGGATATTATGGTCGCAGTGCCCGTTGGGGCCACTTCCACAGAGCGTCGAGCAGTAACGGATGCCTGTATCGCCGCCGGTGCTAAGAACGCTTTTTTAATCAAAGAACCGGTTGCCGCGGCCTTGGGCGCCAACGTTCCTATCGCCGCTGCTGAGGGACATCTTATAATCGATATCGGCGGCGGGACAACCGAAGTAGCTGTGATTTCGCTTGGCGATGTCGTCGCGGCGACTTCAGTTAGAGTTGGGGGTAATCGAATTGACGAGGCCATCGCGAGTTTCATCCGTAAAAAGTACTCCTTAATTATCGGCGAGCAGACCGCCGAGGATCTGAAAGTACGTATCGGAACGGCGATGCCGCTCAAAAAAGAAATGACTCATGAGCTCTCCGGTACTAACTCGGTTACTGGTTTGCCGGAATCGGTTTTAGTCAATTCAACAGACGTTATGACCGCGTGCCAAGAGGAACTTAAAGAAATAATCGGTGCTGTTAAAGCCGTTCTGCAGAAGACCCCACCTGAGCTTGCGGCTGATATCATGGATAAAGGAATGATCATGACCGGCGGGGGATCACTACTTCGCAACTTGGACCAGCTATTCACTAAAGTCACTGGTGTGCCGTGCCAGCTTGCTGAAGACCCACGACTCTGCGTCGTCAAAGGCACTGGAATTGCCGTCGAGCACCTAGACGAATTCCGCCGCTCCGTTCTGTGGGCCAAACGCTAACAATAGATGGATCAGGATACTATCGCGGCATACAACGCTCAGGCTTCCCGGTACGACGAGCAGACGGAGGATTTCTGGGAGCGTTTCCCGGTGAACTTCATCGATAAGTTTTCCAAACTAGCGGGGAACAACGTGATAGACATAGGTTGTGGCCCGGGACGGGACGCGTTAATTCTAAAGAAGGCCGGCCGCGACATAATATGTATCGACGCAAGCCAGACTATGGTCAATATCTGCCGCAACAAAGGGTTAACAGCTGTGGTTGCCGATCTCCTGGCTCTCCCTTTTGAAAACGAACAGTTTGATTCTGCTTGGGCATATACTTCGTTCCTCCATCTTCCAAAAACGGAGATACTTAAAGCGCTAAAGGAAATGAAGCGAGTGGTCAAAACCACCGGCGTATTTGCGCTTGGAATGATTGAGGGCGATGGGGAGGGCTACGTGAGCAGCGAAAAAATCACATTGCCGCGTTATTTTGCCTACTATCAGCAGAAGGAATTAGAAGAGATTATAAAAAAAGCTGACTTTAGAATAACCCACCAAGTGGTTTTCGAGCCTAATAAGAGGCGATATCTAAACTACATCCTGAAAAACCCTGATTCTCAAGTATAATATGCCTATGACAATTGGGATTGACGCTTCGCGAGCCGTTAAGCAAATTCGCACTGGCGTGGAGCAGTACTCTTGGGAAGTTATCCAACAGCTTCTAAGGCTCGACAAAACGAACAAATTCATTTTATACGCGCCGCACAATCCAAGAGATCCATTTCCTCTGGGTAGCCGCGCTGAGTGGTGCATTATTAAACAACGTCGTCTATGGTCACAAATTGGCCTGGCGCGGGAGCTAAAAAAGAGCCCACCCGATGTCCTTTTTGTGCCGTCGCATGTTATTCCTTTTGCCAGCCGTGTGCCGGCTGTTGTGACAATTCACGATACGGCATATAAGTACTTTCCTGGTTCATATTCGTACGCCGAGCGTAACTATCTTAACTTCACTACTGCCGTTTCGATTCGACGAGCAAAAAGGGTGATCGTACCATCGACTTCGACTAAGCGTGATGTCATAAAAGAATATCCGGAGAGTCAGAATAAAATCGTTGTCATTCCTCACGGCGTCGACCACGTTACTTTCAATCCGGATATCAAAGCTGACCGTCCAATCAAAGACCCGTACGTATTTTTTGTTGGCCGGATCGAGGATAAGAAAAATGTCAGGTTACTGGTCGAGGCGTTTGCCTTACTTGCCAAGGAGCGCAAGAACATCCGACTCGTACTGGCCGGAAGTAACGGCTACGGATTCGAGCGGGTTCAACAGACCATTCGCGCGCTGCCAAAACCGGTGCGCGACCTGATACTTCAGCCGGGTTATATTCCGCGCTACGACCTAACGCGCTACCTCAAACATGCCCACGCCTTCGCCTTTCCAAGTATTTACGAGGGGTTTGGCATGCCGATGCTGGAGGCGATGGCCATTGGCACTCCCGTTGTTTGCGCTGACGGATCGTCATTGCCTGAAGTAGCGGGTGATGCAGCCGTCCTCTTGCCGCCAAACAACCCGTTAGCCTGGGCCGCCGCCTTGAGCAGGATTATTAACCAACCGAAAGTTGCCGACGAGCTTCGACGCAAAGGTTTTAAGCAGGCAGCAAAATTCACCTGGGAAAAGACCGGACAAGAAACACTTGATACGATCATTGATGTGGCAGCCTGACTTCGTACAAATTCTTGGTGTTCGTGTCGATAATATGACCTGGAAGGCTGTCGACAGTTTCGCCCTAAAAGCCCTTTCTGGGAACGAGCCTAATCAGATTGTTACCGTGAACGGCGAGCATATTCTGGCGGCAAGCAATAATGGGCGACATCGAGACGTTATTAATAATGCCGATGTGGTCGTTCCTGATGCCACAAATGTTGTTCTGGTAAGTAGGCTCAAAGGAAGAGGTTTGCACCAAACTATTCCAGGTGTTGATTTGGTTTTATGGCTTGCCAAGACCGCCGCCGAAACTAACCACACCGTTTTCTTACTTGGGGGCGGCACTGATATTGCGAAAGTTGCAGCGAGCAAATTGCAGAGCATTTTTCCTGGACTTAAAATATCCGGTACCAGTAGCGCCGATCCTGACGAGTTGGAGGTTATTAAGGAAATTCGTGACGCCTCCTCCGATATTGTTTTCGTTGCTTATGGCGCCCCGAAGCAGGAATATTGGATCGCTGAACATAAGGCAGCGACCGGCGCTAAAATTTTGGTCGGAGTTGGCGGGACGTTCGATATGCTATCAGGCGTTTTGCCCCGAGCACCAAAACTAATGCGATCACTGCACTTAGAGTGGTTATGGCGCCTTATCATCCAACCAAGCCGAATTGGTCGAATTTGGAACGCGGTTATTGTCTTTCCCTTTAAAGCCCTTACTACAAAATAGCAATTGCATTACCGCGCTGCTTGCGATAAGATGTATTTACCAGGCTAATCGAGCCTGGGCTTTTTAAAGACAATTACGTTAAACTAAGCATAAGGAGATCAAAAACAGATGGCCATTTCACCCTTCGCTGCAGCAATCAACCAATTAGCCGATGAGCGTGGTTTACCACGTGAAACTGTCGTGGACTCAATTCAGGCCGCTGTCGCTGCTGCTTATCGTAAAGAATACGGTCATCAAGAGCAGGAAGTACGTGCCGAGCTTAACGAGGAATCCGGAAAATTTCACGTATTCCAGCAATTCGAAGTAGTTGAGCCAGGCGAAGAGGGGATCGAGAACATTCACGCCCAGTTGACCGAGGAAGACGCTCAGAAGATTAAGAAAGGCGCCAAAGTCGGTGAAATTGTCGAGATCGAGCTTGAGCCACACGAAGAGTTCGGGCGAATTGCCGCTATGACCGCTAAACAGGTTATCTCTCAACGCCTACGTGAAGCAGAGAAGGAAATTCTCTTTGCCGAATATAAGGATAAGGAAGGCCAACTAATTAACGGTTACGTTCAGCAAGTCGAGGGTCCAAACGTTATTCTTAATATCGGCAAACTAAACGGTCTAATGATCGCGTCCGATCAAATCCCAAATCAAAACTATTTCCCGGGCCAGCGACTTAAAGTTTTGGTCTACACCGTTGAGGAAACCGCCCGCGGACCTCGTGTTCTCGTGACTCGCTCAAGTGCTGATTTCATTAAGAAACTTTTCGAACTAGAGGTTCCAGAGATCGCCGCAGGTTCCGTTGAAATTAAAACCATCGCCCGTGAAGCAGGTACTCGTACTAAAATGGCCGTCATCTCCACTCAACCAGGGCTTGACCCAGTCGGCTCCTGCGTGGGCCAGCGCGGTACTCGTGTCCAAGCAGTATTAAGCGAGCTTGGCGACGAGAAGATCGACATCATCCCATTTATAGATTCTGATGAGGAGATGATTATCAACGCTTTGTCTCCAGCAAAAGTGGAAAAAATCATTTTGAAGAAGAAGGCGAAAATTGCCGCGGTCGTTGTCCCTGAAGATCAGTTGTCGCTAGCCATCGGTAAAAACGGCCAGAACGTCCGTTTAGCCAGTAAGCTGACCGGTTGGGAAATCGACATCGTCAAAACAGACGGGACTAAAGCTAGTGCCAAGAAACCTGTCGAAGACGCGGCAGAGCTAATCGAAAAATCTGAAGAACACACCGAAGAAGAAGCGAAACAACTTGCCGACGCTGCCGTTGATATGCCCCAAGCCGAGACGGCTGAAGTGGTTAGCGAGCCAGAAACAACCATCGCTCCTACTGATGCGCCTGCTGAGACGCCTTCGGAAACGACCGAGGAGCAGAGCGAAACCTCTGCCTCAGACACCGAAGAAAAGTAAACTTTACAAGCCTGTCAAGTTTGCTTTACATTTATTTTGGCCCAACAGGTTAGATTTGGCAGTTCTCACGCCTGACATGGCGGGTGATATCTGCTAGAATGCTATAAAACATGAGCAGAGAATTTAACGCTTTTGACAGACTCAGCGAAACGGCTCAGAAAATAATCCACGACTCTGAGGCGATTGCCCGTTCGATGGATACCGGCATCAATACCGAGCATATTCTCGCGTCGTTGGCGAACAACCCTGGGACAATCTCTTATGATGTCTTGCGAGAGTTGATGATCAGCCCGGAGCGGATTTCTTTCGTACTCCATAACCGCAACGCCAACTTAAAACCATCGTACGGCATGTCGCCCGACATAACTCGTATCCTCAAAACCGCATTTCAAAAAGCGTATTCATACGGGACTGCCTCCGTCGATACTGAGCACCTATTGCTCGCCATGACCCTAACCAAGGACTGTAACGCTTATCAAGTTTTAAGTGAGTTAGATATCGATCCAAAGATCCTACGCGACCAGCTAGAGCAGTATTTCGAACAGCTCCGCGCCGGTGAAGAGCAAGGAGCAAGTGAACATGAAGAAGGCGCTGAGGGAACGACGCCAGAGACTCAACTGCCGCAGTACCCACAAGAACTAACTCGGGGCGGGGGACAGAGCAAGGCGAAAAGTGCCATCGATTACTTTACAACCGACCTAACCAAGATGGCCAAGCAGAACAAGCTTGACCCAACAATTGGCCGCGACAAAGAGATGCGACGGATGATTCAAATATTGATTCGCCGGATGAAAAATAACCCAGTTCTAGTTGGCGAGCCAGGAGTAGGAAAGACCGCGATTGTCGAGGGTTTGGCAACGAGAATCTCCCGAGGCGACGTGCCACAACAGCTCTCTGATAAACGAGTTCTGAGTCTCGACTTAGCCTTACTAATTTCTGGTACGACCTATCGGGGCCAATTTGAGGAGAGAGTTAAGAAGCTTGTTGATGAGATTATTAAAGCCGGCAACGTCATACTCTTCTTAGATGAAATTCATACTATCGTTGGCGCTGGCGCTGCCGAGGGCTCAATGGACCTCGGGACCATCTTTAAACCCGCCTTGGCACGCGGCCAACTACGCTTAATTGGCGCTACAACCCTTGATGAGTATCGTAGATATATCGAGAAAGACCCGGCGCTAGAACGTCGGTTACAACGGGTTGTCGTTGAAGAGCCCTCAGCCGAGGAATCAGTAAGAATACTCGATGGCCTACGCCAAACTTACGAGAAACATCACAGCGTCACGATTGATGCCGACGCAATTGCCGCGGCCGTTGAGCTCGGTAAGCGCTACATCAACGATCGTTTCCTGCCCGATAAAGCCATCGACCTGATTGACGAGGCTGCGGCCGCAACTCAGCTTGAGAGTAATCAGCTGAAAACCTCGAACAAACTCCTTCAACTGGAAGGTGACCGAAAGAAGGCGGTTGATGAGCATAAGCTCGCCGCGGAGAATTTTGATTACAAAAAAGCCGCCGAATGGCGTGTTCTCGAACTGCGCCTAAATAACGAGATTGAAAAACTAAAAGGCAAACTGCCTAAGCGAAGTAAGCCCCGCGTCATTACCCGCGAGGATATTGCTCAAATCGTCTCGATGTGGACTGGTATTCCGGTTACCGCTCTTAACCGAGCCGAGAAAATACGCCTGCATGACCTGGAGAACGCGCTTCGAAAGCATATTATCGGCCAGGATGAGGCGATTCAATCGATAGCTCAAGCGATCAAGCGCTCAGGCGCCGGTGTCGCCGATCCGAACCGTCCACTGGGCTCGTTTATTTTCTTAGGCCCAACTGGGGTAGGGAAGACTGAGCTAGCTAAAGTGCTGGCACGTGAAGTTTACGGTCGCGAAGAGGCGCTCGTCAAAATTGATATGAGCGAGTTCATGGAGCGCCATAACGTTTCACGTCTCGTCGGTGCGCCGCCCGGATACGTCGGCTACGAGGATGCTGGCAAATTAACTGAAACCATCCGTCGCCAGCCATACTCCGTAGTTCTTCTTGATGAGATTGAGAAAGCTCATCCAGATATCTTCAATATGTTGCTACAGATTATGGAAGACGGCTACCTGACCGACGCCAAGGGTCGCCGCGTCAACTTCCGTAACACAATCATTATCATGACCTCGAATATTGGCATGGCTGAACTTAACCGACAGGCAGCAATTGGTTTTAAGGTTGGAAAAGAAGCCGATGTTAACGCCCGGTACGAGGAGATAAAGTCGCAGATTAACGACAAGCTAAAAGAGAACTTCCGTCCTGAATTTCTTAACCGGCTCGACCGAGTCGTGGTCTTCCGACCGCTTTCCAGCGAAGACGTCAGCAAAATAGTTCAAATCCAAATCGACAAGCTTTCCAACCGCTTGCTTCCAGAAGGCATCCAGATAGCTGTTGAGGAGTCGGCTCGTGAGTTCCTAGCCGAGAAGGGTTTCGACCCGCAATTTGGTGCTCGTCACGTTAGAAGGGTTATCACTGAATACATAGAAGATCCGCTTTCCGAGCTGTTACTGAGCGGCAAACTGAACAAAAAGTCGCCGATCCGCGTTTTACGTAAAGGCGCAAAATTGACCCTGGTAAAATAACCGCCAAAAAAATAGCCCACGAAACACGCTTAGTAAAAGCGGCGTCTATACCTTGACTTTCTCGGTTAGACCTGTTAGTGTAGGTGCGAACTGCACAGGAGGTGCATGTACCTATGAAACGGATATCAGACACATTCTTCGTCATCGCAGTCGTGGCGTTTGCCGCCGCTGTTCTCTATGAGTACGGTGAACGGACCCAGCCTTATCTCGCTACTCGCTGGGCAAGCTATGGCCATCAGGCCTGGCTCGTTTTCGCCGTTGCGGTTGGGCTTGGCTGTTTCTTCGCTGCCATCCAGTGGCTCGTCGAGTCGGTCAAACGAAAACGCCAGCACGATGACGAAACGCTCGTGGAAAAGACCCGAATCGCTGTTCTGGCCGAGGAGACTGCAAAACTTCTCGAGACAGAGAGCAAGCGAGCCAAGCTGTTCGCCCAAATGGGCGTAAACGGCGCCGGCCAGGTTATCTCACGACGTTAGCGACTTTATCCCTCGCGACCCTCACCGAGTCCCCCGTCAATTCTGGCGGGGGCTCATTTTTTTATCTAATTTCGGAGTTCGTTCGGTTTTACACTTTTCCACAGTTTCTTGGTTAAGTTTCGGCTTGTGTTTGGGGATAAGCCGCGAGTGAACACAGCGGCGCACCACAGTGAACGGGAAAAGTATAATTACCCCCCCCCTCGACTTTTCACCGTGAACGAGGACTTCCTTATATAACTGCCGCCTTATCAATAAGGTTTGAAAGAGGGCCGCCAGATTGGCGGCCCGTCCATGGGTTACTCACTAACGACATGAGGAGGAATCTGCCAGACAATCATGCCTCTTAGATCAGCCGCCTCGAGCGCTTGCTTGAGCGTGGTCGCGTTGAGCTCGCGATACAGCGCCATACGCCACTTCTCGATCTCCTTTTCTTCAAGGCCGAGGGATTGGGCGATTGCCTTGTCGCTTTGGCCGTTGAAGATCGCCGCGTCAATTACTCGATTTTCGTTCATATACCACCTCCGTGTGGTCAACCTATTTTAACAGATTAGCCGCCTCAAGAGGCGGCTATCGTGGGTAGGCTCGGCGTTGAGCCATTTGCGCGTCATCCTCGACACGCGGTACGTGATCTAGCGGGCGAACGGTTCGAACGGGATTAAACCCAACCGAGTCGCTGCTCGGAAGGCTTGAACCCTGTTGTGCACCTGAAGCTTGTCGTAGATATTCGCCAAGTGGAAATCTACGGTTCGCTTAGATACATAGAGAGCATCGGCAGCCTCCTTGCTGCTATTGCCCTGAGCGATTAGGCTCAGAACTTCGATCTCCCGTCTGGTCAGCCTGACACCTCTTCTGCAAGGGTCAGGCTTGGAGACGAAAGGGCTTTCACCCTCGTCCCTCTGGAACGAGCCGTTTTGGCTAGGAACACGATTCCCGGCAGGCGCAAAGCCAACCGGACGAGCTTGAAGTGCAGTAATCAAACAATCCCTCCTGGGTATTCTCCGCGGCATCTAGCACACGGATTCTCTAGTTTATAGCAACTAACCATTAGTGTCCAGTAGCCAAATCCCCACATTTTTGCCGTGGCTTAAAAGCGAACAACCCTTTGCAGGAACTTTTCGGAGGATGCCAGCATGGTCTGTGAGCGAAGCTCACAGTGGCATCCGAGAATAAAAGCTACGAGTCCGCTGGGACGAGGAGCGGTTCCGAAAAGGTTGTTGTGAGCGCACCTTGACTGTTCGGTTTTTGTTCGCCATATTAAGAAAAAGGAGGGTAGTATGGAAGAAGTTAAAACGACTCTGGGGGAACCAGTTAAAGTTATCGCCAGTTTCTCGCCGCATAAGTTCAAGATTCACTTTTTCAACTGGAAGGAACGAACTTATCCAGTCGAGTCGATGAATTTATTCCATATTGAGCGTGATGGCAGTAAGAAGCTTTATCATTTTGCCGTTAGCAGCCGCGGCAATTCTTATGAACTGGTTTTCGATCCAGTAACTCTCGACTGGGTTTTGGCTGATATGGTCCAAGTATAAAACTGTGCCCGGCGAAAACGCCGGGCACTTTGACCAGGAGGAAGGGGCGGTTATTAGCCGACCGCGACCCTCTCTGGTGGGGGAGGAAGCACCTCAGGATGAAGACGGGCCAACTCCTGGAAGAAATTCTGGCGCATACGCGCCAAGGTGTCCTTGAGGGCGTAACGCTCCAGACGCTTGAGGGCATGGAGAAGCTCATCAGCCTCCACCCGGCCGTGCTGCTTCATTAGCAGCTGTCCGGAACCAAGGAGTAAGGCGCCATGAACATCATCGTGATAGATGCGTTCTTTGACTCGGTGGAACGCGTTTTGCGCCATACCGACCATCAACTTACTCCAGAGCTCACTTGTGACTTCCTGCTTGATCACGTTGTTGAGCGCCCGTATTGAGGTTTCTGCTGTTTTGAGTAGGGTGTTGCCGATCTCGCCATTGCGGACCACCAGCACCTGGATACCGCCGCTAAAGGCGACCTCAGGTTCGGCGATCCTGACGGTACGGCCACGTCCGTTCCCCTTAAGGAAGTCGTAGATCTTGGCCGCCTCTGGATGAAGCTTGTGAGTTTCACCACCAATCGAGTGGATGCCGTAGATCGGGTACAGACTATTGTAAGCCGCCCGGTGATAGCTGCCGCAGAGCAGTGCCCCTATGGCAACCTGAAACCAACCGATCTCGGCGTGCGCCCCGGCATCGTTCAAGATGAAGTGCTTACCCTTCTCCACGGTCGGTAGCACCGCCGCCAGCGGCGAGAGCAAACGCTCTTGCTTACCGGTTTCAGGATTGATCAGCCAGATCGGCTCGATACCGCGGGCAATGGCGACCAAGTCGCCGCTTGTTGCCGCTGATAAAGCGCCAGAGGCGTTTTTGGGGTCGTGACGCGGCAGCAATAGCCGCCGTTTGATCTCCGGCAGGGATTCAACACCCTCGACGTTCATTCCTTCCTTGACTGCCAGCTCCACGGCGGCTTTGGCAGTAGTAGGGATATGGGTGTCGTGGCCAGAACCCTTAGTGTGGACGAGTAGTTTTGGTCTCATAATTGCTGTCTCCGGTTTCCAGAACTGGAAAGTACGTTGGACAATTATACAACGAATCTTGTCCGAGATTAAGATTTCCGCCTCTTGTTTTTCGGTTTTTGTTCGCCTTAGATAGAAGTATGCGCAAGATACTTCACGTCGACATGAACAGTTACTTTGCGACGATGGAGCAGCAAGCTTACCCCAATTTGCGAGGGCTACCGATCGGCGTGGCTGGCAAGGGTAGGGGAGAGCGAACAGTCGTAACCGGCGCCTCGATTGAGGCTAAGCGTTACGGCGTTAAATCAGGTATGTCCACGTGGGAAGCCTTGAGGCTTTGTCCCGGGCTAATAATCGTTCCAGCGTGTTATGACCGCTACATTTTCTCCTCAAAACGGATTTTCGCTCTGCTCGAACGTCTCAGCCCAACAATTGATGTTTTCTCGATCGACGAAGCGTTTGCGGACCTGGGGGAGGATATAACCTGGGAAGAAGCTGCCAAACTTGCCCAGCAGTTTAAAGCACTAATAAAAAGCCATATCGGGTCGTGGGTAACCTGTTCGATCGGTATCTCTTACGGTAAAACACTCGCCAAACTCGCCTCGGAGCTAAAAAAACCTGACGGCCTGACCCTTGTCCGTCCTGAAGATTTTGCGGCTATCGCCGAAAAGACTGCCATTGAGGAGCTCTGCGGTATCGGCTATCGTTTGCGGCCTAGATTGAATCAGATGGGTATTTTCACGATCAAAGAGCTGGGGGATATGCCAAAAAATATGCTACTAGAAGCTTTCGGAGAGTTTACCGGCACTTGGCTGCATAATATTGGCAACGGCATCGACAACAATCTTTTGCGTTCGTTTCGCTCCTTGCCTCAGGAAAAATCAGTCGGCCACTCTTACACCTTGCCACAAGACGTTCATACCTTAGGAGAAGCTAAAAAGGTTTTATTGCTGCTCAGCGAGCGAGTCGGCGTCCGTTTGCGCCGCAAAGGCTTGATCGCCCGGGGTGTGGCGGTTTATCTGCGTTTTTACGACCGAAGCGGTTGGTCTAAAAGTGCCTTGCAAAAAAGCTTTTTTAATGACGGACGAGAGATCTACCAAGCCGCCGAGCAATTGCTCGAAATATTCAACAACTCCATCAAACCGGTTCGCCTCGTCGCCGTGACGGCCACAAACCTGGTACAACAGACCGAAATAACCCAGTCTTTATTCACGGAGGATAAGGAGTACGAGGAGTTAATTCGAGCCGTAGATAAGGTTAACAACCGCTACGGCGAGTTTACGGTGTTCCGGAGCAGCTTAGCGACAATCAAACGGAGGATTTTCAACTTGCCCGACGGTCGTAATAAACGGATCTACTTGCCACAAATAACTGAAGTGAATCCGTTTACTAAACGGATCTAACCGACTACCACACCCTTTCCAAGCCACTAATTGCGCGGTATGCTACCCCCTGCCTGAAAAGGAGTTCCTTCTATGCCGACTGATACTGAACTTGCTCGTCCATCAGATTCCGCCAAGGTTTTGAAGATCGTGCGGAACACGCCCGGTCAAAAGTACCTCATTGGCGAAGTTAACAACCTGTTTGTTGCGGCAGCGGTTCGCGAGAGCGACGGCCAGCTGCTCATCTGCCAGATGCCACACGAGGCCAACAACAACTTGCGAGGTGCCCCGGTGCTGCCAGCTGTACGCACCGACACACCCGCACTGAACGGCGCCGCACTGCTCGCGGCACACCTCAACGACTCTTTCGGTCTTGAGGCATTTCCGATCCAACCGATCGGACACCACATCAGAACTGGCCAATGCCGGTTCCACCCTGAGGGCCCGCGCGACGTCTTTCACACCTTCTGGATCTGCGTGATCGAGGGGGACCAGGACATCCGAAGGCTCTACGGCTACCAGTGGGCGAACTTTTGCCGTCCAAAAGACTTTCGAACGCTCGTGCACGCCGGTGGTGTTCCAACAGAGGGCATTCTCGACCAGATCGAGTTCAACAACCTTGGCGTCTCCGCCGACCGTCACCCCTTCGACGTTCTAAGCAACATCGCCAAATACGCCGAATCCATCCACGACGGCGAGCTACTCAAGTCTATCTTGTAGGGCTCGTCCCAACTTCACGAAAGCCGCCTGGAATTATCCAAGCGGCTTTCTCCGCATTCAGATCGCCAACAGATACTTGTTGTCGAGGTACATGTAAGTGCTATTGACACGTTCGGTTTTTGTTCGCTACGTTAGTACTAACATGTTAACACCAAAGCAAAAGCAGATCTTAGATTTTATTGAGAGTTTTATTGATGAGAACGGGTACTCACCAAGTTATCGAGAGATCGCTGAACATTTCGGCTTCTCTTCGGTCGCGACCGTCGCTGAACATGTCGAGAATTTACGATTAAAAGGCTACTTGTCCAGCGAAGCCGGTTATCGTTCACTCCAGGTAAAAGAAGTCGCCGTTGAGCCAGACTCAGGTTTTGACGTTTTGAATATTCCGCTTATGGGCGCGATTCAAGCCGGAAAGCCGATTGAGGCGATCCGGACCAGCGAAACTCTAGAGATTCCCCGCGATATGATGGCACGAAACGTTTTTGCCCTGAGGGTAAAAGGTGACTCGATGATCGATGATGGTATTTTAGACGGTGACTATGTTGTAGTTGAGCCGTGCCAGAGCCCCAAAAATGGTGACATCATTGTCGCCTTGATAGATAAAGACGATGTAACGCTAAAGCGCTTTTATCGGGAAAAGGATCACATACGTTTGCAGCCAGCCAACAAGAAGTACCAGCCAATTCGAGTTAAAAAAGTAACGATTCAAGGTAAGGTGCGAGGTGTCATTCGAAAATTTCGCGGTTAAATAAGTTTTTAGCGAGTACAGCTCAGAGATTTAGGGAATAGAAAAAGGGCCGCTCCGAGGAGCGGCCCTGCCAGTCAACCTGTCCTGGCTTGCCCGTGCTGCATCCGAATCAGCTTGGTTTTACCCCGTAGTCCAGCTCAACCTAACGGGGTGAGGGTAGGAAAGAAACCGTGGGGGTCGCGCAACACCTGGAAATTCCTACAAGAGGAACCCCCGAAGCGTATATAGCGACCCAGCCTCGGGCCAGAGACCCCCTATGAAGAGGGCGTATGTATGAGGGGGTCTGGCTGAGCTAGCTGGCCTTGACTCGTAAGCCAAGTACTCCTTTGACCGCAATAGAGTTTTACCGGCTGCTCACATCGAGATTTTGCCTTGGTTGGCATGTTTTCGGATGTTTGTATAAGGAACGAAGCCAAGCCTGCTGGAATTGCTGAAGGCCTGACGCGACTCGCTATGATTGCTTGGCAACACAGCTAGGCAATAGTATGGCGGATGCTCGTCGACAAGTCAAGTAGCGTACTGTCGATAATTTTCGGAATTGAATACTTAAACGGCGCTGTGGTATATGTCAAAGGTGAATGGCACGCAAAGGCGAACGAAAATTGTTTTTGTTTGGTAGATACTCCTTGGCCCTCCTACTACCTAAACGCTGGCTTACAGAGCTTGGTGCCAAAGCAGGTACGATCGTCTCACTAGAAATGGACAGGGCGCGTAAACGAATTGTCGTGCGCTTTGGCGCGGAGCAACCAAGTATAAAATCGAGGAAGTCAGCAGATCATAAAAGTAGCGACGAACCAGACTGGGAACCGATCAAGGAACTTTGAGACTCACGACAACTTTCCCTAGGGACATTAAGTCCCGGCGGGTATACTGAATCCATGGCACGCGACATGGATTTTCGAAGACCAACGCGGTCGGTGGTAAATACTGCCCCCACCACACACGGAAAAAAACCTCGCCGCACGACGTGGCCAATGCTGATGCTAGTGGTCGGGCTCGGCCTTGCTGCCGTTGGTCTTTTTGCTAGTTATTACAACAGCTCCTCCGACTCCGTTAAGCCGACGACTACAACGGACACACCCGTAACCTCGGATGAACCTAGCGGTAATTCAGCCGATGTATTTTCAAATAAAAATACTGCTTTCGAAGTCAAGATCTACGACTCGGGTGCCGGCGACGAAGCGGTAGACTCTACCACGGCACTACTAACTGAAAAAGGATACACGGTTAAAAAGCTGGGCAAATCACAGTTTGTTTACGACAAGACTTACATTTGGCACATTCAAACTAGGCTGTCCGAGGCTCAAACAATCGGCGCTTTATTGCAGGGTAGGGAAGTCAGTTATAAAGAATCGCAGAACTCAGGTGGCTTCGAATTGTTAATTTACCTGGGCAAACAATAGCTTTTTAAGGTAAACTGAATACATGTTAGGTCTAACTCCACCAACAAGTTACGCCAACCAACGAGTCGGCGTTTTCACTGCGAGCAAACCTTCGCGAGAAGAAAAACGCTGCAACGAGTCAAGAGGGAATAAATGCTCGGTTTGACACCTCCGACAAGTTACGCGAATCAACGCGTCGGCGTTTTTATCGATATCCAGAACATGTACTACAGCGCCCGGGCGATGTATGACAGCCACGTCAACTTCGGCAAAATACTTGAGCACGCCGTTAACAAGAGGCAACTTATTCGCGCTATTGCTTACGTCGTTCGTTCAGACGCGCCGAAGGAGCAAACTTTCTTTGACGCTTTGGAGAAAGTCGGCCTAGAGATCCGTTCTAAAGACATCCAGATTTTTCCCGGTGGTGAAAAGAAAGGCGACTGGGACGTTGGCGTTGCCGTTGATGCAATTAAAATTGCTGACCGTCTCGACGTGGTTGTTTTGGTCACCGGCGACGGAGATTTCTTACCGCTGGTCACATATCTCAAGGAGAATAAAGGGTGCCGCGTTGAAGGCATCGCGTTCGGTCGTAGTACTTCTTCCCGGCTAATCGAGGCTCTCGATCACTTTTACGACCTGGACGCAAACGCTAAAGATTATTTGATCAAAACGAAACACTAAAAAATGCGGGGGGACAGATGCTTAAGGCACGAGAATTAACTGTTTTTGATAAGGCGATTCCTGTTCTCACGAACATAAACTTAGAGATAAAACGTGGCGAAGTAGCGGCGTTTATCGGCCCAAACAACGCTGGCAAGTCGGCACTTCTTCGGGCACTAGCCGGTGGTTTCGAGCACTACGACGGAGAAATTCGAGTTGGCAGCTACTCTTTGAAGAACAGTGAGAAGGCAAAAACGCAGCTCGGCTACCTGTCATCTCCAGTTGCCTTCGAGAACTATTTGACTGGACTCGAATGGCTGGAAGTAGTAAGCGCCGCTTATCATTTAGCGCCGCCTAAACGAATCGAGGCAATTCTAAATTTGGCCGATAAGTTGAACTGCAAAGATAGTCTTTACACCATCTTAGATAGCGCTGATGAGTCAACTAAACAAAAGGTTGGACTGATCGCCTCGCTCTTGCATCAGCCGTCAGTTGTACTCTGGGACGAGCCAATAAACAGCCTTGATCCAACGTCCCAACAGGAGGTTTCCGAGTTGGCGCGGCGGGTGTCGAGTGATGGCGCTGCCGTTTTAATTGCCACCAACAACTTGCCTTGGGCCGAGCGTGTTGCCGAGAGATTTTTCATTATGGATCAGGGTGAAATTCTATCTGACGGCACTTTATCGCAGCTAAAAAGCCTTTCCCGTGCTGAAGATCGAGATTTATTGACAATTTATAACAGCGTTCTACATGGGCAGTGAGAAGATCTTGTGGCGCCTGCACGCTCGTCGGTTTCTACGGAGTTTCAACGAAGAGCCTTTCCCTAGGTTTGTTCTACTTATACTGGTAGCTGCAGCGGCAGCATTGGTAATGGCGGGATTTTACTATATCGGTGCTTCGGCCGTGGGAGAGGGCAGCACCGCCTTCTTGAGCGTTAACCTGGCGCTACTAATAACGATCGGCTTCTTTGTTGGTATTACGCCTCTAAGAACCTCGATGGCCATAACGCAGCTCCCTATTAGTCGCCGAGCAATTCAGTGGGACGGCATTATCGGATTGATGCGGCTGCCTTTAGTAATCACTTTAGTAATGACAGTCCCATTTTATGTCGGCAGGTCCTCAAACGGTTATTACTCTTTTGTGGAAATTTTACTGTTAATTTTAAGTATCCTGGTGGTGGCGTTGTCGTGTTATATCGCTGCGAACAGCGCCTCTCAGCTACTAAAAGCCTTAACACACAACAGTTTCGTTCGTTTTATGGCGATGATAAGTGTTCTAATCCTGATGTTGGAGTTTTTTTCCAGGTCGAACCAAGCCGTGAGCGCCTTAGAGCGGACTTTCAACTCGATTAGCTCGGGGGAAGCTTTGCTCGTCATACTGGCTTCGGTTGGAATAATCGGCGCTGCTGTTACGGCAATTGAAGCTAGCGAACCAGTAATTACCAAACATCGTCGTTCGCCATTTTGGAGTCTTATGACCCACCATCGAAACTTTAACAATATTCCTAGTCTAGGTGAGTCCGTATTTATTAGAGAACTGCTATTTTTCCTTAGAAACGTTACAACCCATTTAATAATCGCCGTGATTCTTGTGTTGTTTCTACTCACCCAGGCTTTGGGCGCTAGCTTGTTTAACTCCCCTGTGCTTGGATTCTTGATCTTGGGTGTGGCGTTAGGTTTGATTAGCTACTTCGTCAGTTTTCCTAGTGGTAGGAGGTTCTATGCGTCAGGGGTGAGGCTATCTCACTTGCCACTTAATCGTCGGCAGACCTACTGGGGCAGTTTCGCTGCAAGCGGCTTAATTACCGTCCTTCTGGGAGGCGTATTGGCACAACTGGCACTAGAGCAGCTAGAAATGGCTGGGCCGCTAACTCTGCTCGTACTTGTCTCAATACCGCTGTCACTGCATTGTTTGGCCTTTAACTCTGGAGTAAGAGTCGGAGACCGCAACGACGAACTGACACTACTCGACGAAGGGTTAGGGATAATTCTTATTTTTGCATCGATCGCGTTTGCGCTTGTGTTATTTAGCTTCCTTAACGGCGCTAAGCCCTCAGAAGCCATCGCTATCAGTGTCGTTTGGGCGCTAGTTTACTCCTTCGGCGGGTTACTTTTGCTTAAAAACTCTCGAGCTTAAGGGTAGGCTTAGCTACAATTAAGATAATGAGAATAGTTATTTGGCTAATTATCGCCTTGTTTATTATTAGCTCTGTCATCATCTTCTTCTAATGATTAGCGCCCCAGTGTGGCTCGGGGAATTGATTAAGGCATTTCATAGTAAAGGCCATACTGCTTATGTAGTTGGTGGGGCTGTTCGTGACGAGTTGCTCGATAAGACGGTTCAGGAATGGGACATCGCGACCGACATGACCCCCGACGAGACCGAAAAATTGCTTCACGATATAAGAGCAAAGAGTATTGGCACCGTCGGTAAGCGCTTCGGCACAATCACGGCACAATTTCACGGTGAAACAGTAGAAATAACGACGTTCAGAACCGAGCAGTACGAGGTTTCCTCGCGCAAGCCCGAAACGAAATTTGGTAATGATCTCAAAGACGATTTATCGCGAAGAGATTTTACGATTAACGCTATAGCTTACGACCCAATTAAACTTGAGTTGATCGATCCATTTGGCGGCCAGGATGATCTGAAGAAAAAGATTGTCCGCGCCGTTGGCAGCCCGAACCAGCGCTTCGGCGAAGATCCGCTCCGAATGCTTCGGGCAATACGCTTTGCCGCGCAGTTAGATTTCGAGATTGAACCGGAAACAATGCAGGCGATCATCGATGAACGAGAGCACTTTGGTATCTTATCGGCAGAACGCATTAGCCAAGAAATCGATAAGATTCTTCTCAGCCCCCGACCTAGCTTGGGAATTACGCTTCTAGTTGAGAGTCGTCTGATTGAATATATCCTGCCCGAATTATTGCCATCGATTAATTTAGAGTTTGAGGCACACGAGCATAAGGATATTTACCACCATATTCTACAAGTACTCGATCAAACACCGCCTAAACTGCCCTTGCGCTGGTGCGCCCTACTACACGACATTGCTAAGCCGTTAACCCGGCAAAAAATTGACGGTGAATTTCACTTTTTGGGTCATGAGAATCTCGGCGGCAAAATGGCGCGTACAATTCTTACCCGTTTGAAATACCCTAACGATTTCATTAAGTACCTGGTGCACATAGTACGTCAGCATCAACGTATTCCTGGCTACGACGGCGCTTGGTCCGATGGGGGAGTGCGACGTTTTGTCCGTGACGCCGGTGAGGCGCTAGACGACCTGTTTACCTTTGCCGAGGCCGACCAGAGCGGCAAGAACGAGAAAAAATTAGCGCTTTATCGCTCTCGACGCGCCGAACTAAAAGAACGGATCGACAAGCTCGAGAAAGAAGCCGAGATAGCCAAGATCAAAAGCCCGCTAGACGGTGCGGAACTTATGGAGATATTCAAGCGACCTGCCGGGCCGTGGATTAAACCAATCAAAGAGCATCTACTTGCCCTCGTGTTGGACGGTAAGTTAGGCGAAAAAGACAAGAAAGAAGCAACAGATATAGCCCGTATGCTAATAAAAAACCTTTCCTCACAGTAGGCTTGGCAGCACCTCGAGAATTCGTTACCCTACTAAAGAGATGGAAGGGGATTTTGTTATTAAGCCGCCCGTTACTCCGCAGAAGTCGCCAAAGAGATTCAAGGCTTGGCTTGTTAGCCATAAAAAAATAGTGATTATCGCCGTAATTGCCCTGCTTGTTTTAGTGCTATCAGCTTTTACTTGGTTTGGACGAGACGAAGGACCGGTGGAGGCGTCTAAAGTTCAGCCCACCAGCGAGCCGAAAGAGCTTCCGAGTCTTATAAACGGTGTTGTTGTTGATAGGAGTATTTACAATCGCCACCCAGTGGCGGTGATGATCGAGAATTCGCCGGCGGCGCGGCCGCAAACAGGGCTGACAAGCGCTGATGTTGTCTACGAGGCGGTCACCGAGGGCGGCATAACGCGTTTCATGGCGCTTTATTCTATTAACCTTCCGACAAAGGTTGGCCCCGTCCGTTCAGCTCGAAGCTACTTTATTGACTACCTGAGCGAATATGACGCCTTTTACGCTCACGCCGGCGGCTCCCCAACGGCCCTGTCGCGCATTGGGGAATATAAAATCAAAGATTATCCCCATTCTAACGACGCTTACTGGCGAGAGCCACGTAAGGGCGTAGCAAGCGAGCACACATTGTTCGCTGACGTGTCGAAGATATTCAATTTGGGCGTCGAGAAAAAAGGCTGGAGCGCCACTGCGGATTTCAAGAGCTGGTTATTTAAAGACGCTTCCGCTACGCCTGCCCCGGCGGCGGCCGTAAATATTAAATTCTCCTCAGCACAGTTCAATGTAGTGTGGAATTTCGATCCAGTTACCAAGCTCTATAGCCGATCGATGGGTGGGGCTGTCCACAAGGATGCCACTAGCGGCGAGCAAATCACCGCAGCGGCCGTTCTGGCTCTTAAGGTGTCGCATTCTGCCAATCCAGCCTACAAGGGCACTGGTAAGGAATCTGAATGGAATATGAGCACTATCGGCGAGGGCGAAGCTATGTTATTTCAAGACGGGACTGCCGTCAATGCGACGTGGAAAAAGCCCGCGCGAACTGAGAGAACACGTCTCTACGACAAGGCCACCGGCGCTGAGCTTAAGATCAACCGCGGTCGGATTTGGGTTGAGATCGTGCCCCAAGAGGGTAGTTATAGTCAAGGCTAAAAGAACTGCACACAAAAGGACCTCCTTGCGGAGGTCCTTTTGCTAACCAGTCGGCTTATAAGCCGGCCATTTTCAAGACCTGGTTTACATAGGTCGTTGAATGGTTGTAGGCGAACAGCGCTCGACGATAGTCACCACTTGAAGCACCGTTACGGGCTAAAAGCTTTGAGCTACCGTAGAGACAGTCGCGAGCATCGTTGATGTTCTTGACGCCGTCGCCGTTACCGTCCTCTTGATATGATCGCCAGGTGCCGGGCATAAACTGACACGGTCCACGAGCACCGACAGTGGAGCCGCCTTCGAAATACATTCGTTGGCCAGACTCAACTTTCCAAACCGCGAACAGAAGACTTGCAGGAATGCCGTATTTGGCAGCTGCTTGGCTTGCCAGGGCAAACTTGTCGTTATCTCCTAGTTCGGCCGGTTTAGACACCGTCGATTTAGACTGCGAGGCTTTTTTGGCCTCTCGCGCGACGCGAACACGGCGTTGATACTCAGATTCCTTAAGCTCAATCTGGACAGTTTTAACCGGAACATCAACGACTTTGTCGTTAAGGGCCAAGGTTAACTCAGACTCAAATTGAACGATCTCCGTTACCGGAGTTGGAACTTCTGTTGAGTAGGCAGCGGTCACAGCACCGACTGGAATAACCAGAGGTATTGTTAACGCCATCAACATTACGTTCTTAGCGCGCTGCAGTTTTTTAACGTTCTTTCGTACGACTTTCTTAACCCTCCCTATTTGCCGCACCGATTGACGGTGAAGCTGGGTTAAGTTCATCACTTCGTCCTAGCTACCCGAAAGCAACTAGAACTTTTATTTTCACTCCTTTACTTATGCCCACTTGGGGCGTACCTCCGGGTTACGCCTTTGCGCCAGTTACCTGACTTCTTATCCTTAAATAGGATAATAAAAAGGCTTCCCACAGAAGCGTCAACTATGATAACAGGTGTGAGTTTTTCAGTCAACCCTTTAGGGCGGTATTTGCTACAATCAACGCATGAACGATTGTTTGTTCTGCAAGATCATCCGCGAAGAGCTGGAGAGCAAAAAAGTGCTCGAAACTAGCCACTACGTGGCGTTCCACGATATTCACCCCAAAGCCCCAGTTCATGTATTAATTGTCCCCAAGCGTCACGTCGAGCGACCGGAAGAGCTTCGTGCTGACGAGATCCACGATATGTTAGTTGGTAGCGAGGAAGTCGCCCAAATCACAGGAGTCAAAGAATCGGGCTATCGTTTGTTATTCAATGTCGGCCAACACGCCGGACAAGAAATTGACCACGTTCATATGCACCTCATTGGTGGTACGGTTTCTAAAGCGTTGTATTAAGGAAAACCCCCCGCGGCCGCAGCGTTGGGGGGTGTCGTTTAATCCGTGATGTAGTCGCTCATGGCACGGTCCTGTGTAGAGCAACTCCCTTCGACACTCCGGGTGTGCCCAACCGCTTGAGGTGAGTTGGGGAACCTGTTCGAGTACTCTCGGATCTCCTACGAACATTGGTGGATCCAAAGTATCTTTAGCGCTCGGCCCAGTAGGGTATTGCTTCCTGCTTACCAAAGAACACGACAACTCTACCTTAAATCAGACAGAAAGTCAAGGTTCTAAGGGTGAAAAATGTAGTCGAAAAACCGCGAGCCATGCACCTGTGATGACAGGATCAGCGAGCGGTGTTTCCCCAGCCGCTGGGGCAGCGTGCAGGGGGTGGAGTGAAGAGGTAGGGGGACAGCTTCGCAACTCGGTCCCCCTACCTCTTCAAAGAGTCCGAGGTTACGCTTAACTTAAAGCAAATTTATTGCTACAATAATTCCTACATATGGAAGATCGTTACGAGCGCCGTTCGCGCGGTGAAGGTTCATCAAGTGGCCCGATGTCTGTCGAAGTAATGCTTCGCCGCTTTTTCCGTGACGTCCAACAGTCGGAGATCATGACCGAGATCAAAAAACGCCGATTCTTCGAGAAGAAAACATCCCGCAATAAACGTCGCGCCGTTGCTCAAGTGCGCGCCGTCCGCCGCAAAACCAAACGCGGCTACTAACTATGATCGAACGCATTGAAGCAGAACTGCTTGAAGCCATGAAGAGCGGGGATACATCTAAGCGCGAGACATTGCGCATGCTCAAATCTTCTTTGAAAAACGCCGAGATCGAAAAGGGGACTGAGCTTGGCGACGAAGAGGTTATTTCTGTTATTCAAAAGGAGGTTAAGCGACGTAAAGAAGCCTTCCAGTCTTATCAGGACGCCGGCCGGCCAGAACAGGCCAAACTCGAAGAGGAAGAAGCGACGATTCTTGGCGCCTACTTGCCAGAACAGATGTCGGAAAGTGATCTTCGAGCCTTGATAAGCGAGTACTTAGCTAAAAACCCTGTTGCCCCCAACGAAATCGGCAAAGCCATGGGAGCTTTGAGCGCTGAACTTAAGGGCAAGGCTGACATGGGCCTGGTTTCACGATTGGTTCGAGAACTTGTTACCGGTACCGGCACAGCGTAAGGTAAGCCCATGGGGCAAGCAGCCGAGTTTACATTTACTAACGAGACCGGCGCTACTATCAACGAGGCAGAAATTCGAAACCATCTTCAGTTAATCTTGCGGCGATTAGATTACCCTGTTAAATTTAAAGCTGAAGTAGTATTTGTGGGGGACGAGAAAATAACAACGCTTAACGCCAAGTTTCGAGAACAAAATAACGCAACAGACGTTTTGAGTTTTGCTGATCCGGAAGGCTCAGAATCACTCGGTTCTATTGTGATCAGTCTCGAGACCGCAGATCGCCAGGCCAAAGAAGCCGCCGTACCGCTTGAAACAGAAGTCAAAACCCTCGCCGGCCATGGGCTGCTACATCTACTGGGTTACGATCATAAATAACCATGAAACGAGGGGGAATGCCTGAACAGGTAGGGGAGCGATGACACGGGACAACTTAATCGTTGGCGTTGACATTGGCACCTCTAAAATAGCCGTCTGTGTTGGCACGATGAACGAAGGCGTCATGCATATCGTCGGCGTCGCTTCTGTTAACCATAACGGTCTGCGTAAAGGCGTAGTTACCGATATTGAAGAAACGGTCTCGGCCCTGTCACATGCCTTAGAAGAAGCAGAACGGATGGCTGGTTCAAGTTTGGCACATGCCTACATCGGCGTCAGCGGTAACCATATCGAAACAATGCCCGCCAAGGGCGTGGTAGCTGTTTCCAAACCTAACGGCGAGATCGACGCTAGCGATGTGGCGCGAGTTATTGATGCCGCTAAAACTGTTGCCCTGCCGCAAAATCGTGAACTGATTCACGTTTTTCCACATCACTTTGTCGTTGATGGCCACGAAGACGTTCGTGACCCGATCGGTATGAACGGCATCAGGCTTGAAGTGGAAGCGCTAATAATCAGTAGCTCCGCCTCTGCTTTACGTAACTTGATTAAAACTGTTGATCAAGCCGGACTAGAAATTGACGGCGTCATTTTCGCGCCGCTTGCGACCGCCAAAGCCATCACCACTAAATCGCAGCGTGAGACGGGCGTTGTGGTAATCGATCTTGGCGCTGGCTCAACTAATATGGCTGTTTTTGAGGAGGGCGAGCTGCTCCACGCCGCGAGTCTCCCGATCGGCTCTAAACATATCACTAATGATATTGCGATCGGTTTACGTAAGAATCTGGACGTCGCTGAGGCGATCAAGCTTAAATACGGCTCGTGCATCCCAGAGAATATCCGCGAGACCGAAACAATCAACCTTTCGGTGCTTGATCCAGCTGAAGATGAGAAAGTTTCTCGCCGTCACGTCGCCGAAATTATCGAGGCACGTATTAGTGAGATTTTCCAAATGGTTAAAGAAGAGCTGCAAAGAATTGGCAAAGACGGTTTATTGCCAGCCGGCGCTGTATTTACAGGTGCGGGCGCTAGTCTTGAAGACCTCTGCGAACAGGCTCGAAAACAGCTACGTCTTCCCGCTGAATTAGGGTTTCCGACAGCTCAAATGAGCGGCATGATTGACAAAATTGACAATCCAATCTACGCTACCAGCGTTGGACTGGTTCTCTGGGGAATGGATGAGGGGCAGGGAGCGACTCCTAGAACATTGCTAGACTTTGGAAAATTAGGAGGGGTGTTAGATAGGTTCCGAGGAATACTTCGGAACTTTACGAATTGACCGAAGTACGCTACAAATCTCTTAATTTAACCTATGGATAAAGAAAGCTTAGACACTCTTGCAAATATTAAAGTCTGCGGTGTTGGTGGTTCCGGCGGAAATGCAGTCGCCCGAATGATCGCCGCTCGAGTTCGTGGTGTCGAATTTATTGCGATCAATACTGACGCCCAAGCGCTAATCAATAACCCAGCGCCGACCAAGGTTCAGATCGGCAAAGAAACCACTCGTGGCTTAGGTGCCGGTGCTGATATTGAAATTGGACGCAAGAGCGCCGAAGAGAATAAAGATGAGATTTACGAGGTCCTAAAAGGGGCCGATATGGTTTTCGTTACTTACGGAGCCGGTGGCGGTACTGGTACGGGCGCAGCGCCGTTGGTTGCTCAAATCGCTAAAGAATTAGGCGCGTTGACTGTCGGCGTTGTCACCAAACCGTTCAGTTTTGAGGGATTGCGCCGCAAGAAAATGGCCGAGATCGGCATCGAAGAGTTGCGCGACAAGGTTGATACGCTAATCACTATCCCTAACGACCGCTTGCTGCAGGTCATCGACAAGAAAACCTCGCTCCCTGACGCCTTTGGAATCGTCGACGATATCCTTCGCCAAGGTGTTCAGGGTATTTCAGATCTTATTATCGTGCCGGGTATTATTAACGTCGACTTTGCTGACGTTCGTACTATCATGCATGACGCCGGCTCCGCCCTCATGGGTATCGGCCGCGCTTCAGGAGAGAACCGAGCGATTGAGGCTGCGCGCCAAGCCATCGACTCACCGCTGCTTGAGCTTTCAATCGACGGCGCTATGGGTATCCTTTATAACATCACCGGCGGCCCTGATATGACGATGTATGAGGTCGAGGAAGCCTCAAAAGCCATTACTGAAGCCGCTCACCCTGAAGCCAACATTATCTTCGGAGCAATTGTTGACGACGCGATGTCTGGTGAGATCAAGATCACGGTCATCGCCACAGGTTTTGAATCTGAAATGGCTAAACAGCCGCCTAAACGCCGCACTATTGATGAAGGAATGGGCATGGGCATTAGGCCAGCAGCGCCGACTCAGGGAACTGGCGGCTTCACATCGGTGCCGTTCTTTGGATCCTCAAACCAACCGACGAACACCCCGAGCTCACCGATGGATTACGAGCCTATGATCGATACCAGGCCGACCAATCGCCCGGAGCGCGACACTCGCTCACCGTTTGGCAACCGCCAGGAACCTAAAGCCGAACCAGATCGAACAGAAGCGCCGCCTCCAAAAGATAAAGACTCAGATGACGAGTTCGACGTCCCCGCGTTCATCAGGAGAAAATTACGTTAGTAATTTCGAGTGATCGAGCGAACGCGAGAATCAGACGCAAACTTCGCTAACTCCCGAACTTAAGCCGTACAATATCCGAACAAACGCTAAAATTGAACCATATGTAGCTATTGCCCTTGACAGCCGTACGTTTAGACGTCAAAAGTGGAAGAGTCGGCACTAAAGATGCCCGCAAGGGGGCGAACAATTTTGTTTTAAAGGGGGAAGATGGCCAAACAGAAAGACAAGTTTCATGATATTGCGCTGAAGCCAGTGGAGATTTCGGTTGATCTGTCAGACAGAGAGGGTAAGCCAAGCAAAGGCCTCAAACTTAACCGCCACTTTACCAAGAAGGGTAAAGATATATACGCCGACATTACCTGGGATAAGCGGACTTCCATCATTACTGACGAAAAGGGTAACCTAATCTCCCAGATTAACGACCTCGAGACACCAAGCACCTGGAGTCAACTCGCGACCGACATCTTAGCTTATAAGTATTTACGCAAAGCCGGCGTGCCTACTCCCGAGGGCCGCGAAACCAGCGCCAAGCAGGCCGTTTACCGCATAGCACACAGCTTTGCCGATTTCGGCGAGAAGTTTGGTTATTTCGCTTCCAAAGACGACCGTATGACTTTTGAGGAAGAGTTGAGTTATCTGTTAATCACTCAGCGAGCCGCCTTTAACTCTCCTGTGTGGTTCAATGTCGGCCTGCATCATCAATACGGCATTCAAGGGCAGGGTGGGGGATTCTATTGGAATTTCGCCGAAGAGAAAGTGCTCGAAACTGAAACCGCTTATCGCAACCCTCAATGTTCGGCCTGCTTTATCTTGGCCGTTAGAGACTCCTTACCAGACATTTTTGAACTGATTAAGACCGAATCGCATATCTTTAAGTATGGTTCCGGCTCCGGTGCCAACTTCGCCCCTTTACGCAGCCGCTTCGAGAAGCTCTCCGGCGGCGGTAAATCATCCGGCATGATGAGTTTCCTCAAGGTCTTCGACCGAGCGGCCGACTCTGTTAAGAGTGGCGGTACGACTCGCCGTGCAGCCAAGATGGTTGTTGTCGATCTGGATCACCCAGAGATTGAGGACTTCATTAACTGGAAGGTTCGTGAGGAACGCAAAGTCCAAGCAATGATTGAGGCCGGTTATCCATCTGATTTTAACGGTGAGGCCTACGGCACTGTTTCTGGCCAAAATTCTAATAACTCAGTGCGCGTGACGGATGAGTTTATGAAAGCCGTCGAAAATGATGGTGAGTGGTCAACTCGCACTCGCACTAACGGCGACATCTACAAAACCTACAAGGCCCGTGAACTAATGGATATGATCGCTAAAGCCGCTTGGCAGTGCGCCGATCCAGGAATGCAGTTCGACACTACCGTTAATGAGTGGCATACCTGCCCCAATACTAACCGTATTAACGCCTCAAACCCGTGTAGTGAGTATATGTTCCTCGATGACTCGGCCTGTAACCTAGCTTCAATTAACGTTGCGAAATTTGTTGATGAAGCTGGTAATTTCGACATTGCCGGTTATCGTCACGCCTGCCGCACGGTCTTTATCGGTCAAGAAATTGCCGTTGATTTCTCGGCGTACCCAACTAAAGCCATTGCCCAAAATAGTCACGACTACCGCCCGCTAGGACTAGGCTATGCCAACCTCGGCACCCTACTGATGCTACGAGGCGTCCCGTACGACTCTGAACAAGGCCGAGCTATCGCTGGGGCCTTAACGGCTATAATGTGCGGCCACGCCTACAAAACTAGCGCCGAGATCGCCGCCGTCAAAGGGCCGTTCAACGGTTACGCAAAAAATCGTGCCCCAATGTTAAACGTTATGCGTAAACACCGGGCAGCTGCTTACCGGCTTGACGAAAAAGCTTGTCCAAACGATATCTTAGAAGCCGCCAGGCAAGATTGGGACGAAGCCGTGGCGCTTGGCGAGCAATTCGGCTACCGCAACGCCCAAGCTACAGTCATCGCGCCGACGGGAACAATCGGCCTACTAATGGACTGCGATACTACCGGCATCGAACCCGACTTCGCCCTAGTTAAATATAAAAAGCTCGCCGGCGGTGGCGGTATGAAAATTGTTAACAACGCCGTAACTCGCGCTTTGGCAAATCTTGGTTACACGCCCGAGCAACAGAAAGACATCCTGACTTACGCTCTCGGCAACGGCACCCTAAACAGCGAGACGCCGATTAATCGTTCGTCCCTGCTCGCTAAAGGATTAACTGAGGACGAAATTGCTGCTGTGGAGCGTAATTTGCCAGCTGCTTTTGATATCCGACACTCTTTCAACCGCTACGTTGTTGGAGACGCAGCAATGGAGCGCCTTGGCGTTACCAGTGAAGATGAGGCTGATCCAGGATTTTCTCTTCTAAATAAACTTGGTTTCAGCGAGATTGAGATCGAGCAAACAAACCAAGTTATCTGTGGCACACAGATGCTTGAAGGTGCGCCCCATCTTAAAGAAGAGCATTATCAAGTGTTCGACTGCGCCAATAAATGCGGCGCTCACGGTACTCGTTTCTTGAGCCCAATGTCACACGTTAAGATGATGGCCGCTGTTCAGCCGTTTATTTCCGGTGCCATCTCTAAAACCATCAACATGCCGCATGAAGCCACCGTGGAGGAAGTGAAGGACGTTTACATGCAATCGTGGAAGCTCGGCGTCAAGGCCATGGCCCTGTACCGCGACGGCTCTAAACTTAGCCAGCCGCTGAACGTTCAAAAGAAAAAAGACGAGGACAAGCCCGAGGCAGTTGAGACGCCCGCGGCTGGTATCTTTGTGCCACGGCGCCGCCGTTTGCCTGACGAGCGCAAAGCCGTGACACATAAATTCAACGTTGGTGGCCACGAAGGCTATCTAACGCTCGGATTCTTCGAGGACGGCACCCTGGGCGAGATCTTCATTACCATGTCCAAACAAGGCAGCCTTATCTCCGGGCTGATGGATGCCTGGGCCGCAACGCTATCCGTGGCGATGCAGTACGGAGTACCAGCCTCAACTTGGGTGCGTAAGTTCATGAACGCCCGGTTTGAGCCGTCTGGCTTCACTAAGAACCCTCAAATCAGGATTGCGAAGTCGATCATTGATTATGTCGCGCGTTACATTGGCTTGAAATGTTTGACGCCAGAGGAGCAGTACGAACTTGGCCTAATTAACGAAGCGCCTAATCTTGTAAGTGACAGCGCTCCCAGCGTCAACACTACCGCACCCGTAGTGGAACAGGTTACTCAAGAGGAAGCCGCACCAACCAGCGAGCCCCTAATCTCACCGGTATCAGCTCCGAGTAATCAAGCCGAGCTGCCGATCGTGGATGGGGAAAAATCTAAATCAAGTGACGCACCAATTTGTGCGAAATGTGGCAGCTTAATGCGGATGAAAACCGGCTCTTGCTACACCTGCACTAACTGCGGCAATACTTCCGGCGGCTGCGGATAGGGGATACGAAGGAAGCTCACTGGACCAAACAGTGAGCTTCAGATCAGGTTGTAGTTGTCCGGAAACTCTACGGGAGAATTTAGGTCTCCATCCCATTGAATTTGGCTCCGAACAACGAGATCTGTGACGAGAGGCTGAAACACCAGCTCTGTTTCATTGACCCGCTTCTGGAGAGTTTCTGCCGTGTCAGTAGGCAGAATCTCAACCGGAATCCGGCAAATGGCAGGACCTTCGTCGTACCTGGGCGTGACGAAGTGCATCGTCACGGCGGATTTAGTCAGGCGATGAGCCTTGTACGCCTCAATGACAGCCTCATGAACGTGGTGCCCATACATTCCCTTACCACCAAATTCAGGAAGTGGCCCAGGATGAATATTGAGCGTTCGACTGGGGGCAAAACCTCCAAAGGGCTTGAGCCACCCAGAGAGCGCCACCCAATCTGGATCAAAATGGCGCAGAACCGATCCGTAGCCCTCGTCGTCGTAAGGTCCAGCAAAGTGTCGAAACTCAACTCCGAGCCGGTGCGCTCGCTCGAAGACACCGCCATGAGCGTGATTAGAGACAACGCCGACAATCCCAGCCGACAGCTTCCCTGACCGGGAGGCAACGACCAGATTCTCAAAACCGCTGCCGCCAGACACGGCAGTACCACTGGCGAAAACCAACAATTTCACGGAACACCTCCTAAAGCTTAGTAACAATAACGTTGATAGTTAGCAACTAGCTTGGTAATAAAAGATACAACTGTTAAAAATAAGTAATGAAGATCTACACGCGAGCAGGCGACGGGGGAGAGACGGGCTTGCCGGGCGGCAGGCGACTTAAGAAAACCGACGAGGTATTCAAATGCCTCGGAGATTTGGACGAGGCTAACGCAGGTCTGGGTTTGGCCATTAGCCAAATAGACGCCGAAAATCTGAAATTTCCCGTCCAACAGCTGTACGAACTTCAGTCTAATTTACTGTCGATTGGCGCCTTGATCGCCTCAGACGACCCATTACGAAGCCCAATATTAAAGCGTCTAGACAAGTTAACCGACAAGCTAGAATCGCAGATTGACGATTGGGATAAAAGGCTACCGCCGCTGAAGAATTTTATTTTGCCCGGCGGCTCACAATCGGGCGCTAGTCTACACTTCTGCCGCACTTTAATTCGCCGCGCTGAGCGTTCGTATCAAGCGTTAACGGACGAAAAAGTAAAGATTATTGTCGTTGGTCGTTATTTAAACCGCCTTAGTGACTACTTATTCCAAGCGGCTCGCTTCGCCAATCATCTAGCAAATTATCGTGAACAAATCTGGCAGCAATAGCTGTAAGATTCGCCATTAAAACCCTTGACTCTAATAATCAGGTTTGGTACTATGCCAGCGTAAATTAAAAGGTCTGAAATCTTCCTGTGTCGCTGGAAGTATCGGTTAAGTTTGCCGAGATAGCCCCCTCCCGTCTCGACAGCTTGCCGGTACTTTTAGCAACACAGCCTAAAAAGACCTCCCTCGCGGAGGTCTTTTTAGTTGGGGGAAGGATGCTTGTGATTTTTTAGCGAGTCGGTATGCTGGAAACTACATGTCTGCGACTACTCAACTCGGAAAACCATCGGCGCTAGCGCTTATTGTAATATCAGTTATTGGCCGTCTGATTCCGCACCCAGCCAACTTTACGCCGCTCGGCGCCACAGCACTTTTTGGCGGCTCCAAACTGGAGCGCCCCTGGAATTATTTGGCACCACTTTTCGTGCTGTTCGTAACAGACCTAATCATCGGACTGCACGGCACAATGCCCTACGTGTACGGCGCATTCGTCTTAAACGTTTGGTTAGGCGAGAGGCTTCTTAGTAAACGTCCTAAAATGTTGCGGGTAGCCGGAGTTGGCCTAACGGGAGCGGTGATGTTTTTCATCATCAGCAATTTCGGAGTCTGGATGGAGGGAGTGCTCTACCCGAAAACTTTGCTCGGCCTTATCGATTGTTATATTGCCGCCCTGCCTTTCTTCACTAACACATTAGCCGGTGATTTAATCTTTGCAGTTAGCTTCTTTGCCCTGTATCAATTTGCCGAAAATCGCTCGCTGACACAAAAATTTGACAAAACTGTTGTCGAATGGCTAGTTGTAAATAGATGAGTATGGTCAAACTTCTAGATTTTTGGGCAGCTTGGTGTGGTCCGTGTAAGATAATGAACCCGATTATTGAAGAGATCGAGAAAGAGTTTGTTGGCAAGATCGTTATCGAAAAAGTTGATGTGGATGCAGCCGAGAATCAACAGAAAGTGCAGGATTACCAAGTCGGGGCAATGCCTACCTACATCATTGAGGCTAACGGGGAAGTAGTTGAACAATTCATCGGGGCGCAACCAAAATCCACTTTAGTTAAAGCTCTGAATCACGCGCTCGAAAACAACTAGGATAATTCTGAGAAGATTTCACAGAGTTCGCAGCCTTGGTCAAACGAATCGCGAGCGTGGATAAATGTGTCAGCGGCAAGGATCTTTTCGTAAGTTTCTTTGACGTCTTTGGCAAGGCTGTCAATTTCGTCGTTTGTGATTCGAAAGGGTTCTTCACGGAAAGTGTGCTTGTCGTCCAGAAACTTTAGAGCGAACTCAGCGGCGTGATACGGGAAATGCCGATCTTCGCGAGCGAGTAACGCATAAAATACTAACTGCTCTTTCAACTTGCCGTCTGATGACTTCGTCTGTCCCTCAATTTGAGAACGAGTTTTCGCCTGAGCGCCAGTCTTATAGTCGACGACCTTAACTGTTCGAGCAAGCGGATCGATAATATCAAGTCGGTCGTACTTACCGCTAACCCAAATCGAATCTAACATCACGTGGTGACTCGCAAAACTATACTCTACGCCGACAGGTGGTAATTCGTCTTTTGTTTTAACGTGGAGGTAGTACTCCTCAAGAAGATTTTTAGCCTGAGTAATAATTGCCGTCTTGCCGCGGAAGAACTCAAAATGCCGCGAAGCTTGTTCACAATAATTTAGTAGAGCAGTTTTAGTTGGAAGGGTTTTACGCGTTCGAAATTGTTTATAGAACAGCTCCAGAGCGCGATGCAGAATATCGCCGTAAATTAAACGCGGGTCGGGGCGGCTCGGAAAGCGTAGGACAGATTTTAATAGATATTGTTTAGGACAGGTTTTATATGTCTCATAATCCGTGAACGTAAATGGTTTTTCTCGAATTAATTCGCGGATAACTTTCTTCTCTTCATTACGAACGAAAACCGCTTGGTTAGGAGTAATTGCGGTAGTAAGAATTTCATTAGCCTGCGAGACGCTTGGCTCATACGACTCTCTTTCTAGGTGCGACTCAACTTCGGAGACGAACTGACTCGGTAGGACCTCACGACCCTCCTCATCGTATTTAGAGTAGCTTAAGTACAATTGATTCTTGGCGCGGGTCATCGCCACATAGAAAAGTCGGCGCTCGTCTTCAATCGGCGATTCATCCCAATCGTCTAGATTAACAATTGATCCTGGAAGCTTGATGAGCTCTCGTTTGCCGCGATCGTTCCAAGATTTCGTACTAACGTTTGGCAGAAAAACCGTGTCAAATTCTAAGCCTTTAGCGCCATGAACGGTATTCACAAAAACCCCTTCAACTTTAGGCCCGAGGCGGTGAACTGGTAGCCGGACACGATATTGACGCAGCAAGTCTATGTAGTCCAAAAACTCTTCCAGCCCACTTCCTGGGTTTTGAATACTGAAACGTTTCGCTTCGTTGATAAATGCTTTAATGATTTCCAGGCGCTCTAAAGCGTCTCTTTGTTGACTTACTTCTTTTAGGATTCTCGAAGACGAAATGATCTCCTCAAAGAATTCCGGCAGGCTTAGCATTCGCACCCGTTGCTGATAGTTGCCTAGCGTCTCGAGTGCTGCGCGCAACGTCTTGTTTTCTTTAGCACTAAGCGCGAGAAAATCGATAGCCTTCTGCCACGACTTAGTTTCGTGGAAAGCACGTGCCAGACGGGCCAGAACGATAGGGGAGAGTGTGGTGATTAAATTCAGCGCTGGGGCAACGTAGATTGGGTCACTCATATCATTAATGGCCCTTAGCAGACCAACGATCTGACGTACATCTGGCTCGTTCATTAAATTAGTGCTTTCAACGCCAGCTACTGAGATGCCACTTTTTGCCGCAAATTCGCGGAAACTCTTTACTTCGTCGTTACGCCTAAGGAGTACAGCGACTTCTTGAGGGGGCAGATTTTTATCGAAGCGCTTTTTAATTTGCGCTACTATCCACGCGTATTGCGCTTCCGCCGAGGCAGTATTTATAAGTTTCAGTTCAGACTTATCGTTACTACGTGTTGGTGAAAGTATCGTCTTAAGTTCTGGCAAGAACCTAGTTAGTTGATAATTATTACGGTTAATTAACGCCGTGGACGCATCTAGGATTCGTTTAGCGCTACGATAATTTTCCGTTAGGCTGATAACTTTTAGCGCTGGGTATTTCCTAACAAAGCGAAGCATGTTGGCAACGGAAGCGCCCTGAAATCGATAGATAGCTTGCTTGTCATCGCCGACAACACAAAGGTTGGGGTTGGGGAAAAATTCGGCTAGTGATTCGACGAGTGAATTTTGGGCGTTGTTAGTATCTTGATACTCATCAACCAAAAAGTACTGAAATCGTTCCTGGTAGTACGCTATGACGTCCGCTTCCTCCTGCAGGCCCTGTACGGCAAAGATTATCATATCCTCATAGTCATAGAGGTTTCGTCTTTTTAATTCCTTCTGATAGGCAGCGTAAACTCGTGATAGCTCAACGTTCAATGCTTCAGCGCGCTTTATAGCCTGACGCTGCAATTCAGTGATTCTCTTCGCGGTTAACTTACTCTTAGCTTCCTTGCGGGCAAGTTGAGCAAGTGTTTCAGGTAAAACGTTTTCTTGTTTGGCCTTACGGATTGCTTCGGCGATGCTCGGAACGTGAAAGGTCGGTGCCCGAACTGGTCGAAGGGCAATTAGCGAGGTATCGTGCTCAACAATACGGTGGATAATCTGCAGGCGTTCCAATTCGCCGACCTGCATCGCTTCAACGGCAAAACCGAAGACGTAGGGGAATGTGGTGATGACTTCATTCGCAAACCCATGGAAGGTCGCCACCGTGACTTGGTAAGCGTCTGAACCAATAATCTTTTCTAACCGACTCCTTAAGGCCGTGACGCCCGCTTCAGTAAAGGTGAGCGCTAGGATATTGCGGGCATTAAGTTGGGTCTGGTTAAGAATCTCAGCAATACGCATTGCCACGACCTGGGTTTTGCCGGTTCCCGGGCCGGCCACGACCATAACCGGGCCTTCGATCGTCCGAACGGCTTTTTTTTGCGCCGGATTAAGACGGGCGAATTCGCGTTCGAAAACCTGGTTCTTTTTTGCTGTATTCATCAGGGTCAGACTACCGAGTTTGCCTAGTAATGCCAAGTGAAATAAGCGGGCGGCCTCGTAGGCTTGGCAGAAGACCCAAGGGATGGTAAGATTGCTCTTACAACGTTAAGGTTGTGGCTTTCTTCCTTCGGGAAGGGCGCAGCACCTGACAGTTCGGATCGATCATAGGCAAGGAGTGCAGCTCTCTCTTGACCCGTACTCGCCTCGAAAGAGATGGAGATTAGGTTGGCAACTGCACACTTCCCTTTATGGCGGTTTAGCGCTTCAAGCGCTCTCGACGGTAGCTTCGGATTGGCCGACTGCTGTTTCAGTTAGGGCAGGCGAAAGCTTCCCTTCAACCGCCCGCTATGGCGCCGTGCTTCTCCTGTTGCGGGAAGGGGCCTCCAAAGGCGCTACCAACGAAACCGCTGCCTCCTGGGCAAACGAAGCCGTTGGACTTGAATCGATCATCGATCCGCCGCGTCCGAGTGGGACTGGGCAACCGTCGGCCTGTCCGACACTTAGCCCCTCCCCTCGACGCGGGACCGCTCCCAAGACCCTGACGGCCTGGACCCTTCAACCACGAAGAGCCCAACGCCGTCGGGGCTTCTTCATATAATTAGGGTAAAATGCACCTATGAAACCCGCCATAATCGCCGAAACAAACGACTACCTCGTCATTAATAAGCCAGCCGGTATGGCGACTGAGCCGCCATCTGACAGACCCACGCTACGCGATTGGCTAATTGAGGCGGGGCAGATAAGAGCAGGGGAGTGGGCGGAAGATAAAAGATGCGGCGTTGTTCACCGGCTCGACACCGACACCTCAGGCGTAATTCTGTGGGCCAAAAGCGAATCGGCACAAGCATCCTTGCAACAGCTGTGGCAGGGGAGACAGGTTAAAAAGACTTATCTTGCCCTCGTGGCTGGCCGTAGCGAGCAAACGGGCGTCATTGAGGCCGCCATAGAACGTGACAACCGTAACGATCGACAACGCGTTACACATTTACCGACCACTAAAAGCCGAAGCGCTATTACAGAATATAAAACGCTGGGACACGCAAAAGTGGGGGAGAGGGAAGTGAGCTTAATATCCGCTCACCCGATTACCGGGCGAACTCATCAAATACGTGTCCACCTAAAATCGATCGGCCACCCAATAATTGGTGACAAACTCTACGGCGAGAAGTCTTCAGACGAAATTTCTAGAACCTTGGGTTTAAAACGGCAATTCCTTCATGCCTTTAGTCTCGAATTACCAGATAACAAAACCTATCAAGCGAATTTGCCGTCGGAACTCACAGAACCTTTGAGAGTACTCGACCTTCTTGGTAAAATATAACTCACCACTAAACCTACTAAGGAGAACATGGCATATCACGCAGTAATCATGGCGGGCGGTACCGGCACTCGTCTTTGGCCACTCAGCCGCAAGGATTCACCGAAACAATTCCAGAAGTTTATCGGCGACAAAACTCTGATCCAACAAACCTACGATCGCATTATTCAGTGTATCCCGGCCGAAAATATCTGGGTGATGACCGGAGAGCAGTACGTTGACCTCGTGAAAGCCCAGTTGCCGGAAGTTGACGTATCGCGAATTATCACCGAGCCAGTTGGTCGCAATACAGCGCCAGCAACTGGATTAGCAATGCTTCGTATTGCCGAGATTGATCCACAGGCAATTGTCTTTGGCTTGTTGCCAGCCGACCACTACGTCGGCAAGATTGAGGTTTTTACCGCTGCTGTGAAGTCGATTTTAAGCTTCTTGGAAAATCACCGCGAGTTTGTCGTGACAATTGGCATCAACCCAACCGAACCAAATACAGGGCTGGGATATATCGAGATGGGCGAGCAGCTAGAAAAAATTGGCGATAACAAGATTTTTAAAGTCGAGTCCTTCCAAGAAAAGCCAGATTTAGAAACTGCCCAGAAATACGTCGAGCAGTGGGAGTACCTTTGGAACGGCGGCTACTATCTGTTTAGCGTGCGGGAGATGATCGAACATTATCGTCGTTTAGCGCCGGAGATCCTGGAAAAGCTCGAAAAATTTGTCGAGAACCCTAGCGACACAGAATTATATAAAACCATCCCCGCCGAACCGATAGACAAAGCAATCGCCGAGAAACTCGACAGCCTAGCCGTTGTGCCTGTGGACATGGACTGGAGCGATATCGGCAATTGGGCAACACTTCAGGAGATCCTCGGTGGAAATGGAGCCTTAAAACAAGTGATTTTAGGGCATCACATCGGAATAAACACCGACCGTTCGTTTGTCTTCGGTAACAAAAAACTGATTGCAACCGTTGGGCTAGAGGACATAGTTGTGATAGAAACTGAGGATGCAATCCTGGTTGCTCACCGCGACGCTGTACAGGACGTAAAGAAAGTTGTAGAACAACTTCAGGAACAAGAAAAGCACGAGTATCTGTAGAGGGAGATATGTTAAGACACAAATTCTGGATCGGCCTCGTATTCATCCTAGCTATTATCGGCCTCGGCGCTCACACTAGTTTGCCATCTACAGAAAACTTGTTTGGCCGGCCGGTAAAAATAAGCCAAGGTTTGGATCTGCAGGGTGGAGTACGCCTTGTATACGAGCTCGATTACTCCAAAACAACGAATGAAGACCGAACTGAGGCCATAAATTCGACGGTCAAGGTTATTGAACGAAGGGTAAATAGTACCGGCGTTGCTGAGCCAACGATTCAGCCAGGAAAATTGGGCAAGAGTGATGTCGTTACTGTAGAGCTGCCGGGAATAGAGGACGTCAACAAGGCTATCGACCTGATTGGTAAGACTGCCCAGCTAGAGTTTAGAGAGGCGGGGAGTGAAGAGAACCAAGAGTGGCTGCCAACAGGACTGAGTGGCAAGCAACTTGATAAAGCTACGGTGACTTTCGATCAAACAACCAATCGGCCGCAAGTCAGCATGAAATTCAACAGCGAAGGCACCAGGCTCTTTAGTGAAATTACGGAGCGTAATATCGGTAAACCGGTTGCTATTTTCCTTGATGACGAGATAATTTCCGCCCCAACGGTGCAGCAAAAGATCGTTGAGGGGGAGGCGGTGATCACTGGTGACTTTACCTTAGATGAAGTTAAAGACTTGACCAATCTGCTGAACGCCGGCGCCTTAGACGTGCCTATTAAACTAGTCGAACAGCGAACTGTAGGCGCGACGCTTGGCGAAGAGTCGGTCAAAAAAAGTCTTGTTGCTGGCTTGATTGGTCTTAGTTTAGTAGTCCTATTTATGCTTCTAAATTACCGTTTAGCAGGATTAATTGCCGTCCTGGCATTAAGCGGATATGCCATTATTACTTTCGCCATCTTTAAATATATTCCTGTAACCCTAACGTTGGCTGGACTCGCAGGATTTATTCTCTCTATCGGTATGGCGGTTGATGCCAATATCTTAATCTTTGAGCGTTTACGCGAGGAGCTTGCTGCCGGCAGAGACTTGAAAGTCGGCTTAAGCGAGGCGTTTCGTCGAGCCTGGCCGTCGGTGAGGGATTCAAACATGGCAACGCTTATTACTTGCGCCATTTTATTCTTTACCACTACCGGTTCGATCAAAGGGTTTGCCTTAACGCTGGCTATCGGCGTGCTGATTTCAATGTTCAGTTCGATTACTGCGAGCCGTAGTTTCTTGCGGTTATTTGCCAAGTTACCGGTATTTGCTAGAGGGTTGGAGAAAATATGAGGACAAAAAACAGCAACGATCTTAGGCCGCGTCAAAAGCCTGCTGACTTTTGCGCTCCCGCTCGACTACGCGTCTGCGCGAAGCCTAAGACCATTTCTGTTTTTCTTATCAGAAAAGAAGGGGGCGAATGATTTACCGATTTCTGGGAAAGAAAAAACTTTTTTGGTTCGCCTTATCCGTAGCCTTAATGATTCCCGGAATTATTGCGCTAAGCGTCTGGAAATTGCCATTTGGCATTGACTTCCGAGGCGGGGCAGTAATTGAGCTCGCCTTTGAGAAGCCAGTAGCAGAAGGGGAGTTGCGCACAAAAATAACAGGTATGCAACAGGTTCAGGGAGCTCAGATCGCCAGCACAGGGGAGAACACTTACTTAATTAAGACCTTGCCAATCGAACAGAGTAATTATCGTTCTTTAGTCGAGGAATTAGGGAAAAGTTATGGGAAAGTGACCGAGAAACAATTTCAAAACGTCGGACCGTCCGTTAGCAAGGATTTAACCCGGAAAGCCGTTATCGCCGTAGTTCTGGCATCGCTACTAATCGTCATGTACCTCGCCTATTCCTTCCGCGGCGTTACGTACCCCGTCTCCTCGTGGAGATTTGGTGTTGTAGCGGTCGTCGCCTTGCTACACGACCTTGTCATTGCTACAGGAGTTTTCTCGATCTTAGCGCACTTCTTTCACTTTGAAGTTGACGCGTCGTTTATCACCGCCCTTCTAACAATCATGGGCTTTTCGGTTCACGACACAATTGTTGTTTTCGATAGAATCAGAGAGAACCTTAGTAGTCACAGGGATGCTGGCGGCCAAAATTTCGAGTTGATCGCTGATGAGTCCCTGTCCCAAACCCTAAATCGATCACTGGCAACCAGCTTAACGGTGATCTTTACCTTAACGGCACTGACCGTACTTGGTGGCGAAAGTATTCGTGCCTTCGTCGTCACACTTCTAGTTGGAATAGCGATCGGAACCTACTCGTCCATTTTTACCGCGACACCGCTTTTAGTTGTTTGGCAAAACCGCGTATTGCGCCGCACGTCAGCGACAAAAATTTAACGCGGCTGACAATTTCACCGTGCGATTTTGGATTGCGGACGGACATTGAGTCGTCTAAAAATAAAAAACGCGTCCTAGGCCAAATTTGACCTAAAGTTATATTTTACAGGTATAAAACATATACTTATCAACGACCGGGCGCGTCAGAACAGGTGATTACCGATAAGGGCAATATGCTAACGGGGTTGCTGTTGGGATAGCGATAGCGACAACAAGCCCCGACAGCACGATGAGAATTACAACAGAAGAAATGTCGCACAATGTATCTTGTGCGACATAAAGTAGCAAAATATCATTTATTGGCTTTTCGAGAGACCCTTCAAATAAGGGCTTAATTCAGGTGAACGAGCAGCCGGTATCCAAGAGTACCGGGGAGGGTTTCCGGAAACTTTACAAAAATTATTTCACTCATATCCCCTCCCTCCTCTGCCGCGAAAAGGGGAGGGGGACTTAAAAAGAAATTTATTAGTTATAATTCGTCAATTGGCTGCAGGCCTGAATCAGTTGGTTTAGATGTCGCTTTACTCTCGTTCGTCAGGCCTAGGGTCTCGGCTTGATCCCAGGTTATTAAGCGATCTTGGGCACTTTGTTCGATGTCTCCCCTACTCCAATCATCGCCGCCAGCTTTTTTCTGCTCGCTCTCCCCTATTTCCTGGGCGATGTGCTTCTCGATAATTGGGGCTGTTTCTTCAGCAATAACGCCTTCGCGAACAGGCGGAGTAACCACAACGTCCCGCACCTGTTCAACTGGTGAGGGGTCGACGTCGTTTTCAACCTGTCCATCAGGTTCATTTTTTAGCTCACCGCTGCCAGTGACGGCGTACCAATTGCGACTGAAACGGTCTTTTAGAATCTCAATCTTCGAGCCTTTTGGTAGTGACGGCGTCGTCTCTTGCTCGGGCTTTTTGGCGACATTAGTTGGTTCTGCGTTAGCAAAACCCTTGTCCTGAGGTGTCACATTACCCGGACCGGCCAACGTCACGGTACTACCTTCCCCGGCCGCCTTGCCAGCTTCAACCGCGCTCAAGTCAATCGGCGCTGACCACTCGGCGATATAATCTTCAACGTCTGTTTTAGACATACTGAATTGCTCGCGGCTGGATTCTACCACCTGGCTCACTACGTCCGTTTTATCCGCCGGCGGCGGTAAAGTGTTGGCGGAAAATGCCGGCGCCGTAACGCCGTCGATCGCCATCTTAATATAGATCTGCCTATTTGGTAGATTAACTAAATCGTTGACGTCAAATACCGGCTCAAACTCACTCTTCATTGCCTCGGCGTCGTTCGATCCGACACGGAACGAGACCATTGTTCCGACGTTGCCAAAAACCGCATCGCGCACTGTCTCCGGCATCTGAGCGATATATTGGTTGACCATGACAAGATTGAGGCGATACTTGCGCGCTTCACTGAGGATTGTGGCGAAAGAATCCGTGGCAAAGTTCTGAAACTCATCAACATACAAATAGAAGTCTCGCCGATCGGCCTCGGCAATACGTGTTCGTCCCATCGCCGCTAACTGAATCTTTGTTACTAACATCGAACCAAGCAAGGCCGAGTTATCCTCGCCGATTTTTCCGGTCGACAAATCCGCCAGTAAAATCTTGCCGTTATTCATGACTTCATCCATACGCATTGTTGATTTCGGTTGACCAACAATATTACGGATGGTTGAGCTTGAGAGAAATTGACCGACTTTATTTTGAATCGGCGCAATCGCTTCTTGGCGGAATTTTGGTTCGTATTTTTCGTACTCATTAACAAAGAAGTCGCGAATCACCGGGTCCTTCACTTCATTAATAACTAAGCGGCGGTAAGAATTATCCGTTAGGATCCGCATCACGCTAAGTAGCGTCGAGTTGGGATACTCGAGCACTGCGAGAATTGAGTTGCGCAGGATGTATTCAAGACGCGGCCCCCAAGATTCGCCGAAGATTTTTTTGAAGATACCGACGACGCCGGAAGCGATGACGTTCTTCATTTCTGGGTTGTTGTCGAAGTTCTCCAGGACGTTAAAGCCGACCGGAAACTCGTGATCAGCCGGGTTAAAGTAAACCACGTCGGGGATTCTATCGGCGGGCAAGAAGGCTAATACGTGATCAATAAGCTCGCCGTGCGGATCAACAACCGCCACGCCTCGCCCTTCCCGGATATCATCGTAAATCATATTCTCGATAAATGTGGATTTTCCTGTACCCGTTTTACCGATAATGTAAGCATGCAGCCTCCGGTCATGTCGTTTAATGCCGAATTTTGTGATGTTATTACGGAAATTAGTCTGGGCAAGCACTGTTAAGTCGTCGGCTGGCACGCTACCGAGAACAGGCAAGTTAGAGGGCGGTTCCCCTTTCTTCGCTCCAGCCCAAGCAATGGTTGGCGTCGATACAGTTTCAGAAGGAAAGTGATAAAGCGTTGCGAGCTCCGTAATGTTGAGAATAATGTCCCTATCCCCCATCGCCCGGTGTTTAAATAGGTCCAGGACGCTGCGGTCGGTAACCATGTCTTTAACGATGAAGGCGTTTAGATTGAGCGTATTGAACTGCTTATAGGCCCCGACGACTTGTTCTAGCTTGGCTTTAGCAACATGTTCTTCACTAGCCGCGGCAAGAATACGGACATTAGCCTCGAACCCAAGCTTGGTGATTTTTTCCTCAATCGCTTTTATCGCCTGCTGCTCTGGCCCGCCGAGTTCGTTGTCCTTCTTGTCTTCCTTCTTTTCCTCCCCGCCCCCCTCGGGCGAGATGATTTGCTTAAAGAAGCCGACAAATAATTCTTTGCTTTCATTTACGAGTAGCTCAGTGACACCCTTTGGTTTTTTAGGTGGTTCTTTGAGGTTCTTCACTTCATCACGCCCTAAGTCCTGCCAGTCATCATCAGCAGGACGAACAATGGTTTGGATCCAAACTTCTTCATCACCCGTTAAGCTGCTTAAGACTCCCGTGGTCGTAGCGAGCGGATCAACTTCGAAGTTAAGAAACGTTTTAATTGGGAAAGCTGTCGGCCGCTTTAAAGTTAACTCAGTGGCAACGAACCGCTTCTCTTCCGGCAGAGTAACGTAGTCTTCCTCCGGCCCGATTTCTTTGATTTCAATATTAGGGTATTGGGCAAAGATCTGACTAACAACAAAATCTTTTAGATTAGCCGGAACGTAGACAAAGAATGTAATGCTCTGCCGGCGCGAGACAATCTCCAGGCTGATACGTGGTTGCTCGGTAGCACCCTCCCTAAAAATTCCGTGTAGGGCAGCAAAGAATTGCTCTGCCGCCTCAGGCTTAGCAGTGTTATTCTTAGGTACCGAAAGTGAGAGTAAGGTATATTCATCGAGACCGCCAGGCCAGCTTTCCTTGGAGCTGCTGCCTTTACTTGTCCGTTTCCAAAGCCATACGGCTCCAACAATCAGTAAAGCGCTGAAGACAAGATTAATCACCACAAACGTCATCGTGTAGAAAGCGCTCTTGAGGCCGTACCCACACTCTGACTTTCAAAAACTACTGGGGATTTGGCAAAAGTTGAGCGAGTATTATTGCGGATCCAATCGGCCATTTGTTTACTGCCTTCGTTAGGACTTTTGACACCGTTCATACTAAAGGGTTTGGTTGGTGCCAAATCAACCAAAAGCTTAACATATGCCTGGAAACGATCAAGGTTGGTAAGGTCTTCTGCGGTGACTCCGGGCAATTCATGCGACAGGAACTCAGCATCATCGGCACCAATTCGATAGCTAATCAGGGTGCCGACGTTCCCGATCACAGCGTTACGAATTTGCTCAGTTAGTTGGGCGAAATATTGGTTGGTAATATTTAAATTAAGTCGGTATTTGCGAGCCTCGGCCAGAATAGTTGCAAATGAGTCGGTCGTGAAATTTTGAAATTCATCAACGTATAAATAGAAGTCTCGTCTTTGATCCTCTGGCACATCAGCTCTACCGAATGCCGCAACCTGTAATTTAGAGACCAAAATCAGCCCCAGTAAATTAGAGTTAATTTCACCAATTTTGCCCTTGGCTAAGTTCACAAATAGAATCTTGCCAGAGTCCATCATCTCGCGGAAATTAAATGACGACTCTTTCTGGCCGATGATGTTGCGCATCAGTTCGTTCGTCATGAACCGACCGAATTTGGAGATAAAGTAGTTATACATTTCCGACTTATGAAAATCGGCCGTTTTGGCTAGTTGCTGTTCCCAGAATGCTTTGACGACAGGGTCGGTCACTTGCGAGACAGCGTAACTTCGAAAGGCGTCGTCGGTAAACAGCCTAGGAATATCGATTAGTGTTCCGCCGCCGGGCAGGCTCATGACGGTTAAGGCGGCGTTACGTGCCCAGTGTTCCCATTGTGGTCCAACGATTCCGGTGCGATTTGGGTCGAATAATTTGTAGAAGATTTCGATTACTTCTTGAATTAGAAAATCCTTTTCTTCGGGACGTGAGTATTCAAGTAGGTTTAGGCCTAACGGATAAGACGTATCAGACGGGTCGAAAAGTACAACGTCTTTCGCTCGTTCGGTCGGTACTTTTTTGATCAGTTGCTCAATCGCATCACCCAGCGGGTCAATAAAACATAACCCCTTACCTTGGTACATATCCTGCTCAATCATACTTTCAAACAAGGTTGTTTTACCGACGCCGGTTTTACCAATCATAAACACGTGGCGCCGCCGATCGTCTTCTTTCAAATGAACCATAGTGGTCGCCCCGCGATAGTTCGTTTCACCAATTACCACGCCATCACTGGGCAAATCTGCTGGCGGCGGCAGACTTCGCGAGAGTTGCCATTTGACCCCGGGCGTTTCGAGCGCTCTCGTTGGCAGATGGAAGATACTGGAGAGCTCCTCGGCGTTTAGAATCATTTTTGGAGCGTTGGAAAACATTCGAAATAAATAATCGCGTCCCAGACGATTCGGCGCGATAATGCGGTACTTCAAGGAGTTAAATTCCGCCGCATGGAATTGGGAGAATGCAGCAATTATGACTTTTAGATTGCTCTCAGCAGACGATTCGTCCTCAGCGGTAGTCAGCACTCGCAGTATCGCTTCGAAGCCAACCTTAGCGCCCTTTTCCTGCAAGGCCTTAATTAGCTCTTCTTGCTGAGATGAGAGGTGGATCTTCTCCCTAACGTCGCCTTGCGGTTTAGCCTGATCGAAGACTAAGCCAATCGCACGGCCGATG
This sequence comes from Candidatus Berkelbacteria bacterium, assembly GCA_016432625.1. NCBI lineage: Bacteria > Candidatus Berkelbacteria > Candidatus Berkelbacteria bacterium. Next base: position 441,975 of record CP066697.1, read on the forward strand.
CGACTTCGCCCAACAAGATGAGCCCGATTCTGTAGAACTTCCTGTCCAGCCATGTGTGTATGGTGACGCCAGCGCTCGTTAGTTGGGCGGATCAGGAGTTGGATGCTTGCCGTTTCATCACTCTTCATTTTCGTTAGGGCGTTTGTCAGCGCCGAAAGCGGATCGGTTTCTAGGTATTGATAGGTCTTTAGCGGCAAGACGAAACTTTTTGACTGTTCAAATACGGCACCCGCCACGGCTTTAGCGTGTGGCCCAAAAAGCTTAGGCGGCTTGTTCGAACTTACTTCAGCGTGCGGAAAATAGCTGTGCAGTTGTCGCTCGACTATATTCTTTATTCGCTTTGGGCAAACGATCGAAAAATGGATAACACCACCGACCGCTGTTACTTCAAAAGAGATATGCGCCGGTGTACTGAAAAGCCAGTCAACAAAATTACGTTGATGGATGATTGTGGTCAACGACGAGTAAAACTGCTCCATTGGGGCGATAAGATCTTTGAAATCTTTTACTGGCTCGCCAGAAACAGGTTGAGTGGCATCTCGCGGCAACGAGACAGTTAGGCACACCAAAGAATTAACATCTCTAACCATCTCTTGTTTTTGGGCACGTAATAGGTAGAACATCAAGCCAATCGGTAGCCCGACAACAATAATTCCGATTGCCCAGACCAAGTAGTTACCTAGGAACTCCATATTAGGCACCGGTATCCATGACCTGCCCAACGCGATCCTCTAAATCAGACAGGCTTGCTACTGCAATATTGGCGTCGATTTCGTTTTCCAAAAATGGGGTAACAGCCTCAGTATTAACCGTCGGCTCAGGTCCGTCCTTATATTCCACACTCCTGGGAGCAGGTCCAACTTCAGCCGGTACGTAACCACTAACAGCTTCAGGCGGCTTTGCTTCGGACACAACAGGCTTAACCTCACCAGGTGAGAATGATTCATTAGACGTTCTTAACTCAAAGCGTTCCCCCTCGCGCTGCATTAGGTTTAATATATCAGAAAGTAACCTAACGCGGGGCGTTTAAGACGCTCTGAAACTCCACATCGAAGTTTCCTTCCTTGATGCAAGATCGTACACGCTCCATTAACCGTAGAATTACCCATAAGTTGTGATAACTTAACGCCCTGCCTGCCAGAGTCTCGCCGGTGGCATAAAGGTGGCGAAGGTAGTCGCGAGTAAAGGTCTTACACATTCGACAGCCGCACTCAGTGTCCAACGGGCTGCGGTCGTTGCGGAAGGATGAGTTCATAATATTAAATTGCCCTAGTGCTTCGGTCCAAAAAACGCCGTGACGCGCCAGACGGGTTGGCAAGACGCAATCAAACATGTCGAAGCCACGCGCCACCATGCGGATTATATCCTCTGGATAACCAATGCCCATCAAGTAATGCGGTCGAGACGGATCTAAATGGTTGGCGACGTAATCAACTGCTTTGTTAATTTTATCTTTGCCTTCACTGGCTATCGCCACACCGCCAACTGCAATGCCATCGAACGGCAGGTCTTGGATCTCTCTCGTAGATTGCAACCGCAAGTCCTCAAACAGGCCACCCTGAATTATGCCGAATAATCCCCTCCCCGACTCCCCCATTTTTTGCTGTTGCCAATAGTCTGTCGAGCGCCTGGCCCAGTTGGTGGTCCGTATAACTGCTGACTGAACGCGCTTTTCGGTGGCCTCAATTGGCGGACAGTCATCAAGCGGCATGACTATATCGCTGCCCAGTTTTCTTTGAATGTCTAACACTGACTCCGGTGTAAACTCATGTTTGCCACCATCAAGATGCGAGTAAAAACGCACTCCATCGTTTGTAGTCTTGGCGGTTTTTGCCCTGGTTGCCCCTAAGGAATAGGCTTGATACCCACCTGAGTCGGTCAAAACCGGCCCGTTCCACTGAGTCCATTTGGCAAAACCTCCAGCCTCGGCTATATGCCCAGCCCCGGGACGCAAGTGCAGATGGTAAGTATTCCCCAAAATGATTTCAGCTCCCAACTCTTGAACCTCCCAAGGGAATAAAGTTTTAACCGCGCCCGAAGTGGCAACGGGCATAAAGACAGGGGTCTGAATAATACCGTGTGGCGTTACGAGCTCGCCAGTTCGGGCAAGGGAATTTTTCTGTTTATGTAAAACTTTAAAAAACATTTCTATTACGCAGGGGCCAGGGGCCTAATTGCGAGGCGGCCCCTAGGCCCCTAGAACCCCTACCCTGCACGCTACCCACAGGGGTGCGGTGAAAAACCGGCTCGTAACCTGCTTTTGGGTTAGACTCGCCGGTTTTTCGATTCATTGATATTACAAGCTCGCCGCAGGCGTCAATTTCTGACACTCAACAAGCTTATGACCAGCAAAAACCAACCGGTACATCTCGGCTTCGAGGCACGGAAAGTCCTTCTCTTCGTCAGTTAAGTCAAAGGCTTCCAGTCCGCCTTGAATAACATCCTGATGCGTCGTGCAGACAATGTGGCAACCGGCGTGTTTCGTAATTAGCTCATCGAAAAACTTCGGAATGATATTCTCTAAGGCCTGGTAATCTCCGGGGCTATAAATTTCATACAGTTCTTGTTTCTGCTCAATTTCCCGCGGGATCTTTGCCACTTCCTCAATTACTTCAGCTGTCTGAATCGTCCGAAGTCTTGGGCTTGAGTAAATAGCAACTGGAGCAAAATTAGCGATATACTCCCCTACCTTTTTAATTTGGTCTCTCCCCTCTTGCGTCAGTACCCGTTCACCGTCAATCGTTGGGTCTAGCAAATAAGTCCGGTCGGTCTCGCCGTGACGCACCAGGAAGATAATGGTTTGAAATTTTTCGTCCATATATAGATTTTACAGGAGAAGTCACGCTTTAGGGAGGGTGAAAGCAACAGGGCCTGTCTTGCGACAGGCCCTGGGGCACGGATGTTGGAAGCGCTACTTGCGTAGGAAAATGCGATTGCCGATGGCCCCACGGCCCGACGGCAGAACAATCTCCACTTCGCAGTACTTGCCCCACATGGTTTTACCGACCATGGGGTAGCGGAGCTGGCATTGCGACCGCAGGACACGACTCACAAACAGAGCGGTCACGACTAGGTTGCTGATCATCTCATCCTGCCACCACTCAGCGTAGTACGACTCGATGGTTGTTGAGACCTCGATGTTATCAAACACACCTTCGTAATGCTTGACGACATCTTTCATGGCGAACTTGCCCGCTTCGACTACTGTGTCGAAACTGACAGCAAAGCCATAGTCAGCCCGTACCACCTCGGCAACAAGTTGCCGGGCAGTGTTTAGTCCGGTCTCGACCAGCGCGCCCAACGGCGCGTTACCCTCTACTGGAGCTTTGGCGTAGTTCAGCGCTGCCGTCTGAGTCTGGCGATTAGCCCAGACGGCATTAAGGTGCTCGTCTGGCACCGATCGACATGATTCTTCAGACATTTCCACATTTCACCAATAAGTGCGAGATTTCGCGGGTTTTACGTCGCGATGAACGAATTTTACGCTGATATTGAAGGTTAATCAATGAGGTAGTCCCGTATATTTTACTCAGTAAATATGAGAGAATGCGCCTACAGTTGCAGCGCAACTTACATTAGGAGGTTAGGCCAATGACTGGCACGACAACAATCATCGCCACAGGCGAAGCCACTCCAAGGCCAGCCGAGATGGTGTGTAATCTCGAAGTAATGGATATCCTCGCCGAAAACGGCGTGGAGATCCCGCCGAAACGGCGGGAAAACTACGACAAGGATTTCCATGGGATAAAATCGCGGTGGTTAACTCCACCTTGCGTTTCGTCCTACGACTTGGCTCTTGAGGCCGGTATCAACGCCTTCCGTCAAGCCGCTAACGTAGATCCTGACTTCAGCCCTTCAAAGGTGATGGCTGTCCACAGCGGTGGCTCATCACCTCACTCGCTCTACTCAGGGGTCTCGAATAAGCTCCAATACAGCTTGTTCGTTCCGCCCTGCTTCGCTGAAGCTCGAGACGATTCACTGGCATGCACGAGTGCTGTTGACGCCTTGTTGCTGCTTGACTCCCGTTTGCGGCATCTTGCTGTCATGGAGGAAATTGAGGAACCGATCTATGGTTGCGTCGTAATTGGCGAAGCTATTGGGACGGTTTCCAACCAGCCGGACAGCACCAACTATATACTTTGGGGTTGTGGCGGCTCGGCACTCGTCGTCAAACACGATCCTAGGGATGGGCGGAAGGTCGGTATCAGGCGTTCGCGTAACATCTCCGACGGTCAGTTTGCGCATTGGTTTGAAGCCGTGGGCATCGGTACCGATCCGAGATACCTAGGCGTTCGACCCAACGCTACGATGGGCGAAAAAGGTATGTACGGCCGCGAGGTTCAAGAGTACATCATGGACGTCATCGCACCGTATTGCGCCGAGTTTGTCGCGAAATGCGGTGTTGACCCCGCCAGCTCCACGAGTCATCTCTGTGGGCACAACCCAACGTACGACGGCGCGAAGTCGTTCGGCATCAAAGCTGGCTTTGCATACGAGCGCATCCATAGTGTCGCCGATGATCGTGCCAACACGTCGTCGACCTCGCCGTTTCTCAACTACCACACAGCTCGCACGCTTGGACTGATTAAAAGGGGGGATAACGTCTTCCTGGTTGGTTACGGCGCCGGTCCTTCGGCTGCGTTCCTCTACTACATCGAGCCCTGAGATGGGCTCCCTCGCCAACACCCCCTAGCTCTAGCAGTTAGGGGGTGTTCCTGTAAACTTGATTAGACCGTGCACCTTTCAGTTGCGTGGCAGACAGGAGCAACTCATGGAAAACCCCTTCATCATTCTCTGGGAGTGGACCTTGGGTTGGCTTAAAAGGCTCGCCCTCTACCGCTTCCCGGACCGAGTCGATTTCGCTTTCGGAATGTTCACTACATTCATCGTCCTACAACTGATCCTCGGCCGGTATGGCCTTTTCTACCTGCTCAGCTGGTGGCCAGACGCCCAACGGGTTCAGTTCGAGAACACCCCTCTTGCCTACTTGGGCTGCTTCCTCGCCTTCCATATGGGCGTGGCCTTCTTCGAGTTTGGATTCCACCGGTACATTCTTCATAAGGTGTTCTGGAGATTTCTCCAAGGATTAGCCCGGAAGCATCGCAAGCATCACGGCTTAACCTACGGTGACGCCTACCCGATCACCGAGCCAAAGCAGATCGAATCCTCGGCGTTCCCCGCGTGGACTTTGGCGGCCTTCTGGGGATTCTTCGCCGTCGTGGCGTTAATCCCCTTGCAGCTCATCTTCCCCTCCCTGCCGTGGCTCATCAGCGGCGGGGCGGCGGTTGCGTGGTCGTACTGGCTTTACGAGGTGAAGCACGCCGTAGAGCACCTCGACTACGACAGGTGGTGGAAGTGGTGCGTTGAGCGATCCGATCGCCTTGGTCAAGTGGCAAAAAAAGTCTATTGGTACCACCGGATACATCACTTTATCCCTGAGATAAATGAAGCAATCGGCGGATTTATGGGCTTTGACTTCCCCGGATGGGTGTTCCGAACCAGCTTCGTTCCTGAACACATTCCGGCGGTTGGGGCCAAGTTTGACCCTAGCTCGTTCAAGTACCCGCCTCCACGTTGGCCGGTTAACGTGCTCGACAAGGTAGTTGACGCTCGTGAAAAACAGCTTCAAGGAAGAGCATGAAAGAAGAGCTTCCGAAATTCTGTAGTGACCGTACGTCAATGAACTCCACGACCCCGCCCACAAGCGGGGTCGTACCATATTACAAAAGAATAAACGCTAAAATGTGTATACTAATAATGAGTCCTTTCGGGGGCTCGCAGAGAGACGGTCTGTCTTCTCTGGGTTAGGGATCGTGTCCGCGTTCGTGATCGGTCCGTTGTCCGTTTTGATAAGTTAGAGCGTACCTGGCAACAATACGTGACCGTGTTCGTCGATAGTTGCTCGTTTGTTCGTTAAGTTTTGGGATTGTTGCTTGAGCCCAGCTACAACCCTGTCGTGGGGCAAATGGGTTCCCGTTTTGCTAGCGGAGTTTGCGCTTCGTAATGAACCTTGTTGATCACAAGTGTTCAGCACAACCTTGGTACATACACGACAAAGAAGTCCTCGACACGCAAATGTCGAGGCTTCTTTTAATCCTTCAGGATTTTGGGGATTTCCGATTGCGGTACTTTACGAACTTCAATCTTGGCCTTTCCCTGTGAACTAGCCTTCATCAAACGGTGCAGACCATCCAAAATCAGCCAACGCCCCCGCCAGTGCATGATGTCAATTGGATGCGATAGATCAGCCTTCTGCGTCCGGTCGTACTCGCCTTGGTATTTTTTAGGGTTTTTCAACACTTCATCGGGCTTCAGGTTGTAATATCCATCCGGCTTCGTCCACAGAAATGGAACGTCGAAATGCCAAACTAACTCGTCTATATCCATTTCTTCGACTGGAAGATCGAGTGCCCAGACTTTCTTTTCGTCCCAGTCAAAATCAAACCCAACTTCTTTAATAATTTTCGGTGGTTGCCTGCTCATCAGTCACCCACAACGCCGCCCATAAAACGGGCTTCGTAAACTAAACCGTCCTTGAAATGTATCTGCTCCATACCATCAAAGCGCTCAACACTTCCTTCGGTTTTGTTACTGTATCGCCAGTCACCTTCTACTAACAATCCCGGTCCCCTGAAAGGTCTATCTTCGGGCATCTTCATTAGAGCTCGTTTCAGGAATCCATAAAGCTCGCCAACATTGACGTCGCTATCGAGCGGGTAGCCGTAGTACGTCATTATCCAAATCGGCACGTTTTTTAGCGATACGATATCGCGGCCGCCAAATTTCACTCCGCCGACCCAACTGTCGTGGAATCTCCAGTCGCCACGTTCGTAGATAATCGTTTCCGAGTTGTCAGAATTTTTTAGAATCTTTGTGGATTCATTTCCATAACCATTCTTATTGGCCTCAAGCAAAAATACCCGGAGTTCTTCGATGTTCATAATGACTCAAAATTTATCGCGTTTTTTACACTCTCTGTTTCTTCCGGCGTCAGTAGCCTCGTTATTTTCGCTACTTCCTCGGGGTCTGGCAATCCAATCCCAGAACCGTTTTCACGGGTATATAACGTAACGTGTGTTGGCTGGTTGAGAAAATCCATCCCGAGTGCTTGACGCATACCGTCGAAAAATTCCTGCAAGTTTTTTGCTTGGCACATCACGACGACAGTCTTCTTGTCCCGCTCTTCAGCCAATCGGAACTCGTCTTTGAACTGTTCAATTGAAATCGGAAACTGTTTTAACAATCGACTAGCTTCTTCTAAAATCGTCTGCTCGGCGTCCTCTTCCGAAACACCTTTAAGCTGAGCCATTTCTGGCGCGTACTTTTTGACACAAAAAATACTCATATGGAATTCCGATTTTTTAACTAATGTTTCGCCATCAATTTCTAATGTCGACGCAATTAGAGGCGTCTCATAAGGCAAGCCCACATAGCCCCCTGCATAACGGTATCCAGCAAGAAGGTTCTCGCTAGCCATTTAAGTAACCTTTTAGATTCGTAGCCGCAATATTGCGCATACTAAAAGAATTCTTCTCCTCTTGACCCATTTCGGCGAATGTTTTGTCACGGCCATCTGGACAAAAAATTGGGTCCCAGCCAAAACCTGTCTCGCCGCGCGGCGCAACGATTGTCCCTTCAATCACTCCTTCAAAATACTCAATCTTGCCACCTTCCGAAGCGTAGCCGATAATCGTTTTGGCTTGAGCTTTGGCGTTGCCGAGTTTCGTAGCAATTTCGGCCAAACCGTCATTGCCAACAGTTTTCAAAAACCATTTAATCAAAGGTCCGGGTAAACCCTTCAAACAATCGAGATAAAGCGAAGTATCTTCGACAATAAATCCGGCTTTTTTATGTTTTAGAGCTTCTTCTAATTTTGCTTTAATTATTTCGTGCGCATCGATGTTTTGAATCTCCGGCAGGTCAATGTCCATTTGTTCAACGTCGGGAATAATAGATTTAATTTCTGCAAATTTATTGGCGCTGCCTGTAATGAAAAATAAGGCCATCAAAACTCCGTTAGCTCTATAAGCGTTTCGGGTGTAGTGCTGTAGTCGCGGTACCTCAACCATTCGGGGGTAACTTTAAAATATCTGGTTTCAGGAATATCGAAGAACTTACTTGCTCCCGGGTTCTTTTTGACAAAAATATTTTTCAGCTCCTCCATCTCTTCACCATCAACTTCCGTCGCTACCCCTTCGTACTGGACCGTAGCGTCCTCCCAGCCAATGACCACCGCAACGTTAGGATTGGCCTTGAGGTTTGGGTATTTGCGATAGGTTGAGAACGTATCAAAGATCAGCTCGAAGTTGTCAGTTTCGGCAAACTCAATCGCGGCAGCTTCGGGTTTGCCTGTCTTTGACGAAGTAGCCAAGACACAAACTTGATGACGCTTTATAAACTCCAGAATCTCTATTTTTGTTTTCATTTTCCAAATTTATTTCACGAAGCAAGCTCTTTGAGCTGGGTAGGTATCCCAGACTTATTACCAATTTTTTGAGATAGGTTAATCATTATTTTTTGCAGCACATCGCTTACCATCACCAGTTCCTCTTTACTAATAACTACCTGGTCACTATGAGCGGCTGCAATACGTTTTGCATATATCTCCCGCAGTTTCTCTTGGTTGAAGACTTTATATTTATCCTGAATATCTTGTGTGAATAGTGAGAAATCAAAAAATTCTTTTTGGCTTATACCAAGCACGTGCTCGTAGTCTTGCAACCTACTCTTCAAGTCTTTTTTTGAAAACACCTTTAGATAATTTGTTACGAGTGAGAGGAGAGGTTCGGTTGGAGAAGAATGTCTTAATGCAACCTCCATACTGTCCTCCAGGAATGCATCGAATATGCCGCACATCATTACTAGGCTGTAATTATAAACCCATGAGAGGTAGCGAGCAGCTTTATTAAGGTTTGTAAAATATTGCTCTTCTATCTTTGCGTACATCCTATCTATATCATCCTCAGTAGGAGGCTTCAGAAACATTTTTGGGTTAGAGAGGATCTCTTTTGTCGTCTCTCGCAGCTCGTCGGTCATTTCTTTAGCTATGCACATTTGCGCGTGTGGGGTTAACGCATGATTTTCTACGCGATTGACAAACTGGTAACATTCTACAATCCTTTTAATGTAATCTAATTCTTTAAGCATAGGGTCGCAAGACAAAAAGCCCCGCGGTGAGGCGGGTACTTTTTGTGTTCATTCTTTGAATTCTCTTACTTTAGTTCGACAGTCGCGCCGGCTTCTTCGAGACGTTTCTTGGCAGCTTCGGCGTCGTCTTTCTTCATCATGCCGAGCTCCTTAGGAGCGGCATCGACGAGGTCTTTAGCTTCCTTCAGCCCAAGCTCCTGTTTGATTTCGCGAACAGCCTTAATGACCGCGATCTTTTGATCGCCGGAAGCAGCGAGTACGACATTGTACTCAGATTTTTCTTCAGCGGCCTCAGAACCAGCGGCGGCACCAGCGGCTGCGGGTGCGGCGCCAGCAGCCATAACTGGCATGGCGGAAACGCCGAACTTCTCTTCGACGGCCTTCACTAATTCGGACAGTTCCATTACCGACAATTCGGCGATCTGGTCAATCAATTTGTCTGTTTTATCACTCATTATTCTCCTTTACTTCTTCCTTATTATTAACTTCTTCATCCTGAGCGGAGTCGAAGGATTCTTTTTCTTCTTTAATCTCACTTTCTTCTGTGGATACTTCTGCATTTTCTTCGCTAGTTTGTGCAGGAGTCTCTACAGTTTCAGTTTCTTCTTTTGGTTGCCCTGATTCAGCATTAGCTGCTTCTGTAACTTCTGTTTTTGCTTCCTCCACAACTGGCGAAGCCGGTTGTGAACTCTTAACTGCCTCGACCACAAAAGCAAATTTCTGCATCGGATAATTCAAAGAATATGCTAGCGATCCGATTAAACCGCCAAGGCGGCCGACCAACTGTGCTTGAAGAGTCTCTTTGTTTGGCAGTGAAGCCAGTGTTTTGACTTGGGAGGCATCGAAGAAACTACCATCGATCCAGCCCCCTAAAACTTCCAGCGCTTCGGTTTCTTTACCGAATTCAACCAAAGTTTTAGCGGCAGTTACTTCATCTTGGAAACCGTAAGCTAAGGCCAAGGTTTTTTCAGGGATGTCAATCTCTCGCCCCAGGCGCTTTAAAATTAGGCGCAGCAGGTTGTTGGAAAGCATTTTGATCTTGCCGTTTTGCTCGAAAGTTTTAGTGCGCAGTTCGTCGTTAGCTTTCATATTAAGCTTGGTGTAGGCAACGATCAGGGCGACACGTGACTCCTGCAGGTCGGTGACCAGCGATTCAACTAAAGCTTCTTTTTGGGCTCTCACCAGTGGCATGGATTGAAAATCTCCTTATATACGAAGCAAGGAGAACTTTGGTTCTGCCCTCGGTAGGATTTACGGCTTGGGGCAGGCTGCCCGGCCACCTACTTTCTTCGTAGCTAAGGCATTGTCGCAAAAAGTTAGTTCAGGGTCAAGATGGCGTTAAGGTGTTCGGCGCCGATACGGCCCGGGAAAAAAGCTTTGAAATAACCACCGCGTATATAATAGGTAGCGGGCATCGTCGCGAACCAGGCCTTCGAGGTTGCGCCCTCAGCATCGTAAAGTGTTTCAAAGGTGAGGTTATATTTCTTGAGTGCCTCATCAGCCTGCTCTTTATTATTTTTAACATTAACGTAGACGACGTTAATGTCTGGGTGTGCCGCAGCGAACGCACTAATGACGGGCAGGCCGATGGCACACTCGCCGCATGTCGCATCCCAAAGTGTGATGAGAGTTTTATCAGGCACGGAGGAATCAATTGTCACGATCTTACCGTCGCCGTCCTTCAGTGTGACAGGCTTAATTGCCTCATTAACTAAGTACGGCTTGATTAATTCGCTGGCTTTTTTGTTATCGGTATAGCTTGGGCCAGTGTTAAAGACCGAGAGCCCAATTGCTATGGCAATAACTACCAGCAAGAAACCAATCGGCAGGATTAACCGCCGCGTCATGACTTAAAGCGAGTTTAGATCTATTGAAACGGAAGGGCTGATACTGGCCGACAGATGAGCCGTCTCGATCCGTGATTTAGGTAGGGTCGCAAAAATTGCGCGAATGTTTTCCAGCAGTTTTGCGTCGTCCCAAGAGACTTTGCCAACAATTTGGTGAACTTGGTTCTGGGCGTCAATGCGGTACTCGACTTTGCCAGCGTTGATTTCTTCGATGGTTTTCTTTGGGTCGTTAGTAACCGTGCCGGATTTCGGATCGGGCATTTTGCCTTTAGGGCCGAGAATTTTGGCAATTTTACCAACTTTAGGCATCAACTCCGGCGAAGCTAAGGCGATATCAAAATCAATCCTTTTGGTCTTGGCGATCTCTTCTATTTTGTTTTCATCTAGAACAATAATATTTTTTTGTTTGCCTGAACCGTGCGGCAGATGGAACAAGCCTTTCGGTGATTCAGAAACGACTTTGCCCTTCTTCTTGATAAGTTTTAGGTGCACCTCAATCGAGCCGTCAAATTTACTTAAAGAAACTTTCTTAACTAACGTCACTGCTTCGTCTAGCGGGTAACGCTTGCCAGCTTCGACTTGATTCTTTGCCTGGTGGTATTTTTTGGAGCGTAGTTTTGCCTTCTTAGATACGACCTTTTTACTCTCGGTTTTCTTAGCGCCCTTTTTCGTTGCCGGTTCGTTTAGTTCTTTGGCAATCTCATTGTCAGTATTAATCGCCGCGATCTCGGCAGGAATATCAGCATCAACATCAGCGCCTTCCTCGGCCGCTAAGCCCTTCTCCGCCTCTTCGTCGGGGCTTGAAGCCGCCTCGTCTATCGAGGCTTCGCTGTGGTGGCGACTTAAACCTTCGGCTTCCCGTTCGGAATCCTTCTCGAGTTCAACCGGATTATCGTCCTGTACTGTCTTGGTGTTTTTCTTTGGCATTGAATGTTATCGCTGATAGATTTTGTTCGTCAATTGATTGTATCAGGTAGGAAACCACTCGGTCAATGACAGAGCCTAACTCTTTTTCTTCCTCCTCCGTAAACGGCGCCAAGACGTAATCAGCTAATTCTACAAATTTCGCGTCCCTGCCAACACCAACACGAATCCGCCAATATTCCGGGCCGATTGCCTCGTCGATGGATTTAATACCGTTGTGCCCTCCACTTGAGCCGCCAAGTTTCACGCGAACTTCGCCAAAAGGAATTTCGACGTCATCGTGGATGACCCAAATATCCTCGTGGTCTAAGCCGTGCTTTTGTTTGATTTTATTTGCGACAACTCCCGATTCGTTAACGTAGGTGAGCGGCTTCAAAATCTCAACGTCGCCACTCTTGAAATATTGGGCCGGTATATAACCACCCTCGTTAAATTCCCCGTGGAGTTTGTGAACTAAAGCCTCAACAATCCGGAAACCGATGTTGTGACGGGTTCTGTCGTACTTACGGCCAGGATTGCCTAAGCCAATTATTGCTTTCATTTATTCGCGATCCTCCCCATCGCTTAAGAGGACGAGGATGCCGATAACGACAACTACGCCCACAATCACTAGGGAAAACATTTACATACCTGGGAAGTTGAAGTCTTTTAAGATCGGCTGTAAACGCGCGGCGGACTCGCTCTGCGCTTTGGCCATCGCTTGGCCGATCGTGTCTTTAAGGTTGCTTTCAAGCTGATTTTTATTGCCAGCGTCGAGCGCCTCATCGGCGATAGTTATCTCGACTATTTTCATCTCACCGTTCACGATGACGCCAACAGTACCGTCAGTGGAGCGGGCTTCGATCTCTAAATTTTTGAGTTGTTTCTGTACATCCTTTGCCTTTTTCTGCAATTGGTACATGTCTTTCATTTGTCCGAAACTTGGTAATGCCATGAATTCCTTTCTTTGTTAGTAGTGCGCTCGCTTCTTACGAAATGCTAGGAGCAATTTTAGCATTTCCCTAAGCTTCCGTTCGGCAGTTGTCGATTGTCCACCGGACATTCGACATTTGCTGCCTCATCATCTGTCCGAAACTTGGTAATGCCATATTTTCCTTTCTGAGTTAAAGCAAACTCTACCTGTAATTGATTTTACCTTGTGCGACGTGCTTTCGGTAGGCCTCGAGGAAAGGCTCGATCTCGCCGTCCAAGATATCTTGCACCGCCGAAGTCTCGTAGCCACTCCGCAGATCCTTAACCAACTGATACGGCTGTAAGACGTAAGAACGGATTTGGTTGCCCCATGAAGCTAAGACGGGTTCGCCGCGATGCTTTTGTTCTTCAGCTCGGTGCTTCTCGTCGTCGAGCAGTTGTAGTTTACCTTGTAGAATTTTTAAGGCCTGGTTTTTGTTTTGAAGCTGAGACCGTTCGTTCTGGCACGTCACAACGATCCCCGTCGGAAGGTGAGTCAAGCGTACGGCTGAGTCAGTAGTGTTAACGCCCTGTCCGCCGTGACCACCAGCTCGGTAAACATCGATCTTTAATTCATCCGGTTTGATCGCTAATTCGCTGCGCTCAATTTCAGGTACTACTTCGACTAAGGCAAACGAGGTGTGCCTGGCCTTATCGGAATCAAATGGACTAATGCGAACCAAACGATGCGTGCCATTTTCGCCTTTAAGCCGCCCATACGCTCGGAAACACTGAATGAAAAGGGTCGCGTTTTTAATGCCGGCCTCCTCGCCTTCGACACGATCAAGCAGTTGAACTTTGCAGTCAGCTTTTTCGGCGTATCGCATGTACATTCGCAAGAGCATTTCAGCCCAGTCCTGAGCTTCGGTACCGCCGGAGCCGGCGTGAACCGACAAGAAAGCTGAAGAATTGTCATGGGCGCCTGTGTACGTTGCTTCATCCTCAAGTTCCTCAAGCTCAGCTTCTGTTTCTGCCAGATCAAACCGCAAGATAATATCGTCTAAATGTTTCAGCTCTTGCGCGGTCTTGGCAGCACGTTCGTGATCCTCCCAGAATTTAGGATCGGCCATTTCCTGCTGAATTGCCGCCATCCGTTCACGCTTGGATGAGATATCTAAAATTGCGTCCAGTTCTTTTTTGCGATCGTCAGTGGCCATGTGTTTATTTTATCCTGTTACCTTTTACTTAAAAATGCCTAACAAAAAACACCCTTTCGGGTGTCTTTTGTTTCTTGGCCTAGTTAGGCAAGAAGAGCGGCTTCCTTCTTAGCAAGCATAAGCTTGCGAAGACCGGCAGCAGCGACAGCAGCTAAGCCAGCAAACAGGTAGATTTCTCCACCGGCTTTAGGCAGGCTGGTTGTCTTTTCAGCAGCAACCTTGGTGGTCACGCAGTTAGCGTTCGCACGGGCAGCAGCTGAAGAGCTAGCCGAAGCAGAAGCAGCGGCGGCAGCAGCAGCGCTTGAAGCGCTTGTGCCTGGGCAGTTCTGGAGGCTAGTAACCGTTTGGTTACCAGTTGAACCAGAAGCAGCCGCAGCGGCGGCAGCAGCGGCAGCGGCGTTTGAGCCACGATTACCACGGTTGCCAGCCGAAGCTGACGCACTTGCAGACGCACTACCACTGGCAGAGCCAGAGGCGCCATTACCAATAACAATATTATTCACATTGTTAAGAGCATTGGCGTTTGCGTTTGCATTGTTATTAACACTTACAACTGAATTACTAACATTAGTACTGGCAACAACAACATCGCTGCCGTAACCAGCAACTAAAGCAGTGCCTAAAACAGTTGCAATAATAGTAAGAGTAATTTTATTCATTTTCTCTTTCCTCCTATTAATTGATGTTCGTCACGCAGCAATCGGTTCGACCTGCCGATTGTCGTTGTGGCCTTATTGCCACAAGGAGCTTTCTACTATTTTTAGAGGGAAATGTAAATCTTAGATTTGTATTTTCTTCTAAATTAGAAAGTTTCTTGTAGGAAGAAGGTCGGTGCAGGGGTGCCCCAGGAGGGGCACCCGCTGCGATGGGAAGTAGTAGTGGCCGTTAGGCGGCAAGAGGTCGGTGTCCGTCCTCATACCGCCAGTCGGCGCTCGGCTCGGCGGATGGCTCGGGTGAGCCACCGCCGTTTCCAGAGCCGGCCGTGGACGATCCAGCTCCTGAACCGGATGCGGAGCCGCTTGAGCCGTTGCCCGTGACGATGTTGTTCACGTTATTCAGAACGTTGGTGTTGGCGTTACTATTGTTGTTCACGCTTATCACCTTGTTCCATATGTTGATGTCGCCCGGGCGGGCGAACGACATCGAGCCGGAGATCAGGGAGTTCGACGTTGAGTGCCAGCTGAACTGGTTCTGCAACGGCGCGAACGCCATCACTGGTGCCGCGGCCGGCCCGGTGATGTTGATCGTGATCGGGGCAGTCGCCGCCGAGGCGGTGATGTCGTTGTTGACGATCGCGGTCGCCGAGGCCCGAACGTCGATGTCGACGTCGAGGATCTCGGTTTCGTTGGTCGTCTCGTAGTAGTTCTGGCTCGGTGGGAGCTTGCGTGCGCGTTTGGCTTGTTCCTTATTCCTGGGCAACGTGTTGATGCAGTCATCTTTGACGTCTACAGGCTTAGGCGCCGGACAGCGCTTGCAGACCACCGTCGTGTACGAGACGGCGTAGGCCCGCGCGTCAGCGTAGGCAAGCGGCTTGCCGTTTCGATCGAGGCCGGTGTTGGCAAAGTTCTTTTCCTTGGGGTTAGCCGGAGGAATTGTGCCGTAGCCGACCTCTTCGACGTCTTCGTCGTGTCGCCAGTGCTGGCAACCGAAGGCGTCATCGAGAAGTTCGGCCGCGCCCTTGTCGGACTTGCCGGTCATCTCGATCTTCTGCGGCAGCGTCGCTGCCTTGTAGGCCTGGGTATTGCGGATCTTGTAGTTCAAGGGCCGAACACCGAGCCGTGGAGAGGCGTGGGCCGTCATCGCAAAAGCGCTGACGGCCAGAATTGCGAGGAAAGCGTAGATTCGCTTCATAGTCTTCATTTGCTCCTTGCGATGGCGTAGCTGATTCGTTGGCCGTCCTGGGTGATGGCGAGCGTGGCACCAATCATGGTGTTAGCACGCGCCCATACTCGAACCCAGTGAATGCCGTCTTGACGTTTCCTTACCGCTAACTGGAAATCAGCGCGACCGTCCTTGATGAGCTTGGCCTCGAAAGGCTTGCTCGACAGGACGTAGATCACGTTCCAGCCGTTAGGCTTGGTGCTGATCTCGCGACCAGTCACGCGGCCCTTAGCGGCGAGTTGAAGTTCGTCGTCGCCCAGGATCGCCTCGTTGGCGAACTTGGGCTCGTCGAGGAAGAGCGCTGTGCCGACACCGATGTCGGTGCGGTTAGCCGTCTGGCCGTTGTCTCGATTTTGCGTCGAGCCACGGTACGGCAGATCTTCCTCGCCACCGGCGGTTTTGGAGCCGCCGATGCGCTGCGTGCTTTCCTGACCAGGGATCACCGTTGAGGTGCCCCCGTTGTTGTCGGGAGTCGCGTCGATCGGCAAGAACCCTTTCAAGAAGCGGAGAATCTCAGTCCCCCGCAACTGTCGGTAGTCCGCCGGTCCGCGCAAGATGTTGATCTCCAAGCTACCGGTCATCATACCGCCGCGGGTCCAGGTGAACGTGAAAATTGCCACCTGGTATCGATCCCGATCGTCACGGTGCTCGACGATCCACTGAAGTGGAATCGGCCGAAGCGGTGACTGGTCGGTGTCGAAGAGATACGAGAATTCGCCTGGGAATTCTGTCGTACGGCATAGCCGATAGCGATAGCCCTGGTAGTCCCAGATGCCGCTGCGCTCGTCTTTGCTGTCCTTGCCGTTGGCGCTTTCGCCAACGCAGATCCAGACTCGTTCTATCCTCTTGAAACCCCGCGCAATGATGCGCAGATCCAAGACGGTGCCGCGGGGAACTTGCGGGTAGTACCCGGTGATTGCCGAGTACGAGCCGCCGAGGTTGTCTTCGCGAGTGCCTCCTGTGTCGTACGCCGAAGCGTTGAACGACATGGAAACGCTCTGCCGAAGCCGTTCCTCAGTTTTCCCCAGCCACTGCACGCCGAGCGTGTGCTGGGCTTGCTGTGTGGCAGCAAAAGTTGTCGGGGCGACGCCCATAACGAGCGCCGCGAGAACTACGAATAGTCTGAGCATCCGATACACGGGCTCACCTCCATTTGTCGTTGGTAACATAAGTTTCTGTCCTGCTTGTAAAACAACGCACTGAGCGTCGTGGTCGCCTTACTTGCAGGCGCCGTCTCAGCCAGGAGAAGGGCAGGAGGAATATTGCCGGGATGAGCAAGCTCAACCCATATGGCAACTCTCCCTAGTCCCAGCCGAGACGGCACCTACAAGCGTTTACCATCGCGCTTAATGTACGACGGGATAATAGCATATGCCTACCTAAAAGTCAATCATTATAGCAGGTATTTCGCATATACTATTTATATACTTTTAGTTGCCGAAAAATTAACTCACCGTTAGCGGGAATGCACAATTACCTTTAAGGCTTATTACCGTGGCACGTATTCTGTGCCGTCGTCGGTATCTAGAACGTCGTACCCTAGCTGAAGTAGTTCCGCCTTACGGTTATCAGCCGTCAGGAAGTCCTTTTTTTCTCTAGCGCTATACCTATCAGCGGCTAAGCGTTGGGCTGGCGGGTCTTCTTCCACTTTTCGATAGACAAGGCCGAAGATTGCAAAAAGCTTGTCGGTATCCTCAAGGCTTATCTCCGTCGCGTTCTGTGACCAGATCTGTAAAGCTAGGGGGGTATCAAGATCGTCCTCGAGAGCAGCGATGATTTGTCCCCATATCTCCGCGTTAGTTTCCGACGGCAAATTACGGTAGGCGCCGAAAATTTTCTTTCTTAAAGCGACGCCCTGCTCCATATTTGCTCTGGTATAGTCGAATGGGCGACGATAATGAGTTTGATACATTGCCAGGCGAATTTCGTTTGGCGAGAAGTCTTCTAAGATTTCTTGGATCAGAATGGTGTTCTTGAGCGACTTACTCATCTTCTGACCGTTTACCGTTAACATACCGCCGTGAATCCAGAAATTGGCCATAGTTTTACCTGTTAGCGCCTCTGTCTGGGCGATCTCATTCTCGTGGTGCGGAAAAATATGCTCAATAGCTGAACCGTGAATGTCAAAAGTATCGCCCAAATACTTGCGACTCATCGTCGAACACTCGATATGCCAACCAGGAAAACCCCTGCCCCAGGGCGAGTCCCAGACCAGTTCGTTGGCCCCAAACGGCGCTGCTTTCCACAGGGCAAAATCTGCTGGTGACAGTTTGTCTTTAGCAGGTTCAGTTCTGGTGCCGGTGACAATTTCAGCAATACCCCGATGGCTTAACTTGCCGTAGTCTTGTTTTCTCGAGACACGAAAATATACATTTCCTTCAGATGTAGCATATGCGAACCCCTTTTTAATAAGTTCCTCAACAAACTTGATTATTTCCTTGATATGGGAGGAGGCTTTCGGGTACTCATCAGGTTCGAGGATATTCAGGCGTGACATATCCCTCTTATGAGCCTCGCTAAACTGTTCGATTACCTGCACAGTAGTCTCGCCAGTCTCCTGAGCCTTCTGCCTTATCTTATCTTTACCTGATTCGGCGTCGTTCATCAGGTGGCCGACGTCAGTGATATTCTGGATATAATTCACCTCGAAGCCCTCGTAGCGAAGTACCCGGTTTAAAAGGTCGAAGCTCAAATATGTCCGGGCGTGCCCAATATGGTCATAGTCGTAGACAGTAGGGCCGCAAACATACATCCGAACCTTATGCGGCTCAATAGAATAGAAGGGTTCCTTTTTTGTCGTCAAAGTATTGTAAAGCTCTAAAGCCATTACCTTACTTTTACCTTAATTTTTTTCCGGAGAACAGGCCGGCAGGTGTAGTGCTGGCTGCTATTCGTCACCGTCGCCGTAGTCGTCGTGAGTATCGTCCTGGGACTCTTCTTCCTGAAGGCGCTCGAGTGAGAGCTCTTGGCCATCTTCTGCCCCGCCACCTTCTGTTTGTTCGCTCAGGGATTCGTCCTCGTCTGACTCGCTGACAGCGCTGCGGTGCTTTGCAGGCGCATCAAGCGTCATCATGCGGCCGCTACAGTTAGGGCAAATTTCATTGGGGATCGGGGAGGTAAAGCCGCAATCCTCACAGGCGAATTCTTGATCTACAGTGTGTTCCATAGGGCAATATTAGCGAAAGTTAAAACAAAATTACAGTTATGTTACTACTCATTGTGATACGAACGACGACCCTCCAGGGCCCGGCTTAAAGTTAGTTCGTCAGCATACTCAAGATCGCCACCAACCGGCAAGCCGCGTGCCAAGCGTGTGACAATTATTTCAGCGGCGATATTCTTGGCTTGCTGTTTATTTTTTACCTGCTCATCAATGTAGAGCGCTGTCGCTTCGCCTTCGAGCGACGGATCAGTCGCTAGGATAACTTCCTTAATTTCGTTACCCTCAAGACGTTTTAGTAGGTGGTCAATTGCTAAGTTTTCGGGGCCAACGTTGTTAATTGGCGAGATTTGGCCGCCAAGCACGTGATAACGACCAGTGAAGCGGGCTTTCTCCAGAGCTAAAACGTCTAGTGATTCCTCAACGACTGCTAGTTTCTCACGCTCGCGACTTGTGTCGGAGCAAATCGGACACGGGTCGGCTTCGGCAACAATATGGCAAGTTGAACAGCTGACTACGTTCCCTTTTAGCTCAGAAAAAGCTTTGCCAAATTCTTCGAGCTCTTCGTCCTTGCGTCCTAACAAGTAGAACGTCAAACGGTTGGCCGTTTTTGGGCCAACACCAGGCAGGCTAGACAAAACCTGCGACAATCTCTCCACGGCTTTCGGTAAAACGCTCTTCATAGCTGCAAGGGCATTGTACTAACTTTTTACTTCAGGACTAGCCCCAGCTGGCTCTTTGGTGTAGTCGCACTGACTGCAGGCAAGCCCGGCGCGCTTCTTTACCAAGATATTGCTGCATTGTGGGCATTTTTCGCTTGTTGGCTCGTCCCAAAACGCAGTCTTGCAAGACGGGTAGCCAGAGCAGCCCCAGAAAGCTTTGCCACGACGAGTCATCTTGCGTACTAATTCTTTGCCACAGTTAGGGCAAGGCACGCTCGAAGCAATAACAAGCGCCTTGGTGAACTTACATTTTGGGTAATTAGAGCAGCCAAAAAACGTACCGAACCGTCCCTGTTTTAAAACGAGCTTGCCGTCTTTGCATTTTTCACACGCGCCGCCTTCTTGCTCGTCAACGGCTTTTTGCTCGTCTTTGTCCATGTTCTCAGTAATCGGCGCCGTATATTTACATTCCGGAAAGCCTGTACAGGCGTAGAACTTGCCGTAACGGCCAAGCTTAATTACCAGCGGTTTATGACACTCCGGACACTTCTCATCGGTTTTCTCCTCGACGATAGATTTCTTGTCGACAGTTTTTTCGCCTTTGGCAAGCAATTCGGCGAACGGTTTATAAAATTCGTCAAGAACAGTATTCAACTTTTTCTTGCCCTCGGCGATGTCATCTAACTCATCCTCCATTTCGGCGGTGAAGTTAAAATCAACCACCGTTGGAAAGTGCTCAACGAGTAAGTCGTTAACGATGCCGGCGACGTCTTCCGGAACAAATCGTCCGACCTGCTTTGTGACGTAACCGCGTTCGACGATTGTCGACATCGTTGGCGCGTACGTTGATGGTCGGCCAATGCCGCGTTTTTCCAGTTCCTTTACCAGCGTCGCTTCGGAATAGCGCGCCGGGGGTTGAGTGAAATGTTGTGTTGGTTCCAGTTTTTTGAAAGTCACGCTCTCCCCTTCCGCTAATTCTGGGAGTGCGACGAAGCGCTCTTCGTCGTCGGGAAAAACCTTCAAGAAGCCTTCAAACTTTAGGTCGCGGCCGCGAGCGATTAACTTTGTGCCGTCACCAGACTCGATAGTTGCGGTGGTGGTTTCAACTTTTGCTGGCGTCATCTGTGAGGCCATAGCAGCACGCCAAATTAATTCATAAAGTTTGAAATGATCACGATCGAGCTTATCCTTAAGCATCGTTGGGGATAGGTTGAAGTTAGTTGGTCGAATTGCTTCGTGCGCCTCCTGTGCTCCCCGAACTTTTTTGGTATAAACGTTCGGCTTGGCCGGAGCATATTTTGCTCCAAAATCAGAAACGATCACTGAGGCGGCTTGTTTACGAGCTTGCTCAGCCAGGTTGTACGAGTCGGTCCTCATGTAAGTGATTAAGGCCACCGTGCCCATACCGGCAATATCCACACCTTCATAAAGGTCTTGGGCAATTTTCATCGTCTTCTTGGCGGCGAAATGGCAAAAGCGCGCCGACTGTTGTTGCAGAGTAGAAGTAATGAGCGGCGGTTGAGGATTAAGTTGGGAATCGGCAGTCTCGACGCTACTGACTTTTAACGAAGCACCCTTGAGTTTGGCGGCAAGTTTTTCGATATCCGCCCTCTTCTCAACTTCCAACGGTTTGGTCGAACTTTTTTCTGAAACATAAGAATCAAACTCGCCGTTCTTGCTTTTAAGCGTGGCGTCTAGTGTCCAGAATTCACGGGTTTTGAACTCGCTAATTTCCCGCTCGCGCTCGACAATTAGCCGCACAGCGACTGACTGGACTCGTCCTGCCGATAAGCCGCGGTAAACTTTTTTCCAAAGAAACGGCGAGAGCTTATAGCCAACTAGGCGGTCAAGAATTCGTCTTGCCTGTTGCGCGTCAACCAAATCGGCGTCGATTGTTCGCGGATGATCGATGGCTTCTTGAATCGCTGACTTGGTAATCTCATGAAAAGTGATTCGCTTTGGCTCAGACTTCGGCTTCAGGAGCTCTGTTAAATGCCAGGCGATTGCTTCTCCTTCGCGATCAAAGTCCGTTGCGAGATACAGTTCGTCGGTCTTCTTAACCGCTTCGCGAAGTTCGCTAACGACGGTCTTCGCCTTAGCGATCGGCAGGTAATCGACAGAATAATTGTGCTCAACGTCAATACCGAGCTTGCTTTTCGGCAAGTCACGAACGTGGCCGTATGAAGCTTTGACGACGTAATCGCTACCTAAATATTGTGAAATAGTTTTTGCCTTGGCGGGAGATTCAACAATTACCAACTTCTTCATCTATAAAGTTTTCTCTGCTGGTCGTGCTGACAAGTTTTCTTCATGGTTATTTTATCTGCTGATACTGTCCAGGATGAACTTGGTAGATCACACCGGCAAGTTCGAGCTCCGTTATTAATCCTAATACCTCTTCTATATTTTGCCCAGTTTCGCTCACTATAGCGTCTAGATCCAGAGCCCGATCAGTAAGTAAGTTTAGAAGTCTTGCCTGCTCACTGTCAACGGCCACTCGTTCGGTGCTGTTATTTTCCAGGCCGTAGTATTGAAGAAGTTGACTCGGGTCGTCTAGAAGTATCGCGCCGTGCTTAATAAGCATGTTCGTACCTTCGGCCTGAGTCCGAGTAATGTCAGCGGGAATGGCAAAAATGTCGCGGTTGTAATCAAGAGCAGATTTAGCGGTGGTCAGCGACCCTGAACGAATTTTTGCTTCGACGATTACTGTCGCGGGCGAGAGCGCTGCGCCGATACGATTACGAACTGGAAATTTGTAAGGCTGTGGGCGACTTAAGGGCGGGTACTCGCTAAGCAGCAAGCCACCAGAATCAATAATATTCTCCGCTAAATTGGTGTGGTCGGTGGGGTAAATGCCGTCAAGGCCCCCGGCAAGAACTGCGATTGTCCTTCCTTTATACCGTAGACTGAGTTCGTGTACCGATTTATCAACGCCGTAAGCCAGACCAGAAACAGTTGTAATGTTGGTTAGTAGCTCGGGCAGGAGAAGTTTTTTCAGCGCCTCTTGGGCGTACGTACTCGGCTTACGCGTGCCAACAACTGTTAGAGTTTTAGCTTCACTTTGAGCCCCTAAGTCCCCGCGATAATAAAGCCAGAGCGGCAAATCAGGAATTTCTTTTAAAAGCGCGGGGTAATGTGCGTCGTCTACAGTTATAAGCTTAATGTCGCGGCTCTTTAGCAATTTCATCTCACGACTGACATCGGTATCACGATCTCTAAAACACTCCGCCTGATGTTGGGTCAAGCCGGCAGCGATTAAGTCTTTTGTTTTAGCAGCCAATAATTCTGTGGCTGATTTGAAACCACGACGGAGCTTTTGCCAGGAGAGCGGACCAATTACCTCAAGTCTAGATAAAGAGATAATCTCCTCTAACGATACATCTTTAAAGTAGCCGGAAGTCTTCGACATATCACTAATATTACACGTCTAGCTGTGCAAATTCCTAAGTAAAATTAGCGATGAGACTCTTGACTATTGTTAGGTGTCGTGTTAAATTCCTTCAGCACTTAAAAAACAAACGCATATAGCGAGGGTTCCCTTCCTTCTCATTCTAAAGACCAATACGAAAATCAATCAGCGTATCGGAAGCGAGTGGGCTAGGTCCCATAGGGCCACGAGCTGAGATCGAGGGCGAGTCACCGCAGGAGTGACGAGACCCGACTGATAGATGTTCGTATTGGTAATCCCCGCTTTCTGCGTTCAGCCAACCCGCGCCTTATTAAAATGCGCGAAATAATTCTTAACGAGGCTGGTGAGGATGTAGGGAGATTTTCGGGAAAGGCCTCGGCATTTATGTCGGGGCCTTTCCCTTACTCCCTAAATTTTTTTCAACTTTTTGGCCAGTTTTTCAGTTTCGCGTAAAAGCTGTTCGACTTCGTCTAGGCCTTGATCCCAGAATGCCTTGTCTTCGATATCAATCCCCAGTGCTAGAAAAATGTTTTTTGGAGAAACGGACGAGCCGGCCGATAGGAATTCTTTAATCTTAAGAATGAAAGTGGGCTCTTGGCGGAACTTACGCTGGAGTGCTTTAGAAATTAAAAGCCCGCTTGCGTAGGAATATACATAAAACGGACGGCGAAAATGGTGCCATCCAACCCACCAATTCTCGCTGCCAGGAGACTGCTCTACTGTTGGACC
Source organism: Candidatus Berkelbacteria bacterium (assembly GCA_016432625.1). Lineage (NCBI taxonomy): Bacteria > Candidatus Berkelbacteria > Candidatus Berkelbacteria bacterium. Next base: position 465,842 of record CP066697.1, read on the forward strand.
CATGTACGAGCGCATGTGTTCTTGGAATATATTCCCAATTTCTTCTTTAGAAAGGTAACCTCGCTGACGGTATTCCTTGTGTAACTCCTGCTCACATTTATAAGCAGCCACTTGCCTTATAATTGTCGAGATGTCATCGCCCAGTTTCATTACCATTACTGCTAGTCGTAACTCATCGTCGGCATCCTTGAGTAGCTCGTCAACTGTGAAATCTTCCATAAAAGTACTAGCCACCTCCGCGGTCGCAAGCGGCGTGTGTGCATAAGTCGCAGGCTGTCGCTTCTTAATTAATTCGTCATTTATTCCGTGCCCAACTTCGTGAGCAAGCGTCGTCACGTCACGAAAACTGTCAGTATGGTTGAGTAATATGTAGGTCGGTAAGCTGACCAAATACATTGTGCAAAATGCCCCGGCTCGTTTGCCCTTTTTGGGGAACACATCAATTTGCCCGTTTTCGACAAACTTCTCAAAAATCTCCACAAATTCTTCATCAACCTTGGACAATGCGCTTCGGACAACGTCGAGTGCTTTATCGTAAGAATAGTTGTGATCGATATCGCCGTACTTAATACTCCGCTCATGATACGCAAGCTTCGATACACCGAGCAGACGAGCTTTAAGCGCGTAATAACGATGGGCAATTTTAAATCGCTTGCTCACAGCATCGACTAGCGCATCAACGACCGTGCTGTCAATATCGTCTGCTAAATGTCGGGCGGCATCGGGACGTGTATATCCACGAAGTTCATCACTGACCTTTTTAGTTTCCAAAATGGCATTCAGCTCATTCTCTGCGACCTCAACATGCTGAAATAAGATATCGTTTATGGCAGCTGCTGCGTCGTCTCTAACCTTTTTGTTTTTGCTAAATATCACGTGGTGTAACTTGCTGTAGTTAGTTTTTGAGCGTTTGCCGTCCTCGAGTAACACCACTCTTTCTTCTTTTGCCAGGAACCCGCTAACCATTTCGGTCCAACGGCTGTATGCCGACGGGTGAAGTAATGAGAAAACGCGCTCTTCTGGGTCGGTAAGAAAATGTTCCGCCTGCTTAAACAGACGGGCAAGGAATCTATGATACTTTTTGAGTTTCGGACTATTCAAGAATATTTCTTGCTGGGCTTCGGAAATTTTTCCCAAGTTGAGCCGAAAGAACCTTATGGCGTTAGAATTATTTTTGCCAACCTCGTTAATTTTATTATTTCGAGCTTTGATAGTCGGGTCGTTTAAGTCGAGGTTACTTTTAAGGCCGAAGTAATATCCCGGCTTTCCCTCCATCCCAAGGCGAGCAGCTATCTGTTCGCCTTCTTCGAGAGCGTCAAGAAGAGCCTCTGGGTCACGAAGATAATCGTCGCGCTTTCTCCATTTGTTGGCGTAACTACTAACGACACGAGAAATCTCTTGTAGATCTCTCTCTATTTGCGGATCGTCGTCTGATTTATATAGCGCTGTAAGATCCCAGTCGTGGGTATTGAGACGTTTACTTTTCAACTTCGATGCCCATAGACCGGGCTGTGCCTTCGATAATTCGTTCCGCTTGCTCGGTAGTGCGAGCGTTAAGATCTGCCATCTTATTTTCGGCGATCTCCCTTATTTGGGCACGGCTCACTTTGCCAACTTTCTCCTTTTTGGGTGTCTGAGAACCTTTCTGTAAGCCAGCCGCTTTGAGTAGCTGATTAGCAGCTGGTGGAGTTTTGGTAATAAAGGTGAAGGAGCGGTCTTCGTAGATTGAGAGTTCAACCGGCACGACCGTATCACCCATAGCGCGGGTCTGCTCATTGAACTGATTAACGAACTCCATCAAGTTGACGCCGTGCGGCCCTAAAGCAGTACCAACAGGTGGCGCCGGGGTGGCTCGGCCCGCCGGCACTTGAAGTTTAACGATAGTTTTTAATTTCTTTGCCATTTATATAAATTTATATCTTTTTAACTTGTAAGAAGTCTAAAGTCACCGGTGTTTCGCGGCCAAACATCGAAACTGAAACTTTAACGCGCCCTTTGTTTGGATCGACTTCGGTAATCTTACCTTCGTAACCCTTAAGTGGGCCGTCGTTGATACGAACTAAATCATCTTCACGTAAGTCGACAGTATGTTCCGGCTCAACCTGCGCCATTTTGGCCTTGATAGTTGTAATCTCGGTTTCAGGAATTGGGGTCGGTCGGACGCCAGAGCCCAAGAAACCGGTAACGCTAGGGGTGTTGCGCACGACGTACCAGGATTCGTCTGTAACAATCATGTTTACGAAAACATAACCAGGGAAGCTTCGTTTCTCGACTACTTTACGCTTACCGTTCTTAATTTCGATTTGTTTCTCTTTTGGCACGATGACCTCGAAGATAAAGTCCTGGAGTTTTAGCGTCTCGGCTCGCTGGTTGATATTTTCAGCTACCTGATCTTCGTAGCCTGCGTAGGTGTGGATAACGTACCAGCCGGCTTTGCCGGATTGGCGACTACCTGATGCTGGCTGCTCGTCCTTAGTTGGTTGAAATTCTAAATCGTCTTTCATCGTTCGATTGCTAGAATTACTAGTTTTTTCAGGCCGTAATCAAGGCTAGCAAAAATTAATACCGCTACGGCGACTGAAACAACGACCATAATCGTGTGACGGACAACGGTTTCTCTGGTAGGCCAAACGACTTTGCGTCCTTCCTCAACGGTTGATTTTAGGTAACCGAACGCAGCAATCCGTGCCATTACTTCGCCTCTTTCTTGGTTCGCTTTGCCCCGGTAGCAGCTTTGGCAGAAGCTTTCTTGGCGGTTTTAGCCACCTTTTCCTCAATGGCAACAGCCTTCTTGACGCCGCCAATGGCGGTTACTTCTAAAACGGTTTGCGTTTGGCGGTGACCGTAGCGCTTGAGATAACGGACCTTGTTCTTGAACTTAAGGCCGTTAATTTTTTTGCCTAAACTGTGAGTAATGACTTTAAGCGATACTGGCGAGCTGTCGTCGAGGCTTTTCAGCTCGAGGATTTCGCCTTCTTTGGCTTTGAGGCGATTGGTGGTAATACGAGTTCCGGCAGCCACTAAGTGCTGCTTGCCGCCTAATTCAACTACAGAGAATAACGTATCGGTCATAACATCAGTTATTGTACCCCTCGAGAGATATTAAGTCTAGTAGAAGAAGCCTGTTACCGCTAACTCGCAAAAAGCGCCCTTTTATGACGAATATAGATACTTTGAAGAACTCCGATTGAAGCTAGGTCAATCACGAGAGCAGTGCCGCCGTAAGACATGAACGGCAACGGAATCCCGGTAACTGGCAGTAGTCCAAGGTTCATGCCAATATGAACGGTAACTTGAAACATTAGCTTGGAGCCAATACCAATCGCCAGCAGCCGGCCGAACGGATCAGTTGATGAGCTGGCGATAGCGATAATCCGATGAATTAGGACGACGTACAGAATAAGCAACGTGCCAGAACCAACAAATCCTGTCGCCTCAGCGTAGCCCGCGAAGATAAAGTCTGCGTGAGCAACGGGCAAGAAGTTCAATACGCTTTGTGAACCTTGGCCAAATCCGCGTCCAGTTAAACCTCCGCTGCCGATGGCGATGAGCGCTTGGCGGACATTGTAACCCTCGCCTTGGGGATCGCTTGCTGGGTTAAGAAAAGTTTCGATACGTTGCTTCTGATAATCCTGTAGAGAAAACCAAGCTACTGTTAGGGCAATCACGAGCGCTACACCTGCAAGCGCGATCGTCTTGCCAGATGGTCTCGCCGCCAAAAAAATACCGCAGAAAACCGTAAAAACGACTGCCGTTGTGCCAAGATCCGGCTGCAAGAGTACTAACGCTGTCGGAATCCCGGTAAGCGCCACGTAGCCCAGCAAACGCTTCCAGTTGATGGCGCTTATATAGCCCGACAAGTACTTAGCAGCGGCAATTCCGGCAATCAGCTTAAAGATTTCGGCAGGCTGAAGCTGAAAAATACCAAAATTAAGCCAGCGGTATGCACCGAAGACCTTCAAAACGAAGGGCAGCTTAGGCGCAAGCGGCGGTAAGAGCGGGATGAGCAGTAACAGTCCTGCCGCGTAGAGTAGGCCCGCGATTGATCCCAAGAAACGGTAATCGGAGAACATAAGTCCCAGGAGTGCTACGACTCCCAGTGCCGCAAAGATAGCTTGGTCAACGGCCAAAGAAGTGTGGTATTGGTTGAAAGTAATGGTGTAAATCGTGATGGTTCCGACTACCACTAGGAGAAGTGGGATTGCCAGTAAAAACCAGTCGATTGGCAAAGACAGGAATCTTTTCATTAGAAACTCATTCCACGGAAAACGAGACTAATAAAACGGAGCATTACTATGACCTTAGGCGTCTAGAGCGATATTTGCCAGCTGGTCAGCGCGTTTGTTAAATTCACGTCGCACTGCGACTAATTCAACGTCGTTACCGGCACGCTCCCAGTTATCGATCAGCTCTCGGATCGCCGCAAAATGGGGTTTAAGATCAGCGTCCTTAACGCGGTATTCGCCTAACAGCTGCTTAACCATCAGCTCTGAGTCAGAATTGAAGGTAATCTCGGCGTTCTTGAGGCTGTGTTTGGCAAGCTCCTGGCAGGCTGCAAGCATCGCTCGGTACTCTGCTTGATTATTTGTCGTCGAGCCAATCACTTCAGCGTGCTCGGTAATATCGCCATCAATGTTGATGACAAATGCGATAGCGGCCCTTCCGGGGTTACCTCGGGCAGCTCCATCAGTATAAACAGTAGCCTTACTCACGGAGCAATATTACCAGTGCCTGAGTAGAGGTTAAAGTCGTAGATTCCGATCAGAGTGCCTGACTTGCGATCAACCTTAGCCTGAAGAGTCCGCTTAGTGTCGCCATAGTAACCCGTCGCGGTGATATTAGTGATTAAGCCGTCAAACTTTGGTCCCCCACCAGTGCTGTTAGGGCTAGTGGCGGTGACGAAAGCGTAATTAACATTGCAGTGATACGGTCGTATCCTAATGTAGCTGGAGAGGTTTGATCCGGTCGCGATCGGCAAGTTCGTACCTAGTGAATCGACTCTATTATTAGGTTCAGCGACGGCTCGGCGCAGACTGTACGTGGTTTGACCAGTTGTAGTTGTCACCACCTGTTGAATTTCCACAAACGCGCCGCGGCTGTAACAGTTGCCTTCACCAACAAACTGGAAGGCATAACGCAGGAAATAATCATTACTATAAACGGTGTCGTTGGGGAACCCTGTTAGCTGTAACTCGTCGTCCTGCATTAAGGGCGATGGGTTGTTATTGAAGTTGAAGTCGCCAATTTGAGTTGTCTTATAATCAATCGAGAGGTCGTAGTATTGGTGCGATGGCTTGTAGCCAAGAGTGGTTTCGATGGTTTGATTGGCCGCAATTTCATCAAAACTAATGCCGGCTGTAACGTCGAAGCGATGCGTTTTATTCTCAGCGGTCTCGACGTTGCGCTGATGCCGGAAGCGTAGCAAACCGTCTTCAACCCCCGACTTTGCAGCGTAAAAGGCAAAAGTATTGTCTTCTTCTCGAGCCGACTGGTTGAACTGAATTAGCGAAAGCCGTTGGGCACCAATTGTTACCGTCATAATGCCGGCAATTATAATTAATACAAAGACTAAAGCCGAGCCCTTTTTCTTAGCAATTAGCTGACTCATGATCTTACCCCCTCGGCGGTTAATACCGTCTCAACTTTGTAGCAAGCGCCATCGGGTATTTCAGTTGACCCGCAAAGCTTCTTTAAGTAATCAATAGATTTAAAATTCATTGAGATCCTGAGGTAGCCGGTAATATTACTGAACACGGGGTCATTAGGGCGAACGCCGTTAAAGATTGGTTTGTTTATATCATTATTGAGTACGTAGCCTTCATCCAGCATCGACTGATACTCGGCAGTAGCGAAATTATCGCAGCGCGATAAATAAACTGTTGGCACGCCGTTAATGAGCTCAATTTTACAGCCTCGAAACTCTCGGACTTTGATAGCCCGACTTTCTGGGGACAGCGAATCGCTCGTAGTGCTATAGCGCTTGAACACCAGTTGTTGGTCGGTTGCCTTTGGGTGCTTAAGCAGCATCACGACATCGTTGAATCCGGCATCGTTTATGAAATAGAATCCGGTAAACTTCCAGCCGTTGTCACCTGGATCGCCGAGGGTAATTTGTTTGTCGTAATATATGTAACGAAAATCGTTGGTAATTCTAGCGATCGCCGAACGGGCGGCTTCGGATTTTTCACGCAGGACACTGACCCGGGCTGCTGAACCTGTTGTGCGCACGAAGACGGCGAGGATTAAAATAACCAGGCCGGAGAAAATGGCGACGGAGATTAGCATTTCCAACAAGGTATAGCCAGGCAATGCTACTTTTCGCGGCCGTTGGCCGCTCACAGTTAACATTTCCAACAGGGTGTAGCCGGGGAGTTTTGTTTCTCTGTCAAATTGAGCCATGGCTAGTGATCCACCGCTTTCCAGTTCGTCATGATGGTACTCATCTCGCTGGTGCGGTAACCCTGCGTCGTTTGCCAAACCACGACTGACCGAACCTTGACCGCGTTCCCGGTTGGAATGTAGGTACTCGTAGCGTTATTAAGGTTTAGACTGGGCTTAGTCATAATGCAGTAGAGGTCATTGTTGTAGCAATCAGTTCCAACAGTACGATTACCCTGAAGATCGCCGTCGTTATAACGTTGGTTTGAATTTCTATCGAGGTTACATCTTAAGCGGTCGGTGTTTTGGGTCTCGTTAACGCTCGGAACACCTATTGCCTCAACGCAAATCAAGCGGCGCGCCGACAAGCCCTCGCTCTGCAAGATTGCTTTGGAATCGTTCAAAGCCATCACCTCAGACTTCTTGATATGAAGATAATTTGGATCGTTATTGATAGCGGCACGTGTTAGCTCGACTTTTTCGGTTTCCGGATTGAGATAAGCATAGTACCAGCCGTAGTCTTCGAGCGACCTTGCTTGATCTAGCCAAGTAAGATTATTGGCCGAATTTAGGCGATCGTCACGGTTTTTAGCTACCATCTCCAAACCTTCGACAGCCCAAAGATTAGTCACTGTCGAGTCGGCGGTGTTAACAGTTCCCTGTATTAAAGTATTTGATAGGGAAACGACTGCTGAGCCAACGATAAAAAGCACCCCGACAGCAATTAAGATCTCCAAAAGTGTGAAAGCAGGTCGCCTTGCTCTTATGAGCACGAAACCGGGTTTGTAGTCCTTAGTCAAAGTCCCCTCCATCAGTTTTCGCTATACGTCACGCCAACCTTAGCCGTGTACGGCTCTATGGCTACTGTTGCTTTTTTGTTGGTGAAAGTCAATTCAAGTAACGGGTTACCAAAAACCGGTCCTTCTTCGATCCAGGCGGAGCCTTCGACCCGAATGTGAAACATTTGACGGGTCGGAACGCGAAAGACAACGAAGTGATTGCTGCGTGATTCGGCAGTGTCCCCGCAAATCTTGCAGCTTAGTGTCACACCCTTACTCATGTTGACGCGTTCAACAAAACAGGGCCCGTCTTGATTCCAGGCTTGCAACTGAACATCCCCGGGCTTACACGGCGCTCCGGAGGCATTTAACGGATAAGACAAGCGCACGATATCATAGTGACTGCTACGATAAGCGTCACTGTGAAACCAGATACCGTAATAACCTGTTTCGTCGTAGGTGAAGTTACTACCGGGCGTTTCGTCAGTCTGTTGGGTAGAACCAGAAAGTAATCTAACTTCTTCGATTTTAGAGCGGAAGATTTCAGCGTCGGTTGCCACACGGTTTTTCCCGAGCGAGCGATCAACCATCGGTACGAGTAAGCTGAGCATCAGACCCATAATGGCAACCGTTACCAATAGCTCAATTAGCGTGAAACCTCGTTTAGTAGCCATAGCCAAGCATCCCTAGATACCATTCTACCAATTGCGGACCCCAGTACAGGGCGAGCAGCCCGGCGATAATTAGGAATGGTGCAAATGGCACAGCCGATTTTAGTTTAACTTGGCCGCGAAGCAGTAAATAAGCCCCAAATATGCCGCCGATAATGAAGGAGCCGACTAGAAACACCACGGCCGATGGCCAGCCTACAAGCAGCCCTAGTGCAGCGGCAATTTTGACATCCCCCTCCCCCATCCAGATTCCACGTGTCGGGTAAACCAGTAAAGCAATCGGGATGAGCGCCGCCAAGCCTCCATAAAGCGTGACGAGCGGATCTTGGTGGTAAAACAACGAGAAAACAGTCGCCCCAATTAGGGCAACGTAGGACATAACCTCCGGCACCAGCATTTCATACAGGTCATGGAAGAAAATCGTCACCAGGGCGCTAATAGTGACAATGTAAGCGATAAAGGCGGCCACCCCTTGCCAACCCGCCAAGTCAGCAATCACGAAAACCAGGTAGTAACCGGCCGCCACAAGCGCTGCCGTGGAAAACTCCACGATCGGGTACTGGGCGCTGATAGGTTGTTGGCAGTGGCGGCAGCGACCGCGCAGGACGACGTAGCTGAGTAGAGGAATTAGATCAAACCAAGAAAGACTCTTTTTACACTTGGGGCAATGTGAGCGACCGCGCATAATTGATTGCCAGTCGTCAAACCTGGCAATGACAACATTAAGGAAAGAGCCGATGATTAGGCCGAAGATGAAAACAAAGATTACCCCACCCATATACTCAGCTTAAAGATAAACTAGTTAAAATCCAAGCGGTTAGGCCGGTTTATTGCGGGCCATAGGTTACGAAGACGTAAGCGCCATCTTCAAACGGTCCGTCGAGGGTAAAGTTAATCGCGCCGCCCGTATCGACTGCACCACTGCCATCAGCCTGATAGGTACCATTTCCTGTCGAGATCGGCTCGTCACTACGAGCGGACAACTGCCAGCCGATCGAGTAGTCGGTCGCTACGCCGTTAACGCTGGCCGAGGTAGCGTAACGCTGAGGATTGCTGGCAATTTCCTGACAAGTTGAGCCTGAAGAAAGGTGACCACCGATAACTAACGCCGATTGAAGTGGCTCGCCACATGTATTATCTGCCGCTTCGATATCTATGCCATCAGCGACCTCCGAGTTGGTGTCGGCCGGATAGCCACTTTTGTCTAAGTAAAAGCGTGCCAAAGCCGCGTCCAAGTTGTGAGCGTTACTTTTACGTTGGGCATCCTGTGCTCGGTTCCTAGAGCTGTTTAGTGCCACCAGGACGAGCGAGGCAAGAATACCGATGATCGCAATTGTGATCAGAAGCTCGATCAAAGTAAATCCCCTCTTCATATCTACTCAATAATATACTGTCACCTAAAAAGAAAAACCCCCGAGCGGGGGTTTTTCTTTCTTGCTTGAAGCAAGCGCAGACTACTGTGGACCGTAAGTGACGAATACGAGCGCGTTGTCCCCAAAAGGACCGACGTTAGTAAAGTCAACAGTACCACCAGTTAAAACATCACCGTCGAGATCAGCTTGGTAAACACCGTTGCCGCTAGTGATAATCGTGTCGGTTACCGAGGCAAGCTGCCAGCCAAGAGTGTAGTTAGCAGCTGTTCCGCTAGAGTTAGCTGACGTTGCGTAACGCTTTGGGTTGGTAGCATCGGCTTGACTCTCGTGGCAAGCAGTGTGAGTCGCGAGATACGCACCGGTGCCAACAAGCTGCGCCAGAGGTGCCGCACAAGCCGGAGTCGTACTTTGGTTAGTACCAAACTGGAATCCGTTAACGTCATCTGTTGTATCGCTAGCTGGGTAGCCGCTCTTGTCGACGTAGAACGTCGCTAAAGCAGTATCAAGGTTTCTGGCGTTGTTCTTGCGCTGGGTGTCTTGAGCCTTACTTCTGGCACCGCTCAAAGAGACGATGACAAGTGCTGCCAAGATACCGATGATGGCAATAACAACCAATAGTTCAATAAGGGTAAAACCTTTTTTCATTTCCCTCCAATCATTTAACAGCGTTTATGGCTGAATATTCGAGCCACAAACAACTGTACCCTGCACTAAATTGTGCAGGACCCCGACTCCCGTCGACCACACTAACTGCAGTGAAAGTCATAGTACTAATATCTGTTGAACTGAAGGCCGTGTCAAGCGGTTGAGGCAAAGACAAGCTCAACCGCTAGAAAGCTCGCTACCAAGGCCGAGCTACTTAATGACGCTGGCTAGGTTGTAGATCGGGACAATGATATCCCTGACGGGCATAACCGCGCCAATTTACTTTATAACGCTAGCTAGGTTATAAATTGGCACGATTATCGAGAAGACCAGGAAAGCAACACCCAAGCCGACAACAATAAAGACTACTGGTTCGGTTAAGGCGGTGACGTTTTTGATGTTTTGATCAGTTTCGGCCTCGTAGTAGGTACTTAAACGGTATAGAACCTGTTCCAACTTTCCAGATTCTTCCCCGACGGCCACCATCTGAGTAACAGTGGGCGGGAAAACGTCGTACTTGGTCATGCTCTGGGCAATCGGTGAGCCACGCTCGACGTTACGCGCAACGTTTAATAGGGCTTCGCGATAGATTTCGTTATCGAGCACCTGGGCTACCGACTCAATGGCGTGAATAATCGGTACGCCGCTCTGTACCATCAAGGCAAATATCCCCGTGAAACGCGCCATCTCAAGATTACGTATCAGTAAGCCAAAGGCCGGCAAACGTAAGACAAGGTTATTGAATGAACGTTTTCCCTCATCAGAATGTAACCAGCGCAGAAACCAAGCAACCACGACGATTATGCCGATGATGTAGAGCCACCAGTAGTTAATAAGGCTGTTCGTGATGCCGATAACTACTCTGGTCATCCAGGGCAGATCAACATTTGCCTCTTTGAAAACTGACTCTAGCGCAGGGACGATGCGGGTTACCATGATAATGGCGACGATTATCATTGCTCCAACAATGAACGCCGGATAAAGCAAGGCGCCAATTACCCGTCCTCGGAAACGCTGATCCCGCTCCTGCTCGGTCGCCAGCAGATCCAAAGCAACATCCAGCTTACCGGTTGCTTCACCGGCGGCGATAACCGCCACGAAAACGGTGTTGAATATTCTTGGGTGCTTTTTGATAGCGTCTGAGAACTTGTAACCGTTCTCGAGGTCTTTGAGGATAACGCCGAGTGCTTCTTCGACTGAAGGATTAACCGTTTGCTCGATTAACGAGCGGATGGCCTGAGTAATCGGCAAGCCCGATTCGATCATTACCGCTAACTGCCGGGCGATAAAGGCCTTATCGGAAGCCGAGACCCGACGTGTTAGTACTGCAGCAAAATCGTAAGCGCGTTTGGCCATCTCTATTCTTAGTACACCATCATCTTAAAGGCTTTCGGATCGAGCGCCCAGGAGAGGGCGGTGTCAATGGTAATCTCGCCGCGACTGACGAGCTCCGCCAAGACTTTGTCGAGAGCGATCATGCCTTCTGAGGCAGAAGTCTGGATAATATTGGGCAATTGATGGGTTTTGCCTTCGCGGATAGTATTACGGACTGCAGAGTTAGCAACCATAATTTCTGTCGCCAGGACCCGGCCGCCCTGTACGCGCGGCAGTAGGCGTTGTGAGACGACACCGAGTAAAACATTCGCGAGCTGCATTCTAACCTGCTGCTGTTGGTGCGGCGGGAAGACGTCGATGATACGGTCGGCGGTTTGGGCAGCGGAGTTAGTGTGAAGCGTCGTAAACACCAAGTGGCCAGTTTCCGCCAGGGTGAGGGCGGCTTCAATAGTTTCGAGGTCTCGCATTTCGCCGACGAGCACAACGTTCGGATCTTCTCGTAGAGCGGAGCGCAAGGCGCGACTAAACGAGTTGGTGTCGCTGCCAATTTCCCGTTGAACTATAATCGACTTCTTGTGTTCGAAGACATATTCGATCGGATCTTCGATCGTAATCACGTGTTCTGCCCGCTTCTGGTTGATCGACTCAATAAGCGCCGCGAGCGTGGTGGATTTACCGTGACCAGTTGGCCCGGTAATGATAACGAAGCCTTGGCTAGGTTCAGTAAAACGTTCCAGGATCGGCGGGATACCGAGTTCGTCCATCGCTTTAATCGCCATCGGGATAAGCCTGAGAGCAGCTGATAGCGCCCCCTTCTGGTAGAAGGCGTTAGTTCGGAAACGAGTTTTGCCGTAACCAAAAGAAAAGTCCAGCTCACGACGTTGGTGAAGTCGCTCGATTTGCTCGGCGACCATAATACTCATTAATAAACGCTCGGCGGATTCAGGTGTAACGGCGCCGTGCTCAGTTAACGGGAAAAGTTTACCGTCGATTCTAATTGTTGGCGGCACACCTACGGTAATGTGTAGGTCGCTCGCCCCTTTCTCGATCGCCAAGTCGAGCAGTTGCTTCATCTCGGCGGTCATTGCATCTGACATTTTCCTCCCAATTCCCCTCTAGACAGGTAATTCTTTAATTTGAGTCGTTGTGACCCGAAGGACTTCATCAATTGTCGTGATGCCCTTCAATGCTTTTATTAAACCATCTTGTGACATAGTTATCATCCCCGCATCAACCGCAGCCTTCTTTATCTCGGAGGCAGGAGCCTTGCTAACGGCGAGCGATTCGATTTTTTCGCTCATCGTTAACACCTCGTAAATGCCGATTCGTCCTTTATAACCGTCTGTGCATTGCGAACAACCCTCGCCCTTATAGAAAACTAGCGATTCAAGGTTAATATTCTTAAGCTTCCCTGAAGGCAAGGCTTCAAGCTCTTTCTTGACGTGCGACAACACTGCCGGTGGAATTGGCGCTTTCTTTTTGCAATTATCGCAGATTTTGCGAACCAAACGTTGACCGACTACGGCGTTAACAGATGAGGTAATAAGAAACGGCTCAACGCCCATATTGATCATTCGTGGCAGGGCGCCAGCAGCGTCGTTGGTGTGAAGCGTCGAAAGCACTAAGTGACCCGTTAAGGCGGCGTGAGTAGCCATCGCGGCAGTTTCGAGGTCGCGGACCTCTCCGACCATGATAACGTTAGGATCTTGCCTCAGAACCGAGCGCAGGCCCTCAGCAAAGGTAAAGCCGATACCCGGCTTAACTTGCGCCTGGTTGATACCCGGGAGTTCGTATTCGACGGGATCTTCAAGCGTGATGATATTAACGCCTGGCTTACTAATTCTTGTTAAAACGGCGTATAGAGTTGTTGATTTACCCGAACCGGTCGGCCCGGTAGCAAGAATAATACCGTACGGTTTGTTGATGTTTTCAATCAGCCGGTCAAAGTTAGTTCCGGTCACCCCAAGCTGTTCAAGGGACAGAACGCCTTCTGACTTATCGAGCAGACGCATCACAACCTTTTCGCCGTGGACGGTCGGCATTGTTGAGACACGAAGGTCGACTTGGCGATTATCGATCACCACGTCGAACCTACCGTCTTGCGGAATACGCTGCTCGTCGATCTTCATTTTGGAGAGAATTTTGATTCGAGAGATGAGCGGGGCGTGTAGAAAATGCGGCACTCGAATAACATCGTGCAGGATGCCGTCGATACGAAAGCGGACCCGGACGCTTTCCTGTTCCGCTTCGACGTGAACGTCACTTGCCTTCATTCTAATAGCGAGGAATAGCGTCCCGGCAACAATCTCCGGAATACGGCCGTTTTTAAAGACCTTAGCCAGAAGGTCAGGACTGGTAACCGGTTCTTTGAGCAATCGGTCAAGGTTCTGGTTCTCAAGGCTTAGCTCTTGTTCTTTAGCTAGTCGCTGCAGTTCTTCACCAGTGTCCTCAGAAGGGCGACTAATGATGTCCGTGGCCGAGAGCTTAATGCCGTCGCCCTTCTCGACCATGATATCGGCCTGCGGCTTGTGAGCCTCAGGTTTGGTTGGCTGCAGAAGCGGCGGTTTCGGCGCGTTGTTGATTGGCGAGGGCTGCTCGGCGTCTTTTTTCTGAGGCGTCGGCATGACTGGAGCGGTCGCTTGCTTGTCCTCGTGCTCAGTTACTATTTGGGCGGCTTCTGAAGCCTCGCGCGGATAAAGCTTGAGCGCTACCTCAAAGGAGTTAAGGTCGGTTCGGTAACGGTCAACCAAGACTTTGTTTCGCGATTCGATATAGCTCAAGATCTCTCGGACCTTGACGTCGTCGGGGTTAACGGCAGCAACCTTGATGAGCGATGGTTCCAGTTTGCTTTTTGGCTCAACTGCTGCAAAAACGATGATTTGGTACTTCTCGGCCACATTAACCGGGATCTTATTAAGAACTTCCTCCGGTATTTGCATATTTCGTAAATCAATCGTCTTGGGACGCTCTTCAACAGTTTTAACTAAACCGGCCGGTGCTGCTGGACGAGACTGGATGAGCGGAATTTTAGCGACATCCGTTGCTTCAGTGTTGTGTTCCTGCTCAATAACATGTTCCGGCTTTAAAAAAGTCGGAATCGGGCTTTTTGCTGGAGGTGTAAATTTTTCTTCCTTTTCAACATGCGGCTGCTCGGAGGAGGTAATGGGTGCTGTTTTCGATGAAAGTTCCTCGTGGCGCGGCGGCATAATCGGCCGAGGGGAGACATCCGGGCGGTGGTAAATCTTATCTAGGGCGGCTTCGATTTCGATGCGCGACGCGATCGAGAGATGCACCTTGAGACCTTTTTGCTGGCGTAACTTTACAAGCATATCGGGGGCGTTACGTTGCAGTTTTGCTGGGTCGCCAACGGCTACCCAGAGATCAAGACGATCGAGATCGTAGACTAGAGTGCTATATTTGCGAGCCACTACCTCAGGAAGTAAACGCGCGGTTTCAGCTGGGATAGGCTTGTTAACCAAATGCATGAAGGGCAGTTCGTAGAACTCTGCGTAAGCTTTGGCTAACTCTAGCTCATCAACCAGATGATGACTTAAGAGGTAGCGATCGACTTCGTCGAGATATTTACCGCCCAGAATTGACGAAAACCCCGGCTTTATCAAGCTTTTGTCAATTAGCAATTTTAGAAACGACTTGGTGCTGTTAGCGTAAAGCTGGGGCAGAACGTGTAGCGTCATACATTTATATTAATAACGCTCAAAGACGTTCGACCGGCCAATATTATTGGCGTCGAAGCTAACCGGCACGCCGTTAGGTACGTTTAGTTTGCGGACCGCCTCTGTCACTGCATTACCAGAGAAAAAGTCACGAGGCAAGATGTCGAGAGGCTTCGCCTTTGCGGCAACATCGGCTGAACGTGGCAGATTGAGTAGCAGTGAGACGATGAAGCCTAGGACAGCGATAAGTAGCAGTGCGAGGCCAATTAACGTTTGAACTCGGTGTGCGTAACGTGAACCCATTATTGAGCCTCCCCCTGGAATACTAATCCAAGCTGCATCGTTACTGTCAGAGTACCATTATTATCGGCGATCATTGATTGGTCTTTGATAATCACGGTGCGAATATTATTGTGCAAGGAATTCAAAAACGAGGTTACTGTCCCTAGGCCACCGGTGAAGGCAACCGTAACCGGTACCTCACTGCCGTTAGCTTCGCCAACTGTGGCGGAACCAAGAGTTACACCGCTTGAAGCGGCAAGCGCCTCGATCATCACCAGTACCTCAGGAATTTGGCCAGTTTTAGGCATCGCTAGATATTGAGCTCGCAAGACAGATTGGATTGATTCACCTTTGTCTCGAATAAAGGTTATATCTTCAATGCGTTGCTCATAAGAAAACAGCTCCTCTTGCTTGACCTTGGATTCCAGTGAGCGCTCGGTGAAAACATTAATTTGTGGCCGAACGATGAAGAACCAGCCGATAATGGCAACGAGCAGAAGTAAGAAGCCGCGGTTCGATTTATTTAGCATTATTTCAGTACTCCCATATTAAGGCTGCCGGAGATGGTAAAGCTGACGATACGGTTGCCATCCTTTGTCGCGAAACCGTTATTGCTGAGTTTAGCGCTACTAAAAGGAGTCGGGGCGGCAGTGGAGCCCTTTTGCCATACCACTAATGCCTGGGCCAAACTGCTCATGCTTTGTGTCTCCCCATCAAGGCGGAACGTTCCGTTTACATTAAGCTGGATACTGTTAACCTTGACATTTTTAGGCGTCACGGCGTTTAGCATGGTGTAAAACTGCGACCAATTAACCTTGCTATCAAGTACCGTTTGTAGAAGCTTCTGTCCAGCCAAGACTTCTTCAAGTTGAGTATTAAGGGTGGTGTATTCCGGCGACGCGAGTGTCTTTTGGCTTGCGCTGATTTTGTTACCGATAGTCTGGGCTCGACTTTTTTGGTAAAGGTTTAAGCCAATAAGAAGTAGGATTTCTACCAAAACGACAAGGAAAATTGCCACCCCAAAGGTGTCGAACGGACTCTTTGTCGCCTCAACTTGGGCAATTTCTTCCTGATTTTTTTGGTCGTTCTGAGCCAAAACCCCTCCTTTTTATACTGTACTTTATTACTCTACTGATGTCGTAAGCGCTCTGTCAATGCCGCCTAGCTTCGGTAAATAAAGACCCACAATCTGTCTGTAGGCGGTTTCGCAGGGGTGACAGGAAGTCTCGTCGCTATCGCTCCTCGGAAAGCTACTACGCTAACGCTTCGTCGCTAGTGAACCTGGTTCAAGCCAGACACCACAAAAAGAAGAACGCCCGAATGGGCGTTCTTCTTTTTGCAGGGGTGACAGGATTTGAACCTGCGACACACGGTTTTGGAGACCGTTGCTCTGCCGGGCTGAGCTACACCCCTATAATTCGAGCGAACTCGAACAGAGTAATTCTATCAAGTAATTGGCTGAAAATCTGCCGCCTAGGCGGTGTGGCCGGAAGACTCTGTTGATCTGCCAGATTCTTGGGTCTCGCTTAGATCAACTAGTTGGATGCCGAGTTTCAAAGAGGTGTCGCGAATCTTTGGCTCGCGGTAAAACTCGCCGTAAACAATTTTTTTGATGCCGGCGTTAGCCAGCAGCTTAAAACACTCCCAGCAGGGACTAGCAGTGATGTAAATTTCGGCACCGTCTACAGCCACACCGTTTCGGGCAGCTTGAACGAGTGCGTTAGTTTCGGCGTGAATCGTGCGGACGCAGTGTCCGTTAACCATGTCGTGCCCAATTTCGTCACAGTGCGGTAGGCCACGGATAGAGCCGTTATAACCAGTCGAGAGAATAACACGGTCGCGGACAATGACGGCACCAACGTGCTTACGGTCGCAAGTGCCCCGAGTCGCCACGACTCTGGCGACGTTCATGAAATATTCGTCCCAACCGACTCGCTTGTACTCTGGTAGCTTAGGCTTTCTTGCCATCTATGTATTTCTCCACCTCTTTTTTTAGCTCTTCCTCTGATCCAGTATTTACCACCGTCACGTCGGCCATGGCAATAGGGCCGGCCTGCTGAAGCTTTTCAATTTGACTATGGTCTCGCGAACGAACCTCAGATTCGCTCAGCGGCCGATGCGGACGGACCGCGAGACGTTTCGCTCTAAGTTGCGGCGGCGAATAGATCGCCATCACTTCTAGATACGGAAACTTTTCTTTCAACACTAAATACTCTTCCCAGGAATACATGCTTTCGATCACCACGTCTCCCTTTTTCAGCAGCCGTTCGATTTTGGGGATACTAAGCTTGGCGTAGGCGCTCATTCCATGTTCAGCGCGCAAGCGCTCCCTCATCAATCGCTCATTTTTTTCGTTGACCTCGAGACCCTCTTCTTGGAGTTTTTCAAAAGTCAGGTCGCCAAAATATATTTTTTGGAAGCCGTTTGAAACGAATATTGCCGTGGCAACTGATTTGCCGCTTCCCGGCATTCCTACAAGAGCTACAAGACGAGGCATTTCTTCGACCTAATCACGTTTGCCCCGCCTTGCAAAGTCTTACTTACCTTCTTTGTGAAGGGTGACTTTACCGCAACGGGTGCAGAGCTTCTTCAGCTGCAGACGGTCGGGGGTTTTGGTTTTGTTTTTTTCTGTATGGTAATTAATCTCGTGGCACTCGGTGCATTCAAGATGAATTATTGTTCGGGCTGCTTTTTTCTTTGCCATTTGTTTCCTTTTCTAGATTTCTGAGCCATCTTCGGGGATTGAACCCGAGACCCCTTCCTTACCATGGAAGTGCTCTACCACTGAGCTAAGATGGCTTGTCGCGACAGTATTACTGTCTACTAAACGCTCGCTGCCGCAACAAGGTACATTCTATTTTATTCTGGCAGCATCTCGTTTAATCGTATCCAGCAACACTGTCGCTCGTTGTTGGAGATTAAACGAATGTGCTGGGGGTAGGATTCGAACCTACGAAGGCACAGGGCCGTCTGATTTACAGTCAGATGCGTTTGACCGCTTCGCTACCCCAGCGCGTTGTTAAATTTTATCAAAGAACAGGTTGAAAATACAGGATTTGAGCAACTGTCGGGATACTCGCTCAAGGCTCATTCCTCAGTAGCATTGAGCCACCTGTCGGAATACTCACGAGTTCGTTCCGACATCGAGCCACCTGTCGGAATCGAACCGACGACCCGCTGTTTACAAAACAGCCGCTCTGGCCTCTGAGCTAAGGTGGCGCTCCAGTTATTCTACTTTTTGTTTAGTAATTGCTCAAGGAGTGCACGGTATTTCGGAGAGACCGGATCAAGGCTTATAGCTTCACGGATGGTGGCAATCGCCCGCTGGTTGTCGTTCTTGCCTTCGTAGGCAAGCGCCAAATTGTAATGCCTGGACGGATTGTACTTATCGAGCTTTACCGCAACTTTGAGAGCCTCGATTGCGTCCGAGTAGCTCTTGCGTTGCAGGTAAATCAGCCCCAACCTGGCGTAAACTTTAGAGTCTTTGGGGTTTCGCGTTGCTGCTGTTAAGAAAAAACGCTCCGCCTCTTCGAGTTTGCCGCTTTTAAAAAGCGCTTCCCCTTCCTCGTAGTGGGTCATTAATTCTGCCCGATCGCCTAAGGCTTCTTCTTTCCAGAAATTAGAATCGCCCTGCGAAGTATTTACGGCGCGTCTCGGAGTATTTAATCCACCCGGATTGAAACGCGGTACGCGAACCGCCTTCGTCCTGTCGCTGACCCCGCTTTTAATCTTGTTAAGCAAGCTTAAAATAATCGCCAAAAATGCTTTCGCAATTCTGATAATGAACAGCCAGACGCTTTCAATCATCGTAAAACGCCGCAACAACAAAACGATGAATAAGGCAACGGCGACGAAAAAGATTATTTGGGCAGTCATTTTTTAGTACTCAACTCTCACTCGTACTCGAGTTGAACGGCCAGTTCAAGAGGAAGGAGTCAATTACCAGCTTCTGATTAGCGTTTTGACGCAATCTTCTTATGGCTCGGTCGAGTAGATTAACCTGAAGAACCTTACTTTTGTTCGGCAAATCCGTCAATTGCGTCTTAGCGGTAGACAGCATCTTTATAAGAAGCTTTTCCAACTTACTTCGGTCTTTGACTTGTTCTAAAACGGCTCTTGCTTCGCGGTAGTCGGTAAACAGTTTTTCTGGCTCTAGGTCAGTTTCCCGAATAGCGCTATCGAGACGGTGCAAGCGCGACTGAATCGTCGGCAATAAACTTGCCGGATTTACGACCTCCAAAATCACCGTCAGGAAAAGGGGCGGTTCCTCGAGGAGTTTGAGCAAAGTGTTCTGCACTGCCTCGCTCAAGGCATCGGCGTGGCGAATAGCCATCAGCCTTGCGTCCCCAAAAGGTTGCAAACTCGCCTGGGCGATGAGGTGTCTGGCTTCTTTAACACCGAGCGTATCTGCCTCAACCCACGTTTGATCGATCTTCGACCAAAGCGCAAACCGCGGTTCGGACGGGTCGAGGTAGTTTACCAGATAGGATCGTCCGGGCTGCATGCATGGATTGTAAAGAAAAACTCATTTTTTAGCGAGACTGCGGTAGTGGTAGAATGGTGGTCATGGAACAGGAATACCAAGACAAGTCCTTGAAGTGTAAGGACTGTGGCGAAGAATTCATTTGGACGGCTGGCGAACAGGAGTTCTTCTTTTCCCGTGGCTTCAAAAACAAACCAGCTCGCTGCAAAGAGTGCCGTAAGAAAAATAGGCAAAAAGTAGAGACCGAGTATTTTCGGGTAACTTGCTCCGTCTGTCGCCAGGTCGGCGACGTTCTATTTAAGCCGGCAAACCCTGAGGCTAAAGTCTATTGCAAAAATTGCTTCGAAACGGAATTCTTAAAGAAAGAAGCGGCGGATAGCGCCGTTACTTCACAGTAGTCTTCTTGAGAGTACGACGACACCTGGAACAAATAAGCAGGCCGTTCCATTTTTGCAGGTTCGGCAAAATTGTCCGCTGTGTTTTATGCAGTGACTTTGGGCGGTTATAGCCAACTTGCGGTGACTTACCACAAATCTGGCAAATTTCCGTACGAATGG
The DNA here is from genome assembly GCA_016432625.1 of Candidatus Berkelbacteria bacterium. Taxonomy (NCBI): domain Bacteria; phylum Candidatus Berkelbacteria; species Candidatus Berkelbacteria bacterium. The sequence continues at coordinate 486,019 of CP066697.1, forward strand.
TTTTTAGAGATTTTGATCCAAGCATTTTGAATGGGTATACCCGCCGAGACGTAAAGTCTCTAGGGAAAGTCGACGTCCTGTCGACTATCACTAGCGATACACTAGTGGATATCATATATTATTACTGATGCAGCTTCAAGATTTCGGGGTCAGTTTAATTCTTATTATTGTCATTCTCCTCAGCCTGTCGGTGCATGAGTACGCTCACGCTCTAGTGGCTTCCATTTTCGGTGACGATACTGCCAAGCGCGAAGGACGGCAAACGATCAACCCGCTCGCCCACTGGGATCCAGTTGGCACGACGCTCCTTGTGGGATTGTTGCTCCTTAGAGCTTTTGGCCTAGAGCTTCCGGTCTTTGGCTGGGGTAAGCCGGTACCGGTCAATGAAGACAATTTCGACAACCCACGCTTACAGGGGCTTCAGGTAGCCTTGGCTGGACCGCTGAGCAATCTACTCTTAGCCGCACTCTTTGCCTTTGTTGCTAACTTAGTAGGCTCATACGGGGTGTGGAGAGAGGTCCTTGTCGCGTCAGTTTATCTCAATGTTTTCCTGATGTTCTTCAATTTAATACCTGTGCCACCGTTAGACGGTTCCAGAATTTTGCGCTTGTTTATCAGTGACCGAGCCTACTACGCTCTGAGCGCAAACCCGATGATCTTTTTTGTTTTGATTTTCTTGGCGTTTGGGTTCCTGCTTAACTATTTAGTCCAGCTCAGCTACTTCCTCACCGGGAAATTATTAATCCTCAGCCTGTGAGTATCGGCGGCCAATGTGTGGCCGCCTTAATTCGGCTAGAATAGGGCGGTCTTGCAAGCCCTAACAATTGGTCCTCAATCTAAAATAAAGGGAATCTGCCTTTGGGGCGGTTGTGGCTGATTAGCCACAACCGGTCGCGTTTGTCGTTCGCGACAAACCGTAGGATACCCACTTCTCCCGTAGTCGTGGCCGGGTGTAAAACTGGGCGCGACCGAATGTGGGGACTAAGAAGATGGGTGCCAATTTGTTAGTGGCTTGCAAGCAAACGGGCTGTGGCGCAGTTGGTAGCGCGCATGCATGGGGTGCATGAGGTCGCTGGTTCAAGTCCAGTCAGCCCGACAAACAGGGTAACGGCTTTGACTTCAGGGGTTTTTCTGATACATACAGATTGGCGCCTATGGAGACAATTCAACCAAACTACGACACTATTAAAATCGGTCGGCACGATCGCTTAGTCGATCGGTACGCTGAGAGCGAAGTCCACGCCTTGGAGAGCAAGGGACAAAACTGTGTGATCGCCGTGACGGTCGAGATTGATAACCCCTGGCATCACGCCCGTGAGTACGGCCGTCAAATTATCACCGCATTAGTGCGAGAATTCGTCCGAGCTGAAAGTTCTTCTAATTTAATTCGTTTCGAGCAGTCGCTGAAGGCAACGAACAGTATAATCAAGCAAGCCAAAGAAAAGCTAAACGTCCCGGTAAACTGTGTTGTCGCCCTGCTAATCAACGAGGAAGTCCATTTTGCTGTTGCAGGCAACAATAAATTGCTCCTGTGGCGAAACGGCGACGTGACCGATGCCACAAGCGGCGGCTTGGAGACTGAAGAGCAGTTCTCAAGTGTTACTAGCGGTGACCTCAATGAGGGTGAATGGTTGATGCTTGCTAATAAACCACTCTCTCATTTTCTCGAAAATAACGAGCAAGAAATCTGGTCCGACGACGACTCGGAGGCAATAAGCGCAGCGATTGTTGAGTTATCACCTGTCGGAGAACGAGAGAGCTTTACGGGCATTCTGCTGCGTTATGCGCCTGGCAAACTGCACCGCGAGCTTTCTGTCATGTGGGATACACTGGAGCATCTTACGCCGATTAAGTTACCGCGATTTAAATTTCCTAACTTACCGCTCAGCGATACGGCCGCCGTTGTAGCTGGCTCGTCTCGCGCCTCGTGGGAATTTGTTAAAAAACTTATCAGCAAGATTAAAGAGCGAGGGAGCAAAAGAGCAGAGAACTCTTCGTTTGACTTGGGGAGCAACGGGTTCAAGCTGCCACGGCTATCATTACCGAAGTTTAATATCCGCTCGCGCATTCAAATAATCGCTGCCGTAATCCTGGTGGCTCTAATTATCGTTGGGGTGCGGACGATTGTTTCCCGCGTGAACTCGACGAAAGAAGAACAAAAAGCGCCCAATCTGGCAGAGCAACTTGTCGCAACGCCAGTTGGTCAGCGTATCTTGTTCTTAAACGACAGATTCTCACTCGAAGAGTACAACGCTCTAAGTGGCGACCAAAAACAAACTTTCGCCCAAGCATTAGCAGCCGAGAGTGTCTCGCCGCTGATATTGAACGATCTAGTGAGCGAGCTCGAGACACCAGTTAAGGCTATCGATAGCCTTAACGACGTTCTAGCTGTGGTCGATACCTCCGGGCAGGTGTGGCTAATTAAAGAAGGACAGGCAATTAAGGTTGAGCAGACCGTAAAAATTGCCGACCCAATATCTATCGCCATTGTCGCTGAGGACCGGATACTTGTTAGCGATAAAACTGGCAACATTTGGCTTCTCGACGCTACTCCATCACAACCCCTAACACTGCCGTTACAAGCAGCGGTCTCTAGCGGGCCAAAATTACTGCAAAAATTCAACCGGAACGTTTATGTTTACCACCAAGCATCTAACACTATTTATAGACAAGTTAACTTCGATAAAGACCTGAATGGTCTTAAGGCACTACTGAAAGACGACCTACTGACGCTGGCTTTGGCCGATTTCGCAATTAACGGCCGCGTTGTAGCACTTGACGTGAACGGCAAAGTATCTAGTTTTGCTGCCGGCAAGCTCGAAAGCCAACAGCTCACCGTGCCCGTTCAGGAGGGGGCGCACCTAACGAGCGTCGAGACAAACAGCAAAATTTTCGTACTCTCTGGCGGCGTGCTGTACATCGCTGACGACAAAGGGGTTTTGCAGCAATCTATCTTCCCGCTGGTAGATTCGGTAGAGGATATTGTTCTTGACGGGTCAGGCAAAACGCTCTGGCTCGCGACAGGTAAAAAAATCTATCGCTTTACGATTTAGGCGATTCGTCACGCACCATTCTGGACGGAGCGCTGATACCAATGAGGTCGAGAGTTTTTTTGATAGTTAAACTGGTCGCTTTTAAAATCGCCAGCCTAGACTGAGCAATCAAAGGCTCCTCGCCTTGAACCCGTAGTCGCTCGTAAAAAGCGTGGAGATCTGTGGCTAACGCGGTGGCGTAGTGAGTCAGCTTGTGAACCTCTAAATCTCCAGCGATGTCCTCAACCAGATCTGGAAATCGTACGATCCGGAGCAACAGCTGGCGTTCTAATGGGTCGGTGATGATGATTTTTTCGGGCACTTCGAACTCCTCGGTTTTAGAGAATTGGCGGAAGATTGAGCTGATCCTGGCGTAGGCATATTGGATGTAGAAAACCGGGTTTTGTGACGAAGCGGAGCGAGCTAAATCTAGATCGAAATCAAGATGGCTGTCGACACTCCGGCTCAAGAAGAAAAAGCGAGCCACGTCCGGCCCCACTTGCTCGATAAGTTCATCGAGCGGCACGTATGTTCCGGCCCGTTTCGACATTTTAATTTCCTTACCCTTTTCAATCAGCTTCACAATTTGGGTGATGACCCAATCGACTTTACCTGCCCAGGTGTAATGGCTGCGGAGAATCCCCTCGATAATCATGTTCATTTGCCGGGCGTAGGTGTGGTGGTCGGCGCCAAGTACCGTTATAAGGCGATGATAGCCCCGAGCAATTTTATAGTTATGGTAAGCAATATCAGAAGCAAAGTAGGTGTCCTCGCCATCCGATTTAGTCAGTACCCGATCTTTGTCATCACCGAACCGCGTCGTCGAAATCCAGGTCGCTCCCTCCGCCTCATAGGTGAAGCCGTGCAGCTTAAGAAGCTCCATGGTCTTCTTGAAAACCCCGGTCTGGTAGAGCGAAGCTTCTGAAAAGAACTGATGAAAATCAATACCTAAGCCACGCAACGTTGGCTTAATCATCTCCTCCATGATAATCATGGCTGCCTTCTCGCCAGCTGCCCGGTCATTACCATCTTTAATTCTTTTGCGGAGCTCCTCGACGTAAATGCCCGAATACTGCTTCTCAGGATCTTTAGGATTCAAAATTGAATGGCCAAGAGCATCGACTTGGACGCCGCGATCGTTAACGTAATACTCGCGCATCACCGTGCACCCATAAAGTTCGAGGACTTTAGCAATAGACTCCCCAACAAATGCACCCCGCCCATTGGCAAGCGTTAACGGGCCGGTCGGATTGGCGGAAACAAATTCCAAGAGTACCCGAATCTCCTTGCCAAGATCGCTACGGCCAAATGCCTCAGGGCGCCTGATAACCTCCTTCACTACTTCCGTCAGGTACTCATCAGTTACCGTGACGTTAATAAAGCCTGGCGTTGTGACAGAGACGGCCTTAAATATCTCGGTACTTTCTAGTTCCTGGACGATTCTCTGCGCCACCTGCATCGGCGATGACTGTAAGTCAGTGGCTGAAACCATAGCGACGTTGCTAGAAAAATCTCCAAACATACGATGCCGTGAGAATTCGATGTCAAACTTTGGCGGTTCCTGATTAAAGGCCTTAACAAAAGCTCTCCGCACAACTTGGTGGACCTGCCCGATGATCATATTGAATCCGCTCTATACAAACAGAAAGATGAATCTGCCGTCACTAAGCCTTGTGAAATATTTATTAACAGATATGACATGAAAAATTTTCTCAATCCTTGCGGGAAAAGTGGAAATTCAAACAAATTGTAGCACTTTCAGCACTAATTTCTAATAACAACGTATCTTGGCCTAGTCGCCGACGAAGTAGTTGTAGGTATTAGGATCTTGGCAGTTATCGTAAGCCGCGCCGCCGAATGTTTCCGTCCAGGTTACGCCGCCACGGCAGTTTTCTTGCCTCTGGCTTGAAGATAGCGTCTTTTCCAAACGAGCCTTTAGTCGGAAGTGCTTACCGATCACATCAGACTCATTTGACAGGTTAAACTGGTAAGGGAAGCTGCCGTCTTTTGGCTCTTTTGGGATAGTCGCCAGAAATTCACTGAAGGCGCCGCAATCGTCAGTGTAACCCTCAAGTTCAGAGACGGGATGCCATTCGTTGGCGTTCTGAACATCTTCAAAGCCTGGGTAGCGGTTACGGGAAGCAGCAGGGCAGGTCTTGGCCTCGTATCGCGCCTTGAATGTTACGGCTAAAGCCGTTAGATCTGAGCGTCGAGCCGCGTCACGTGCCTGCCGCTGAGCCTGGCTAATCACATAGAAGGTCAGCGAGGCCAAGGTGCCGATGACAGCAATGACCGTTAGTGATTCGATTAAGGTAAATCCCCTCTTCATATTTAAATATTAGGCCTCTTTAACCAACTCGTAAAACCGGTGCTTGCCAATTTGTAGCCGATGAGTAGCGCCGGAAACGTCCACCGTTAGATTAGCGTCGGCAACAACCTGGCCATCAAGTTTAACGCCGCCTTGGTCAATTAATCTTGCCGCTTCAGAGGCGCTGACACCCGACGCGTGCTTGACCGCTTCAAGAATCGTAATAGAAGTGACACCGCTAATAAGGACCTCGTTAGCTAGCTCCGAGACTACTTCGCCTTTACTGAAGGCTCTATCGAAATTTTGCGCTGCCAGGTTAGCGACCTCCACACCATGATAAAGTTCAACAATTTTTTTAGCCACCGCTACCTTCTTGTCACGCGGGTGCTCTGGCAATCCCGATCGCTCACTCTCGTTCATTAATGCTGCGAGCTCGGCGTAAGAATCTGTTAACTTGTCAGGGATACTCATTACTTTCCCGAACATCTCGTGAGGCGGTTCAGTCAGCCCGACATAGTTGCCGTAAGATTTGCTCATCTTACGCTCTCCGTCAACGCCGAGCAGCGGCTTAGTGACAACGATCTCCTGCGGTGTCTGGCCAAATTTATTCTGAAGCTCTCGCCCCATTAACAAGTTAAGCCGTTGATCCCAGCCACCGATTTCGACGTCTGCTTCCATCTCAACGGAATCAATGCCTTGAGTAACTGGGTAAAATAGTTCGTGGAGTGCCAGGGGTTGATTGTTTTTAATCCGCTCAGAAAAATCCTCACGTTCTAATAATGTCTGCAGGCTTACCTGCGTCGCTATCTTAATAAAATCAGCGTACGACTTTTTAGAGAGCCACTCTGAATTGAACCTAACTTCGGTCTTTTCTGGATCGATAATGAGCTTGGCCTGACTAATGTATGTTTCCATATTGGCCTTTATTTCGTCCTCGCTTAGCACTGGGCGCGTTGCGCTTCGCCCTGAGGGATCGCCGATCATCGTCGTAAAATCACCAATTAACAAAACGGTATGGTGGCCTAGTTCTTGAAACTGCCGCAGTTTGCGTAAAGCGATCGCGTGTCCGAGATGAAGGTCGGGTGTTGTTGGATCGACACCGAATTTTACCTTAAGCGGTTTTCCCGCAGACAAGCGGCGACGTAAACTATCCTGGTCAATAATCTCTGCGACGCCGTAGGTAAAAACTTCTGATTCGAGATTATTATCGTCTGAGGCCATGACCGTCTTAGTATACCCATATCACCGACGGGATTGAAAATCCCTGTCGCAAACACGTCTCGCGACAATCACTGCAGTAGGTGTCCGCGACTTCACAACGCTCTATATCCCTGTAAAATTAATGCTGTCCATAGAACTGACTCATCAATGGTCCGTTCACAGACACCATGAAGCTAAAAGTGCCAAAAATAAGTCTAAGGAATCCGTTCAAAAATCCGATCGGCCTAAAAAAGCTACACCAGAAGTTTTTCGGCAAAAAAAGCCGGCGTTTCAGCTGGAAGCAAGCCGGCATCGTCGCTTTATGGGGCGCGGGGATATTTGTGCTCATCGCGATATTCCTGTTCGCATGGTTTGCCAAAGATTTACCGACGCCGAATAAGATTCGAGACCTAGTTTCCGTCGGCTCAACACGGCTCTACGACCGGAATATGAAACCGCTTTATACGATTTCCGGCGATAAAAAACGGATTCTAATCGAGAACAAAGACATACCCGAAGTCGCGAAACAAGCGACAATCGCCCTAGAAGATCGCGATTTTTATAAGCACGTCGGTCTAGATTTCACAGGGATATTGCGAGCGGTCTTTGTTGATATCGCCAGGCGAGATCTGAGCCAAGGCGGTTCAACACTGACTCAGCAGCTCGCTAAGAACGCCATCTTAACAAGAGAGAAAAGCTTTGTTCGTAAGATTAAGGAAGCAATTTTAGCGATCGAGATGGAAGTACTGTTTTCCAAAGAAGAGATTCTGACGATGTACTTTAATCAAATGCCGTACGGCGGCACCAACTACGGGATCGAAGCAGCAAGTCGTTCGTTCTTCAACAAATCCGCCAAGGACTTAACCCTCGACGAAGCTGCCACCTTAGCCGCACTGTTGCAACGACCAAGCAGTTTGTCTCCATACGGACCAAATGTTGATCAATTAATTGACCGGAGAAATTACACGCTCGACGCGATGGTCGGGATGTCGTTCATCACCAAAGAGCAGGCAGAAGAAGCTAAGAAAGTGACACCAAAATTCGCTGCCCGCAAGGACTCGATAACTGCGCCGCATTTTGTCCAGTTTGTTCAAGATTGGTTGGTGGAGTATTTCACTAAAGAGTTAGGCGACAAACAGCTCGCTGAACAGAAGGTGGAAGAGGGCGGTTTAACTGTCGTGACAACCCTTGATCTAGATAAACAGCTAATCGCTGAGGAAATCTTAAGTACAGCTAGCGAAAAGACGCTCAAACGAGCCGGCGCTTCAAACGCAGCGTTGGTCTCGATAGATCCAAAGCGCGGCGAGATCGTTTCAATGGTTGGTTCGGTTGACTACTTCCAAGAGCAATTCGGTAACTTCAACGTCGCTACAGCCGAACGCCAACCAGGTTCCTCATTTAAGCCGGTCGTTTACGCCGCAGCGTTCAAAGAAAAGTTCCATCCCGGCTACACAATTTTTGATCTGGAGACTGACTTCGGTAAGTACAAACCGCAAAACTACGATGGCCACTCGCGCGGACCGCTAACAATCCGCCAGGCGCTTGGTAACTCCTTGAATGTTCCGGCCGTTAAAACTTTGGCGCTAATCGGCCTCGATAAGGCTCTGAACACTGCCCATGATATGGGGATAACTACTTTGAACGACAAGAATCGTTACGGTCTCTCCTTAGTGCTCGGCGGCGGCGAGGTAAAGCTTGTCGATCTGACTACGGCTTACGGGGTGTTCGCCAATAACGGCACACTAATGCCAACAACGCCGATACTCAAAATAACTGACTCCCAAGGTAAAGAGATCTACAACCATGAGGATCCAAAAGACGGCCGACAGGTTCTGGATCCAAAAATCGCCTACCAAGTTACCAGCATCTTGAGTGATACGGAGGCAAAAAAGCCAACCTTCTCAAGAGTAATGGGGTCTTTAACCTTGAATGGCCGGCCGGCTGCTTCGAAAACTGGCACAACCAACGCTTATCGCGACGCCTGGACGCTCGGTTATACCCCGCAGTTTGTCACCGGTGTTTGGGCAGGGAATAACGACAATAGCTCGATGAATAACGCCGGAGGCTCAATCGCCGCCGCACCGATTTGGGACGAGTATATGGAACGGATTCACAAAGACCTGCCAGTAGAACAGTTCAGTCGTCCCCAAGGCCTAGAGGAGATGGAAGTCGCTCGCTATTCTAGCCTTCTTCCAACTTCAGCAACCCAAGAAAAAGTTAAAGATTTGGTCGCGCCGTGGCAAAAACCGACCGAGCAAGATAGCGCCGTGGCAAAAATAAGAGTTTGCCGCGAAAACGGCTTACTGGCTGACGAGAGCATCCCCGACAGTCTGACCGAAGACCGGATCTACGCGAATATCCACTCCGAAAAACCCAATGACCCACAATGGGAAGGGCCGGTCCAGGCTTGGGCGAGAGCCAACGGGTTTGTTAATACACCGCCGACAGGAAAGTGTCAGGTTGATGGCAGCGAACCAACGGTCAAAATCACTTCTCCTTCAAACGGTAGTGGCGTTGGTGGCGTCTTTACGGTCGTAGCCTCAGCCTCGGCGCCTAGTGGCGTCAGGGCAGTTGATTTCTCAATTGACGGTAGTGTCTTCTTCACTGCTACCGAATCGCCGTACCAGGCCTCCTATAATGCGGCGAATTTAACGAGCGGTACCCACACTATCAATGTCCTAATGACAAGCAACAACGGATCGACCCGTTCCGATCAGATAACTGTCACCGTCAGCAATGACACTACGGCACCGGGAGAGGTCACGAATTATGGCGGCTCCCAAAGCGGTTTGCCGTCAGGCTCGGTCAAACTAACCTGGATAAACCCTGGCGACGCCGACCTAAAAGCCGTCAAGATTTATACGTACCGCAACGGCGTGACCTTGGAACGAACAAATGAGGTTGGCGTACCAACTCAAACACTAACATTAACGGGGCTCACGCCTGGGATTTACAACTTCGTCGCTAAAACTCTCGACAACAGCGGTAACGAGTCGGCCGGAGTGACAATCATTCTCAACATCGTCTAAAAGTAAACGTCTAGCGCTTAGCCTCAAACAAATTTGGTAATTGCTGGATAGTCTTAATCTCTTTTCCGAGCACGTATTTTAATCGATCGACCTCTTTAGCTCGTTGCGAATGATTAACTGGTCGTCGAATTTCTCCAAGCAAGCCGACTTCTCCGACTAACGCCAGGCGCGGCGGAATGGCCCTCTGTGTGATTCCTGAAGCGATGGCTGCCGCAATCGCTAGGTCGATGCCCGTATCTTTGACAGTAAAACCGCCGACCACATTAACGTAGATATCGTACTGGCTAGTAGGTAGTCCGAGACGGTTTTCGAGCACCGCGACCAAGAGGTTGAGACGCCCTAGATCAATCCCCTGTGCCGTGCGCTTTGGATAACCGAACGCTGTCTTAGTAACCAAGGCCTGAATTTCGATAAGGAAAGCGCGTGAGCCTTCTAAGGTCACGCTGATTGCCCGGCCGGGAATGTCTGGCGTGACAATGCTTGCAAAGAGTTTGCCTGGATCTTCGACTGGCTCAAAGCCCACGCCAGTTAGTTGCCAGATCCCAACTTCATCGGTAGAACCAAAGCGATTCTTCTCACAACGCAAAACCCGCAATCCCGTTTGCTTCTCACCCTCGAGGTACATCACTACATCCACCAGGTGCTCCAAGACCTTTGGACCGGCGATGACACCCTCTTTAGTAACGTGCCCCACGAGCAAGATCGCGATACCTTCTTGTTTGGCAAATTGCTGTAAACGCCAACAGTTCTCCCGCACCTGAACCATAGAGCCGGGCGTGCCAGGAATAGCGTCGTCGTATACCGTTTGGATTGAATCAATAATTGCAAAACTTGGCCTGGTTTCGACTAGTGTGCGCATGATACTCGGCAGCCGACGTTCGGCAGAAATTTTCAGTTCACTTTTAGCAAGACCCAGTCGAACTGCGCGCAAACGAAGCTGCTCTAAAGACTCTTCGGCCGAAAAGTACAACGCCCCAGTGACCGAATGCGCCACCTGTAGAAGTAGCGTGCTCTTACCCACGCCGGGATTGCCCGCCAAAAGTATGATCGATCCTTTGACGATTCCCGGATCACTCGAACCGAGCACGCGGTCAAATTCGTCAGAGTTGGTGTGGAGACGTTGCGCCGTAGCCTTGGGTAGATTTTTAATACTAACCAGCTCGGCAGTGGGAGCATTAGCGGTTTGCTCGGTAGTCGCGTCGACTTGTTGCTCAACGATCGTATTCCACTCTCCACAGTTTGGGCAACGACCACTCCAGCGATTTACCTGCTGCTGACAACTTAAACAAACGAATAGTGTTCTAGACTTTGCCATTTTTATGCTAACTCAATTACGGCTTCTCGGGGTTGAAAGTCAACTAGTCGCAGCTGCAACCGCTCCGCTCCTTGAAAGTAGTTATTCTCTAAATAGCCCAAGAAGTTACCGCTTTTAAGGCTTTGTTGCTTATAACGATCTGCCAAATCGAAACCAATAACTTCCAGATTCCCTAGTGCCGAGTTCAATAGCATTTTAAGATGCCTGGCATCAGAGCCAATAAAACGAACATCGGCAACGTCAGCATCTCGTAAAATTAGCAGAGGCTTAGTATTACCAAGTCCGAACGGCGCCAACTTTTCGAGCGAAGATGCGACTTTGGTAGTCAAGTCGCTCTTTTCCAGAAAGGCCTCGGCAACGTATCGCTTCACTAAGTCGTGCTCGTCAAGGCAATTAACGGCGTCCCTTTTCAGCGCCGAGGATAGTTTCTCCCAGTTGCTAGCATTCGTAGATAAACCCGCCGCCTGGGCATGCCCGCCGAAAGTTCCTAGGTGCGTCGCACATCTCGTTAGGCCGTCGACGATCGAATACTTTTCAATTGAACGCGCGCTTGCCCTAATTTCACCGTTTTGGAGCGAGCCAACGATGACTGGTCGGCTATACTCAAAGACTAGTCGTCCGGCAACGAGCCCAACAACACCGGAGGGCCAATCTCGACCAAAAAGAGTGAAAATTCTGTCACCGTTATCGTTCTGTTTAAATAACTGTTCACGCGCTTCCGAAAGTACCTCGTCGACCAATGATTGCCTAGTTACGTTGGCTTGTTCAATTTCTTTCGCAAGCGCTTTGGCTTTTTTCTTATCTTCGGTGAGTAACAATCTGAGTGCCGGGGTATTATCGCTTAAACGACCGCTTGCATTAAGTCGTGGGCCGATAATGAAACCGATCGTTGAAGACGTGATACTGTCTGACTGAACACCAGCTTCTTCTAATAGTGCTTGGAGCCCAACCCGACGATTCTGTCGCAACACTACAAGGCCATAATGGACTAAGGCGCGGTTTTCGCCGACAAGCGGCATCATGTCTGCAACGGTAGAAATGGCGACCAAATCTAAAAGCCACTTACAATACCCCTTCGTTATTTCGTGAAAATCCTCAACTAGTGCGCATACTAATTTGAATGCGAGAGCGCAGCCGCAAAGCTGGGCAAAGGGATAGGTGGAGTCCTTTCTATGCGGGTCAATTATTGCGTCAGCTACTGGGAGCTCGGGCCCGGGCAAGTGATGGTCGAGCACGATCACGCCGAGACCGGCGTCCTTAGCCATTTTTATCTCTTCGAGAGAATTTATCCCCGTATCAACGGTAATTAATAACTTCGATCGTTTAATAATTTCCTCTACTTGCTCGCAGTGCAGGCCGTAACCGGTGCTCCTTGTCGGAAGCATCACGTCGTGTGGCACATTAATTTTAGTCAGAGTCATAGATAGCAGCGCTGATGCGGGCGTGCCATCTGCGTCATAATCGCCAAAAATCGTAACATGCGAACCGTTTTCGACAGCTTGTCTAATTAATCGCCTGGCCACGACCATATCCGGCAGTAAATTTGGATCATGTAGATGAGCGCTATAATCTGGCTGTAAGTCGTCTGCGCTGAATCCCCGTAGCAGGCAAAGATGCTCTAATAAATCTCTATTTAAACGTTTTCTGACGCTCCAACGACTTTCGCGTGTGTGCTGGTTCATCACTTGTAATAAACGTATCCGGGGATTCGTAGATCAACTCTCTCCTTAATAGAACCACCTCTCTCCTTGAGCAGGGTCCGCAACGCTTTAACCTGTGATTCAATTGGCTGGGTAGAAATAAAGAGAGCGGTGAGTTCTTTCTGCACCGGCTGACCATCGGCTCCAACGTAACTAGTGATAAGCGCCCCCAGCTGATAGAGCGAATCCGCGACAAACAAGCTTTTGGTCGTGACTGATTGCTCGCTCAGTATTTTTTTCAGTCGGATCACCTGCTCGACGATTTCGCGACTGGCGACCTGGGAACCTAAGTTACTGTCAGTGTTAACGCGATCTTCGAGGAGCGGAACATCTAGAGGCTGCCCACTTTTTTCAGCATAGAGCACGCCCTCCTCATCTACCAAAAACTCTCGACCGCTCTGAACCCATATTATCGCCGGTGAACGCATCGTTGCCTGACAAGATAAGCTACTCGGCAAACCACGATGGCAAGTAAGGGCAGCCAGGGATCGTTCTTGGCGTAGCCAACGCTCCGTTGTGCGACTAACGGTACTAGAGAATATCGACTGCCCGACTAACGATTGAAGCTCCTCTTTTAAAAGGGCGTTGTCCGCGCCCTCAATATTCACCTGTTTTATCTTAAAGACTGGCAATCTGCTTAAAGCAAATATTACCGCTACAACAAAAAGAACTCGCACAACCGGACGCCAAGCCAAAGAATTGGAAACACCGCCGTTTGCGGAAAGGCGCTTGGGTGGAACGTAACTAGTGTTAAATACCTTAGGTGTTTTACCCGTGCCTGATTGGCGCATTATCCTCCTCTTTAGACGGCCAGTACCCCAAGTAACTCATTCGCTCCTCCAGTTCGATGCCGTACCCGGCTGCAAGTTGTCGTAATTGTTCAATGAGTTCTCGGTAAGTACTGCTACCAACTCGGCCAGTGGCGGTGGCGATACCAGTGGTCGGGTTAAATTTTAACCCTAGAACGCGTAATTTACGACCCGCCGGGTGAAGTGAGGGTTGAGCTTCGAAGGCCGGCCGTGTCAGACTACCAACTTGCGGTTGGGATAAATTTACCAGCGCACTTCGAGCCTTATTAATATGAAGACGGCGAACGATCTCTTCTTGGGGTAATAAGGCAAATTGCAGTTTAACATTTAAGATGACCGGCGGGAAAATACTCGGCCGAGTTAGCAGCGAATCATACGGTTTAAACTGCAACTCCGCGCCGGTGATGGTGACAATTTTGTGTTCCTCGCCGTCTGTTACCCAGCATGTAACGTCTTTAACATGAGCGCTTATCGACAAGTTTCCTACCGTAGCGTTGCTAACTACTGCACCACCGATGGAGCCAGGCACGTTACTCAAGAATTCAATGCCTCCAAGATTCTTTGAGGCAGCAGCAGTTAGCAATGCTTGATTGGTAGTACCGCTTGATACCGTAACGACACTTGAGCCTTGCGTGAAACTGATACCGCTGGAACGGTTGACGATGACAAGGCCGGGAAAACCGACCTCACTAGGCAAAGTGCCAGTACCTCCACCGATAACGGCATACTCGAGCTTGTTTTCAACGGCAATTTCAGCCGCGTCTGTTAAATCTTCCGGCGAGGTGGCGATAACAACGTACTCGCTAACCCCACCAACAGAAGCTGATACGTAAAGCGCAAGCGGCTGATTATTTAAGAACCGTTCCGCGAAGCGGGAACGGAATTTAGAGTTAATGCTCTCGGAGGTTCTGGAGTTTTTCGTAAATTTTATAGACATCCCCCGCTCCCACTAAAAAGACAACGTCGTTACTATCGATAGACCCACCTAAATAAGTTGCCGCCTCCTCTAGGCTTGAACGATATTCGGTTTCCTTTTTCAGCTTCCTGACCTCTTCGACAAGGTCTTTGATGGTTACGTAACCGCTCTTTTCTCTGGCCGAAGCGAAGATGTTTAAGAGAATAAGCCGATCCGCCTTCGCCAGACTCGACGCAAACTCCTTCAAGAGTTTACCGGTCCGACTATAAGTATGTGGCTGAAAAACCAAGGTTAGCTTCTTCGTTGGGAATTTCGATCTCACCGTGGCAATCAGATAGTCCAGCGCGGTAGGGTGGTGAGCGTAATCCTGATAGATCGATGCGCCATTGTATTGACCCATCTTCTCGAACCGACGAGCAGGTCCGCTAAAACTGCCAACAGCCCTAACCACGGCTTGTTCACTAACGCCAAGCCGTAAGGACATCACAATTGCCCCGGTAGCATTTAGCACATTGTGAGCGCCAGGCAATTTTAAGGTGAATGGTCCAAGCTTCTTTTCCCCGTTCTTAATTGAAAATGACGTCGCTTCACCACTCTCGTCGTGATCGATAATTTGGAACTGGGCTTGTGAGCCAAAACCGTACGTTAAGCTCTTGAGATCAACCCGGCGAGAGGCTAGGCGTCGGACGAGCGGTGAGTCGATACACGCGACAATCGTGCCGTCACGCGGAATTTTAATCGACAAGTCGTAGAACGCTTTGTAAACGTCCTCAGCCGACTCGTAAACATCGGGATGATCTAGCTCAATACTGGTGATAATGACGTGCTTCAACGGCAAATCCATAAAGCGCGGCGTTTTGTCCTGTTCGGATTTCTTGTACTCATCTGCTTCAACCACAAAATATTTGCCGTCGCCGATATGGGCATTACCTTCAAGGTCGCGAACATCAGGAGCGCCGATCGCGTAGCTTGGGGAGAAACCGGCCTCTTTGAGAATATAAGCCAGCAGTGATGTCGTAGTAGTTTTGCCATGGACGCCAGCAACGCCAACACCCTCAAACTTCTCTATCACTTTGCCCAATGCTTCGGAATGAGTAAGGATAGTAATCCGGCCTGATTTGGCCGCTTTGTATTCAGGGTTTTGCACCCCAAATGCCGCGGAAATAACCACAATATCTGGTTTGAATTGCTTAATATTTGCTTGGTCGAAACCGATTTTTGGCTCGATACCGAGCTCGGCGAAGCGGCGTTCCGTCGCTTCGTCAGCATATGAGCCGCTATCGTCGCTCCCCGCCACCTCATAGCCTAAACTCTTCATCATTACCGCCAAACCTGACATCGCTACTCCCCTTATGCCGATAAAATAGTAACGATGTGGCACTTTATTTTTTCTGGCCATTTTCAATCTCCCGAATAATCATTTCAATCGCGTCCTCATTATAAAAGTAGCCTTTTAATTTCATTCCCAGCACACTCAACTCAGCTCGGTCATTTAAGAGCGCCGATAAATTCTCATACAACTTATCAGGCGAGAGCTGATACTCCTCGCGCATAATTACAGCGTGCTCACGCTTAAGAGTTTTTGCGTTTTCAACTTGATGATTACCGGCAGCTGTTGGTAGCGGGATTAGATACATTGCCTTGCCGAACAGGGCTCCCTCAGCAACTGTTGTCGAACCAGCCCGGCTGACAACAACATCAGCGGCTTGAAAATAATAAGCTAGCTCACGGTCCAAGAAACTAAAAGGCTTGTACGCTGCCCGGTCCTTTTTATCTAAGCTGTCCTGTAATTTTTGATAAATACTGGCTTCTCTCTCGCCTGTCACATGAACAATGTCGGCAGTTGCCACAAGCTTTTTGACAACTTGGCGTATCAGGGAATTGATTGCTGATGCACCTTGAATTCCGCCCAGAATTAGAACCAACGGCCGTGTTTTTTTGGGCGAACGAAGACGAGCCGCCTGACGAAGCGTCTTCCTTATCGGTATACCAACTTGTAGGTAACGAGAGTCGTGATTGGGATAAACCTCTGGAGCAAACGCAGTAAAAACTCGAGCGGCAAATCTAGCCGAAAGACGATTTGTTAGCCCCATAACCGAGTCTGATTCGTGGATAAATACTGGTTTTCGCAGTACCCAGGCTGCGTAAACCATCGGCAAAGCAACGTAGCCGCCCTTACTCATGACCGCTGTTGCCCCAGTTTTAATCAATAAACGTAAGGCCTGAAAAAAGCCCTCAATTGTTCGAAAAGCGCTAATCAAATTGGCTAGCGTGGTCCCAAGCGTCAGTTGTCGCCGCATTTTACCAGCAGCTATTGGCTGAAATTGCCAACCCAGTTCTTTAACGATAGCCTCTTCCCGCCCGCCTTTCTCACCAACGAAGACAAATGGCTTCGACTGAGCCGCCAGCTCCTCGCCAATCGCAACAAGCGGAAAAATATGACCGCCAGTGCCACCTCCCACAAGAATTATTGGTTTTGGTTGCTTTGATAAATTCACGTCGCTTCAAGAGCGAATATACCTTTAACCTTACGGATTGGCAAACCTTAACCTTCGAGTCTTTCGCGAGAAACGTTTGTCAGTAATCCAAGAGCGGCTAGCGAAATTATTAATGACGAACCGCCGTAGCTGATGAACGGCAATGGTACCCCTGTCAGGGGCAGCACGCTCAAAATCCCAGCGATATTTACTAGAGCCTGAGCAATAAAAGCAGTTGAGATCCCAGCCGCCAGGAGTTGGGCAAACTTACTATTGGCGTGCAACGCCACCAGAAAACCGCGCCACGCTAGATATAAATATGCCAGTAGTACTAGGCTTGTTCGCACGAAACCCAGCTCTTCGGCAATCACGGCGAATATTGAGTCGGTGTGTGCTTGAGGCAAGTAGGCGTACTTACTCGTTCCTTGCCCGAAACCTACGCCCCACAACCCCCCGCTGCCAACAGCAATTAAGGCTTGATGGGTATGATAGGCTTCGCCGAGGGTATCGGCCGTGTTATTGATCTTGTTCAAATATGAAGTAAGTCGCTGCATGCGGTACGGCGCGGCAAAGATTAAACCCATTAACAGAACAGCGCCGGCGACGCAGAGGGCAAGAAACTGCAGCAGCTGAGCCTTGGCGGCAAAAAAGATCGTCATTGCGGTGATCAATATAACGAACGTCGTACCAAGATCTGGCTCCGCCATCACAAGCAGGGTAATCACTCCCGCTACGACGATAAACGGCACCAGGACTTTGGTCGGCTCCCCCATCTTATTAGCTTTGGCAGCAAAAAATCCCGCAAAGAAAATAATCATCAGTAGCTTGGCAAGTTCAGCCGGTTGAAATTGAAAAAATCCCAGATCGATCCATCTATGCACTCCGGCAATTCTGGGACCGATAATCGGTACAAAGACAAGTAGTAATGTGACGACAGTTATCCAGAGAAGCCTTGTCCGGTTCTCGTAAAGCGTATCAAGCGGAATTTTTAGGAAATATAAGAACCCGCCAACTCCTATCAACCACGCAACCAGCTGCCTGATGAAGAAATAATAGGAATTATCGTAACGGTCGGCGGCAAGAATTTGTGAGGAGGATAAGATCATCACTAGGCCAAATAGTGAAAGGGCGAAACCCACAATCGGGATAGTCGTATCGGCCTTACGGCGAAGCTTGAAGTTCATCGTTCAGAATTCTCGCAATTAACAAAATTGCTCGAAAGCATCACTAGGCCAAATAGTGAAAGGGCGAAACCCACAATCGGGATAGTCGTATCGGCCTTACGGCGTAACTTGAAATTCATGAACGGACCAAACTCTTGAAAATATCTCCGCGCTCCGCGGCGTTTTTGAACATATCTTTGCTGGCACAGCCAGGTGAGAGTAGTATAACGTCCCCCTCACTTGACAGCTGTCGCGCCTTTTCAACTGCTTCGTCCAGGCTCTTCCCACCATCTAGTATTTTGGTTTGCGCCGCGTGGATCTTGAGAGCAGCGGCAATCTTCGGCGCTTCTTGACCGATTAACACCACTCCTTTTACCGCTGAAGACGCTACTGCTTTGGCGAACTCATCAAAACTTGCCCCTTTCGTCGAGCCACCTGCAATCAACACCACTGGCTCTGTAAAAGCGGTTAGCGCAGCGATCGTTGCTTCAGGGGCAGTGGCGTAAGAGTCGTCCACATAACGACGGCCTTGCGCTACTCCAACATCTTCTAGGCGATGTGGGAGTGGTTTGAAGTGACGTAGGCCCTTTTCAATTGCCGAGATCTTAACGCCGAAGGTTTCACAAACAGCAATCGCCATAGTCGCGTTCAAAAAAACATGTTGTCCACGCAGATTTAGTTTTGCTAAAGCAGTAAATTTTTCACCGTTACGGTACACCACGCCTTGCGGATCAACGTTCCAGTGTGTTTGATACGCCGCCTGTGAAACAGCGATTTTTTTGGCCTTAGAGACGCTAGCAATGGCTGTCGACTCGGCGTTGTCGGCAGCAAAGACCAGCCAATCATCCTGACTTTGGTGGAGGGTGATATGAGCCTTGGCAGCGACGTAGTCATTCATGGTTTGGTGATAGTTAGGACTCGCTACGCTCAAGGGCTTAAGATGGTCCTCTGTGATCGGCAGAACAACGGCGACGTGTGGGCTATTCTTAAGGTCCTCCAGTTGGAAGCTCGACAGCTCCAGGACAACGATCGACGACTGTGTCAGCTCATCGAAAACAGAAAAAATTGGCTTGCCGATATTGCCCGCGACAACAACCGACTTGCCGGCGGCTTGCAGTATCTCCCCAATCATCGTCGAAGTAGTGCCTTTGCCCTTCGTGCCCGTAACCCCAACCACAACCGATTTCGTCATCGCCAGGAATAAGTCAGTGGCGCTGGTTATAACCGGCCGATCTTTAACCTTTCTCAATGACGCCTCGACGCGTTCAATAGGTAAGCCGGGCGAGCGGAAGACGTAGTCATACCGGCCCAGATCTTCTAAATGCTTATCTCCGGTAACGATTTTAACGTCTGGGAAATGGTAACTAAAATCCTTGGGCAGGGCGTCGGGATTTTGCTCGCAAAGAAATACGGTCGCTTTAACTTTAACCAGGTGTGGAACGAGACTTAGGTTCTCCAATCCAGCGCCCAATAACCCAACCTGTTTGTAGCGAAAATCTTCCCACCCCATCACCTGGTAGTATCTCAAAGAATACCTGTTGTGAGAACCCGCTTAGCGGCTAACTACTTCGACAAAAAGTCCGATCATTGCCATGACAGCGGAGATAATCCAAAAACGCATCGTGACACGCGGCTCCGGCCAACCGATTGCCTGGAAATGGTGGTGTATCGGCGCCGAGAGAAATATTTTCTTTCCTTGCCGAAGCTTCTTCGACAAAATCTGAATAATCGCCGAGAGTCCTTCCGCCCAGAGTACAAAAGCGATAATTGGCAGAATAAACACCGTGTCGGTCAAAAACGCTATTACCCCTAAAGTCATCCCTAACGCCATAGCGCCAGTATCCCCCATGAAGAACCTTGCCGGATAAACGTTGAACCAGAGGAAGGCGAGCAAGGCGCCTAGTATTGTGCCGCAGAACGCCGCTAGCTCTGTTTTGTCTTGCAGCAAGGCAATAATGCCGTAGGCAGCAAAACAGCTCGCCATCACTCCGCCCGCCAACCCATCTAAGCCGTCGGTTTCGTTGGCAGAGAAGGTGGTGAAAACTAAAACAGCGATGAAAATAGGGATGTACCAGATACCGATTTCAATTTGTCCCAGCCAAGGAACGGAAATAATACTGAATTCGAGCTTGAAGAAGAACCACCAGGCGCCAACTAAGGCAATTAGCGTGTAAAGCAAAAGTTTCCAGCGAAATCGTAGGCCGCCACGATTCGGTCCGACTCCAAAGATATTCATCAGATCATCGGCAGCACCGACAAAGCCGGTACTCACGAGAGTGAATAACGGCAGCCAAGTCTGGCCCCGGTTAAGATTCATTAATAAGGTAATAACAGCGGCCGTAATCCAAATCAGCAAGCCGCCCATCGTGGGCGTATTTTCCTTGTGCTTATGTAACGAGTAAAAAATTGGCGCGTTTTTTTCGTCAAAACCTGTTTGGCGAATCCGTTTGCCTAGTCGATTTTTGTAAAGGAAGTCAGTAAAAAGCGGCGTCCATAGTATCGCCACGAGAAAGGAGAGGGTCGCGAGCCAGAATGTCTTGGCAAGTGCGAAGTTGCCACCGTCTAAGAAGTCCATTGTTTAATGTAACGCCTCCACAATATGGTCTGTTCTAATCCCGTGGGATCCTTTGACTAGTATGCTAGCAGCTTCTGGTAACTCCGCAACTACCTTATCGGCAGCTTCAGCGCTAGTTGGGTACCACTTGTCTGGTTTATAGTGCTTCGCTAGTTCGCCAACACCGATGACTTTATCTGCCAGTTGATGTGCCATTATGCCAACTTCCTCATGGAACTTAACTTCCTGCGAACCAAGTTCAAGCATTGAGCCCAGGATAGCAACGCGGGGCTTAGGCATTTTTGAGAGTTCTTCCAAGGCGGCTCGCATCGATACGGGCGAGGCGTTATAGGAGTCATCAATCACCTTGTACCGACCGGAGATGTGTTGCAATCGCCCAGCCGGACGCCAATCGCCTAGTAGCGCCTCACCGATAGTTTTAGGGTCGATTTTCAAGTGCTTGCCGACAAGCTCAGCAACGCGGTGAGCGATCTCGGCGGTAGGGCACTCAAACTCAACTACCTGGGCGCGTGATCGTTTTAAGTGCGTTTTGAAAAATGGGTCGTTCCGGTTAAGCAGTACCAGCCCGCTAGGTTTAGTAGCTTGGGCTAAATTGCCTTTTTCCTCGCCCAGCTGTTCGGAAGACTCGTAATTCATGAGGTGAGCCTCGCCGACCAAAGTAATGATGCCGATATCGGGTGTTATATGCTCGAGGAGCTCCGCCAAGTCACCGGGCTTATCGGCTCCCATTTCAATGACTAGATATTTTGGCAGCTTATTGGTGAACGAGCGCCATATCGCTGCGAGCAGAATGAACGGCCACTGCCAGCTAATTTTTTGTTTATAGAAATCCACCTTAAAGCCTAGGATTGCCATGGGTAGTCCTAAGTAAGTGTTGAGGTTCCCGTAGCCAACCCTAACTTGGCTCTCTCCATACGCCCGCTTTAAGACCGCACCGACTGCTTCTTTAGTGCTAGTTTTGGCAATCGACCCGGTAATAGCAATAATAAACGGCTTATCGTTTGCGAGTCGGCTGTTGGCAGACAACCATAGTAAGAACGCCCTTAAATCCATAAACAAATCTTAACGACTAGGAGCCCTTGGGGCAATCGTCTAGTGCGGGACTAACTGCGTAGCTGCAAATAGTTGACGATCCAATTGGCAATCTCACCGAACGTCGGGGCAGCTGAGGATTCGGCAAACTCAACAGTTTTTGGGTTGTCTAAACGGACCACCATTACTACCTTAGGATTCTCAGCTGGGAAAAATCCGGCGAATGTACCGATGTGTCGATCCGTGTAATAGCCCCCGTGCGGATCCGGAACTTCGGCCGTACCAGTTTTACCGCCGACGCTAACGCCCTCTACTTTAGCTCGTTTACCGTGCCCATTTTCAACGACGCTAACCATCATCTGGCGAATTTTAGCTGAAGTTTCGGCGCTGATTACTTGCCCGCGAGTTTCATGCTTCAAGTTTTCCGCCTTCTCGTTTAAAACACTTTTCTCAACTAAATGGGGCGTTACCAGATTACCTTTGTTGACTAGGGCGCTATAGGCAGCAGCAAGCTGTACCGTTGTTACCGAAACGCCTTGACCAAACGCCGCCGTTGAACGCAGAACGTCATTCCATTCCTTTTTTTCCGGTAAACGTCCGGACTGTTCACCGACCAGGTCAACACCACTTTTGGTACCGAAGCCAAACTTCTCAAAGTACTCCCTCTCCTTATCTGCGCCTAAGAGACTAGAGATCCAGACCATAGCTACGTTATCGGAGTTTTCCAGTACTTGAGTCATTGTTTCCTTACCGTAAACTTTGTTTTCGGCGTTAAATATTTCACGATCTTTTACGACAACTGACTTCCCGAAAGTGTTGGTTGTCTCTGGCTCAACTAACTTTGCGTCTATCGCCGAGGCCATCGTCAGCGGTTTAAAAACCGAGCCCGGCTCGTATATATTGCTGGCTGCTGGCGTTAAGAATTTATATTGCTCGTCGCCTTTGAGAGTCGAGAAAGCGTTAGGATCGTAACTCGGAGAGCCGGCGATAGCCATAATCCCCCCGTCAACTGGGTTCATAACGATAACCGATCCGCCGTCAGCTTTATATTTATCGAGCGCCTCGCGCAGTTTCGTTTCGACGATAAATTGCAAATTGTAGTCAATTGTAAGTACAAGGTCGCGACCTGCCTCAGATTTCTCAGTGCTAAGAATATCTATAAGGCGCCCGAGTGAGTCGCGCTTGGCCTTAGTGCTACCGCCACGACCGCGTAGCAAGTCGTCGTGAACTGCCTCAATGCCATACTTGCCGCTACCGTCGGCGCCAACAAAACCTAAAGCCTGCGGCGCGATTTTGTCCCCTTCAGGATAGACTCGCGCTAACACTGGCTTAACAAAAACACCTTTATAATTCTGCTTGGTAATCGATTGTGCCTTGATCTCATCTAATCCCTTAATCAACGCTGGAACATAGAGCTTGTCGTTATTAATCTTTGAGAATATATCCTCTTCTTTGAGCTCGGGCAGATCCTTAGCCAAGAGCGCGGCCAGTGTTTGCTTGTCTTTAACCTGGCGGGGCGAAACTTCCAACAGATATTGCCACTGGCTGATTGCTAACGGGTAAAGCTGTCCGTCTTTGTCCTTCGCGTATATCTTCCCCCGCGGAGCTGTTATCGCCGTTGTCGCTGTCGATTGGGTCTCGGCAGCCTTAACAAAATCATCATGCTCTATAACCTGTTTTTCAAACAACCGAAAGATAATGCTTCCCGTTAAGAAGAAAATCAGTCCGAAGATGACTATCAATCGGCCGTTGGAACCCGAGGAGGCGTTTAGCGACGCCATCGTTACGGAGTAACGTTCAAGGTTTCTGGATTACCACCAGCCGGTACAAGCCCTTGCTTGTTGGCGGCGTCGGTCAGGTTTTGTAGCGAACGGGTGCGACGCTCCTGAATAACTAGAGTATCGAACACTCGGTCCGCTTCTGTGACTTGCTTTTGGGCGTCTCGCAGCTGAATGGCCGTATCGGAACCCTGTGCAGACTGAACCAAGTAGAGTAGCGAGAGAACCGCCAAGATAACCAAGATCAGATATCGCGATGCGGTTGGGCCGACGCTGAAAACATTGCCCGTCTTGTAAACTCGGCGTCGCTGGATTCTTGAGATTTGGTTCATTTGGATTTTTGGCTTTCTAGTTTGTTGATTTAATTGCAGACCGTAACTTGGCGCTCCGACTTCTTGGGTTAGAGCGTTGCTCTTCTAACGATGGGATAACTGGCTTCTTTGTTACGACGGTCATATTTTCGCGCATGAATTCCTTAACAATTCGATCTTCTAATGAATGGAAGCTAATGACGACCAGCCTACCCCCGTCTTTTAAAGCCGCTGCGGCTTTCTCTAAACCAATTTTCAGGGTGTGTAACTCGTCATTAACTTCAATTCGGAGCGCTTGAAACAAGGGCGCTAGAACACTGGGTTGTGTGGTGCCGACAATCCGCATGAAGTCATTGGTGGTACGAATCGGTTCGCGGCGCCTAGCATCGACAATCTTTCTTACCAGTGAGCGGTATTGCCGGTCTTCGGCCAAATCACGAAAGATGCGTTCCAGTCGCTCGGCTCCCGTCTGCATTAGCAGCTGCGAGGCATTTTGACCGCTTCGCTCATCAAACCGCATATCGAGCGGCTCATTGCGGCTAAAGCTGAACCCACGTCCCGAGGCTTCCAATTGGTCAGAAGATATCCCGAGATCAAACAGAATGCCGTCAAATTTCGCGTCTAGCTCATCTAGTCGATCATAAGCTAAGTTGAAAAGTTTCAGCCGATCAGGAAACTCGCGAGACAGCTCTTCGGCAAATGGCGCAACTGTACCGTCCCGGTCTAGAGCGTACACATGTCCGTCGGGTTCGATACGACGCAGAATCTCTCTTGAATGCCCCCCTCCGCCAAACGTGCAGTCAAGATAAGTTCCTCCATTTCCCAACTGAAGATAGCCGAGCGTCTCCTGTACTAGGACAGGGATGTGTTTTGAAGTTTTATCCATCATTTGTTAGGTGCTTTTCTCTTACACTTACATTGTCTCGTTGTAACCACGGCCAGTTGCAGGGGTCAGAAGACGGTCATAGCCACCGGGGATAGGTTCCTCCCTAATAGTAAGGGCAGGAAAAGACCCGATAGCGAGTCTCTTTCCTTACGGAGAGAGCCTCTTCGTCAAATGATTATATGAAATACAAACCTGACGTTGAGGAACCGACTTACTAGTTCCCCCGCCACTGGTCATCAAAAAGTTGGTGTGGGTCAACAACATGGTCATCAGAGTTCCCATTCGGTCAGCTTTTCAGCATTGCTTTCGTTATCAACGGCAGCCTGTTTGCTGTATGCGTCCCATGTTTGCTTGTCCCAAATTTCAGCACGGTTAAACACCCCCGTAACCATTACTGGTCCCTTGATACCAGCGTAATCACGCAAGTACCCAGGTAGTAGCGCCCTCCCCTGCTTATCAATTTCCACTTCCATCGCTCCTGAGAGCATCATCCGAGCAAACGCCCGGGCGTTGGAACTGGAGATTGGCAAGTTGGCGAGTCTAGTTGCCATCGTTTCCCATTCCGCTTTCGGATACAAAAACAAACACTTGTCGAGTCCTCGGGTGACGATCGCCGATGACCCTAACTCGGACCGGAACTTGGCCGGCACTGAGAGGCGCCCCTTGGCGTCCAGATTGTGTGTGAATTCTCCTATTAACATCAACTTCGTTGCTGTTACTCCTCGCACTTTTCAAGCGCTCGTAGTTAACATTTACCTTTCTCTTTAAATTCATATGGTCTTGCTTGTGGAAAAGTTTGGATGAAGCCTCCTCCTGATGGGTAATGGACTTTTCCACTTTTCCCCACTCCATCCCACTTTTTTCCACGTGCTGCGATTTACAGTATGGCTTTGCGAAATGGTTGTCAAGTGTTTGTCAGAAATAACACTGTTGAGCTTCGTCAGATAGGATAAAATGCAGCTATGAACGAATTAGCCAAGCAAAAATGCGTCCCGTGTGAAGGCGGGGTTCCGCCACTCAAGGGCAAGGCCTTAGAGAAATTGAAAAGTCAGCTCGACAGTGAAGCGCCGGGCTGGAATTTGCGCGATGCCAAACACCTTGAAAAAACCTATAAATTTCCGGATTTCCAAAGTGCCTTGGAGTTTGTTAATGGGGTCGGCGAAATCGCCGAGTCTGAGGGCCACCATCCGAACATCGAATTCGGCTGGGGTTTTGTGCGAATTATTATTTGGACCCACAAAATCGACGGATTATCGGAAAGTGACTTCGTTCTCTCAGCGAAGATCGAGGACTTGAACGCGCGTTCTTAAAACAGAAGCGTTGGGTAAAGAAACGGGCCGGCATACGCCGGCCCTAAAGGACCCAGTACTGAAGCTACCCGGAGTCACGGATTACGTACTCGCGCCCCTTGCCGTCTTTCGCGGACCAAGGCAGGTTAACCGCGCCGTTCCATACCTTCGTGTAACTTTTCAAGAGCGCCCCACTGCGAAGATCCAACTCATAAAAAGTATGCTTGCTATCAGCTTGGAACGGGTACGTCAGTACCAGTCTGCCACCCTTGACAGCGAAGAAGGCGTAAAAGTTCTCGTCCGCGTCCGCGGATGCTGCCTCGTCGTCAGAGATCTTCGGTGCCTTCAGCTCCTTATGCCATTGGGCAACGCCTTTGGCGTCGAGATGAGTGACAAAAAGCTCACCGGATTTGGTGTGGCCGGAGACGAAGCAGTTGCCGCCACCGTCGTCGGTGACGTATTCAGCATCACGAAACCTTTCCAGTTTGGCTTTCCAAACAATCCGTCCGCTTTTGCCAAGCTGAAATGCTACCGGAAACTTGTCCTTGCCCCGGTAGTTCCTTGTGCAGGCAACGTAAACACCACCTAATGATGCCTTGAGAGCGGTGATTTCGTCCTCAGCCGTCCCGACCACTGTTTTCCAGATCATTTTGCCTTGGCCATCACACTTGATGACCGTACCGCCACCCCCAGCAAAGAACGCTCCGCCACTTTCGACTGCTAGAGCGCTAGCCCTACGCGAAGTGTACGCGGAGAAGCTTGCGAGCTTGGTTGGACGCCCGTTGACCATCACGGCGATTGTCGACTCGTCAGCCCTTACCACTGATGTGGCCCAGACCGATACAACGAAAAGCGACAATAATTGACGCATTGATTCATACCTCCAAAGAACTCAGCCAAGTTGCCCTGACCTGTCGGCGCAATAATAGCAGTTAGCTGGGTCGAATTGTAGAGTTAGGGCGTGGTTCGTTCTTGTTTCATCGTGTCGCGGTCGCGAGCGGTAACCGTGCCCTTGGTCTTACCTTCAACTGACTCAAAATCGACAGTGTAACAAACCGGGGTGCCGATCTCGTCTTGGCGACGATAGCGCCGGCCGATCGAGCCGGATTCGTCGTAAAAAACATTCTTTCCCTCAGCGCGTAATTTAGTCACGAGTTCGGCCGCAAATTTTAACAACGGTTCCTTTTTAACAAGTGGCAAAACAGCCGCATCGTACGCAGCAAGGTTTTGGTTAATTGATAATACTGTCTCCAACTCGCCAGCATCGTTACGGCCTTTTTCAAAGTTCTGCCAAGCGTCAAGCAAAACCACAAGCAATGCCCGATCCAACCCGGCGGCTGGTTCGATCACCCAGGGGATGAATTTTTCTTTTGTCTCTTCATCGAAAACCGACATGTCTTTACCGGAATGTTTCTGGTGCGCAGTTAAATCGTAGTCGCCGCGATTGGCGATTCCTTCTAGCTCGCCCCAACCCCAGGGGTACTTATACTCAATGTCTGTTGTGGCTTTTGAATAGTGCGATAACGCCGATTTTGGGTGTTTATATAGTCGCAAGTTTTCCTTGCTGACACCGAGCTCAACATACCACTGCAGCCGCGCATAAACCCATTTATCAAACCATTCCTCGGCCTCGTCTTCACGGACAAAAAACTCCATCTCCATCTGCTCGAACTCCCGAGTGCGGTACGTAAAATTACCCGGTGTAATTTCGTTACGGAAGCTTTTGCCGATTTGCGCGATCCCAAAGGGTATTTTTTTTCGAGAGGCTTCTAGAACTTGTTTGAAATTGATAAAAATGCCCTGGCAAGTTTCAGGCCGTAAGTAGGCGACGGATGCTTCCTCCTCTACCGGGCCGATTGAGGTTTTAAACATTAAATTAAACTGGCGTGGCTCACTAACTGGATTACCCTCCGGGCTTTTGGACGGATCTTCTAGGTGGTCGGCTCGATATCGTTTATGGGTTACTAGATCTTCGACGAGCGGGTCAGTAAAGTTCTCCGTATGCCCAGCCGCTTCCCAGACTTGGGGGTTAAGGATTATCGGTGAATCAATACCGACAATATCATCGCGTTCGGCAACCATTGTGCGCCACCAAAAATTACGCAGCTTATTTTTCATCTCAACACCGACTGGGCCGTAGTCATAGGAATTCGACAGGCCGCCGTATATTTCGCTCGAAGGCCAAATGACGCCCCGGCGTTTAGCCCAGGCCACAAATTCCTGCATTTGTTCAGGTTTAACCATCGCCCTAATTCTAACTGAAGTTTTCTACTTGTAGAAGGAAGCAATCGGGTCAAGGAAGCTGGCGAGCGGCCCAAGCATGGAAGTGTAGTCGAAGACTGAGAGTAGCATCACCGCCGAAATAAGCAGCATCACGAAGGCAAATATTTTGAACATTGCCCGCCCTTTGTTGAACAGGAAGAGAATGAAACCTAGGCCAAGACTGATTGTCGCTGTTGGCCAGCCGATTGATTTAATCGCGTCCCAGTTACTACCCAGTGTGGATTTCAGAAATGGCGAGGCGAGGAGGCCGAGTAAGGCGATGAGGCCAAATACTATTAAGACCTCACCGATCGTACCGATGCCGCTAGTTCCTTCTTCTATTGTCGCTTCGTCGTTTAAGTCCTTGTGATCGGCCGGCGGGGTCTGACCCTGCGGACCGCTAAGGATTTTGGTGTAGATATCATTTACTGGCTTAGCAGACTGGCTGGTGTTGCTCTTCGGTATCGCAGCAGCAGTGGGCGCAGCGGCCGGCGGCGGCGTAACTGGAATTGGCTCCTGTACTTTTGCCTCTTCTGGCTTTGGTTGCTCAGGCGCGGGTTGCTCCACGGGTGGTGGCGGCACTTCAGCAGGCTTAACTTCCTCGCTTTTTGGAGCCTCAGTCGGGGGCGTAGAGAGCACGGTTTCACCGTCTTTCTTCGTGACTGGTGGTTCGGCAGCACTTTCGCCAACGCCGCTAGTTAATTTTTCAATCTTGGACTCGAGAGCTTGTACCTCTCCGGTTAGAACCTCGATTTGTTCCCCGAGTGATTCGTGCGGATCGTTCTCTTTTTGTGCCGCAGCGATATCAGCCTCACTAACAATTACTGGCGTTTCTGGGGCTGGGGTGGCCTGGGATGGTGCGGGCACAGTCGCTTCTTCTGTTTTAGCGGCTTCTGGAGCAGCGGTAGATGGACCCGTATCTGGTTGCTTAGGAGTCTCTGGCGCCTGATTTATCGCCAAAGAGCCATCATTTGCAGTAGTAGTCTCAGCACCGTTGATAGCGGTGTTTTTTGGTTCTTCGGTTTTAGCTTGTTGCTTATCTTCAGCCATATCCCCTCCCAATATTAACGCTACTCGCCCAAATACTTCCGTGGGACGGCGGTGCCGATTCGAGTAACAATTTCATGATGACGAAGGCCTGAGGACTTGGCAAGTTCTGTCACGTTGATTGTTTCAGTCTGACCCGTTGCGTTCTTCTGAGAGCCAATTAAAACCACCTCATCACTTCGTTTAATTGGCAACCCTGTAACATCGGCTACGCAGAGGTTCATAGCGATCTTACCGATAATCGGCACGCGATAGCCGTTGATTAGTGCCTCTGCCTTGCCGGTCAGAGCCTGAGTGAAGCCTTCGGCGTACCCCGCGGACAAGACGGCAATATCTGAGTCACGTTTCGCTACCCAAAGGTGGTTGTAACTGACGCCCTCGCCCTCATCAATCGATTTAACTTGCGCCACCACCGTCTTGTAAGTAAGGCAAGGCTCGAGACCATCTATCACACCGTCTGTGCCATAAAACGCTAGCCCAACTCGTACGGCATCGAGATATCCCTCCTGAAAATTATCGAGGGCATAACTTGAGACGAGGTGAAACGGTAAAATCTCAATTTTATCCTGGGTCCGCAAAATCACGTCCTGAAGACGCCGCAGCTGCTCGAGGTTTAGCTGATAGTCGGTCGCGTCAGCTAGATGCGAGAAAACTGCCTCGACACTAATGTGTGGGAAGTGTCGTTGGCTTATTAAAAAATCGACGGCGTCTTCAATCGCTACCCCTAGTCGATTGAGTCCGGTTTCAACCTTCAGGTGAACCTTGGCTTGACGTCCGAGCCGTTGCGCTGCTCGTTCAATTTGCGGGATCATCTCTTTGTCGTAAAGCGTCAAAGCAAAGCCGTGCTCGATAGCCTCGGACGTTTCTTGGCTGTTGAGGTAATTCAGAATCAGAACCGGTTTGCGACTATTCCGCTTAACCTTCAAGGCTTCCTCGAGTGAAATTACCGCAAACATATCGACGCCCGACGCGTTTAAGGTTTTAGTGATCGTCTCAATTCCGTGGCCGTATGCGTCAGCTTTAACGACGGCGATTACGCCGACGTTCGAACCAATTTTCTTCTTAAGAATCGCGGTGTTTCGACGCACAACGTCGAGGTCAATCTCAAGCCAAGCCCGCATATGTGCTCCAAGGTTTGTTAAACCACTGGGTAATTTCCCGTAGTAATAGTTCTTCGATTTGCTTGGCGACTGAGTCTGGAATTTTGATTGTGTGAATTGACATAAAACTGCTCTTTCTTAAAAGCACCAGCAATTTTACTGAGTTTTTCTCTAGTTGAATACTATCGGCGATTTCCGGCGTACATGTCTCGCAGACCAGACGTCGCTCATCGTACAGCCAGGTCGCTGCTTCAGATAATTTTTTACCGCATTTTTGGCAAGCAAAGTCATTCGGGCCCAAGCCGAGTTCGTTAACGAGTTCGTTCAAAAAATAAAGCCATATCGGCGGCCATTGCCAACCCTGACTAAGTCGGGCAAACGCGTCTAAAGTAAGCTGAAATATCGCCCGCTGGCTTACATCCTCAAGAGTTACCCTTTCGACAATTTTGGAGATATGAAATGCTTTTTGCGTTAGCTCCAGCGAGTCTCGGATTGGTTCAAATGGCTCCGCGAGGACGGCGCTAGTTACACGGGGCAATTCGTCGTGATCGGTCAGCATTAATTGCGAGAGCATGAAGGTATCGAGGTGTCCCGCAAGTTTACTTGTTGGCCGACGGACGGCTTTCACGACAACTCGCTTCTTGCCTAAATCAGGCGAGAAGATCGTCAAAATGCGATCGGTCTCGCCGATATTCTGCTTTTTCAATACTAAGCCCAGGGTTTTACGCATACTGCCTAACGAAGGTTACTCTGCCGAGGCTGAGATGAACAGCAAAGCGCTAACACCGAGCGCGCCAGCGCCACCCCAAACGAGGTATTTAGTTAGGTCAAAGCTAGATTCGGCAATTCCAGCAGCGTTGAGTGATGGGTTAAATCCGCCGGCTAATATCGCCACCCCAACAACAGCTAGCGCGGTGGCACTTATAACTCGAGTTCTCTTGTTCATATACGACGATTGTAAGGCTTTTATGGCCAAAAGAAAAACCGCAATAATCTTGCGGTTCTTCTTTTGGATAATGTAGAGCTTGTGTGCTCTGTGTTGGCGCTGGTCTACTTTCCCGACGGCTGTTAGCCGCAAGTATCATCGATGCTGAGACGCTTAACTACTCTGTTCGGAATGGGAAGAGGTGTACCCATCTCGCTTTAAGCACCAACACACAACACACAAATTCTTGTCCGAAACTCCCCACTCTTAAGTGAGGAACTTATGTGAGGACCGTCGCGCAGGCGCAGCGGGCATGGTCTGACGAAGTCAGCCGCAAGCCGAGCGGGAGCGCTGCGAATCGCTGGATTCGCAGATAGCGTGTCCGAACATAATGTTCCGAACGTTTTCCAAACCAAAGTTGAAGATATTTCTCACCTCAAAACCAGGTTGAGTGTAAATTCAATTCACCTATTAGTACGCCTTGGCTCAATGCGTTACCGCACTTACACCTAGCGCCTATCAACCGGGTAGTCTACCCGGGGTGTCAACGAAGATTAATCTTGAGGCCTGCTTCCCGCTTAGATGCTTTCAGCGGTTATCAGTTCCGAACGTAGCTACTCGACATTGCCCTTGGCAGGACAGCCGATACACCAGAGGTTCGTCCGCTCCGGTCTTCTCATACTAGGAGCCGCTCCTCTCAATCTTCCACGCCTACAGCAGATTAGGACCGAACTGTCTCGCGACGTTCTGAACCCAGCTCGCGTACCCTTTTAATTGGCGAACAGCCAAACCCTTGGGACCTTCTTCAGCCCCAGGATAGGATGAGCCGACATCGTGTAATACTCCATGATTACGCATGGTACTGACTATATCTTTTTCCTATGCCTGCAGAGGAAAAAGATACGAGCTACCAAAGGTAGCGACATATCTTGTTCTTGCATTTAGAACTTAGGCAGAATCTGCCATATTCATTTGTTTAACATAGGACGTGGCGTATTATTATGGTTCGTTTAAAAACCACAATCTCGTCTTTCGACTCAGTCGATACAGGGTCAATCCGCCATCCTGGCGGACGACTTCCCACGGTATTACCCTTCACTGCATTCATTTACCACTCGCAATGAGTCGGGCTTCACCGTTATACAATGCCGTGTAACGGCATTGTAAGCCTCATCCCCACTCTACAAAAGTAGAGTCGCAATGAGACTTTTAGCCACATTTTTGTTGGTACAAGATTACTCTTGTAGCACCCCAATGTTTCAAGGTGCCAAACTGCGCCGTCTCTGTGGACGATTGGGCGCAATCAGCCTGTTATCCCCGGGGTAGCTTTTATCCGTTGAGCGCCGGCCGTCTCGTTCTGAAACCGGCTGGATCACTAACGCCTGCTTTCGCACCTGCTCGGCTTGTAGGCCTTGCAGTTAAGCTCGCTTATGGGTTTGCCCTATCGGTACGATTTCCATCCGTACCTAGCGAACCTTTGCACGCCTCCGTTACTCTTTAGGAGGCGACCGCCCCAGTCAAACTACCCACCTGACACTGTCTTAGATTTTTCATCCAGTAAGACTCAAAACAAGCAAAGGGTGGTGTTTCATTGTCGATCCGAAGATCTCCCACCTACGCTACACAACACAAGTTCTGAATCAATGCCAAGCTGTAGTAAAGCTCCACGGGGTCTTTCCGTCTTGCTGCAGGTAACCGGCATCTTCACCGGTAGTGTAATTTCACCGAGTCCCTCTTTGAGACAGTTTTCAAGTCGTTATGCCATTCGTGCGGGTCGGAACTTACCCGACAAGGAATTTCGCTACCATAGAACGGTTATAGTTACCGCTGCCGTTCACTCGGGCTTAGATTCAAGCCTCATCAATGGATAAATCCACCGGATCAACTCTCCTCGTAACCTACGAGCACTGGGCAGGCATCAGCCCCTATACATCCCCATGAGGGTTAGCAGAGACCTAAGTTTTTGTTAAACAGTCGCTTGAAAGTCATTTGTTGCAGCCACCATTGCTGATGGCGAGGCATATCCCTAAGTTACGCCTGCTTTTTTGCCGAGTTCCTTAAAGAGGGTTCACTCGACCACCTGAGTCTACTCGACTCACCCACCTGTGTCGGTTTGCGGTACGGATACCTTACATAGTGATCTTGACGCTTTTCTTGCCAGACGTTCAGCCTACGGAGCATAACCAACAGCTCTTTCAACCTACAGTCCGTGTCGCGCCAAGGTAGTTATAAGGTAGTCACGGAATATTAACCGTGTGTCCATCGAGGTCTTACCCCTTAGGACCGACTAACCCACAGACGATCGTCGTTGCTGTGGAAACCTCGGGTTTGCGGCGGGGAAGGTTCTCACTTCCCTTTCGTTACTCATGCCAGCATTCTCACTTCGTAGCCGTCCACGGTTGCTCACGCTCCCGCTTCACCCAACTACGAACGCTCCTCTACCATTGTGCCTTGCGGCACAATCCTAAACTTCGGTACCGAGCTTAGCCCCGTTGAATTTTCCGCGCAAAAAGGCCTAGAGGTTCCCGACGCCGCCGGTCCGTTAGGACCAACATTGCCTGGAACGTAGAATCGACCAGTGAGCTATTACGCTTTCTTTAAATGATGGCTGCTTCTAAGCCAACATCCTGGTTGTCTACGCCTTTCCACTTCGTTTTCCACTGAGCTCGGATTTAGGGACCTTAGTTGTAGGTCTGGGCTCTTTCCCTTTTGACCATGCAGCTTAGCCCGCACAGTCTGACTCTGATACCCGAACGGTGCGTATTCGGAGTTTGATAGGTGGTGAGAACTTGCGTCCCCAAACACCTTTCAGTGCTCTACCCCACACCATGTAGTATCAGGCTATACCTAAATATATTTCGAGGAGAACCAGCTATCTCCGGGTTCGATTGGAATTTTACCGCTAACCACAAGTCATCCCCCATATTTGCCACTATGGTGGGTTCGGGCCTCCCCACTCGATTTCTCGAGGGTTCACCCTGCTCATGGCTAGATCACCCGGTTTCGGGTCTACTCCCTGCCCCTAAATCGCCCTATTAAGACTCGCTTTCGCTTCGCGTCCGGACCAAAGGCCCTTACACTTGGGACAAAGATGTAACTCGCTGGCTCATTCTTCAAAAGGCACGCCGTCACATCTTGCGATGCTCCGACTCCTTGTAAGCACATAGTTTCAGGAACTATTTCACTCCCATACTCTGGGTACTTTTCACCTTTCCCTCACGGTACTTGTTCGCTATCGATGAGATTTAGTATTTAGCCTTCGGGCACGATCACCCGACCTTCCGACTGGATTGCTCGTGTCCAGTCGTACTCAGGAAAAATAACGCGGTACTTGAAGAAATTTTAAAATACGGGACTATCACCCTCTGTGGTGGTCTTTTCCAAGATCCTTCTTATAATCTCTTCACGCACCTCACTATTAAAAGTGAGTTATTTCCCTATAACCCTCGCTCACTGAATCCCGGACGCAAGCAGAAACAAATTTTCTAAGGCTCAACCCACATATTTTAAGGGGCCGCCTGTTTCCTACTTACGCCCAAGATTCAGCGAACGAGTTTAGGCTGTTCCCTTTTCGCTCGCCGCTACTGGGGGAATCGCTACTGCTTTCTTTTCCTCCGGGTACTTAGATGTTTCAGTTCCCCGGGTGCCTTCCACTGTACTTAAGTACAGGGTGCGTGAGGTTTACTCACGCGGGTTTCCCCATTCGGAAATCGTCGGTTCATAGCTTGTTGCCAGCTCCCCGACGCTTATCGCAGGCTACCACGTCCTTCATCAGCTAAATCTCTCAAGGCATCCTCTATGTGCTCTTTCGTGAATTTACACTTTTTGGTTCTACGAATAGAACCGCGTTGCCTATCTGCACTTAGGTGCTTCCTGGCAACGTTACCTGTTTCAAAGTTGAAGAAATACCTTCAACTTTGGCTTGGAACCAATTTGTTAAATGTAAAACGCAGGGTCGAAA
Source organism: Candidatus Berkelbacteria bacterium (assembly GCA_016432625.1). Classification (NCBI taxonomy): domain Bacteria; phylum Candidatus Berkelbacteria; species Candidatus Berkelbacteria bacterium. Next base: position 521,134 of record CP066697.1, read on the forward strand.
AAAACCGCTTATGGCGGCTCGGGCGCAGTCGGAAAAAATATCCGCTTATCTAGCCTTGGCCTCCTTGTAGTTTTTTCACCATGTACTTTTCGGTTTTACCACAGCTTAATATGGAGTGTCAACACCTTAATCACCAACCCAAGCCGTTACTTCTTTCCGGTCGAGCCGAAACCGCCCCGCGATTTTTGGCCGAGCGCGTCGCGCGAGATTTCCTTCCATTCAATCTTCGGTAACGGCGCAATATAGCCTTGAGCCATTCTTTGATGCTTTTCAATCGAAATTGGCGTGTCGGTAAAGTTCCTGACCTGAAGAAATAGCTCATCATCCGGACCCGAGTAGTCAGAGTCAACAATGCCCACGCCGTGCGGCATATGATAGCCATGACGCGGTGAGCTGGAGCGTGGCTGTAAGATCAGAACGTAGCCCGACGGAACGCGCATAACCAGACCAGTCCTTAGATTGGCAATCTCTCCTGGGGCTAAAGTTTTCTCCTCGATTGTTTCGAGGTCAAAACAAGCAGCGCCGGCGGTTTTATACTCGGGTAGGTGTGCCTCTGGATCAATCCGACAAATTTCAACTTCCATTCCCTCATTTATACTGTCTTTTGCCGAAATCCCAAATAGCCTTGGGAGCTAATAATTACCCTTTAGGGCCAAGAAATTATCTAGGCTAGTAGTGTTGACTTCGAACCATATAAATGGTAAGCTTCCTCGACACGTCAGGATCATTCCGAAACGTGGGGAAATCGAACATGAAATCAACGAAGCTTACACTCGTCATGGCCTTTTTGGCCCTCGTCCTTATGCTCGCTGGTTGTGCCGGCGAAGGCGTCGCGGCGACCTCTAACCAGTTCTCCGGCCGCTTCAGCGGCGACATCGTCTTTGAAGCCGGTGGTCGCGGTGGCGGTCCGTCGCTGCAGCTTTACCCTTTCACCATCAGCGACGACGGCACGCTTGCAGGAACGGCGACGTTCCAAGACGAGCAGGGCTCTCACCAAGGACCGATCACCGGGACTCTCACGCCTAGCGGCAAATTCGACCTTTCCACCAAGATGGAGGGCCTCGAGTTCACCGCCAGCGGCCAAGGCCTGCGCTGGGTCGTCGAATCGCAGACGCGCGGTGGTGGACCGTCGCAATACGTGCTCGGCACCGTCACGGTGACGCAACGCAAAAACGACAGCCCCTACGGCCAGGTCTGGGCCAACTCCAGAGTCATGTTCTGGCAGGAGTAGCTACCCCGTCCGCACCCGAGCAGGGCGGCCCAAATTGGGCCGCCCGCTTTTTATATAGAAAATACCCCTCAAAACCATTGACTCCAAACCATATAAATGGTAGAATTCGCCTACCCAATTTGGGGTGCACACCATGAAAAAAATCTGGACGCTTGTTGTTCTCTCGGCCCTGCTCCTTACCGGATGCGGTGGCAACACCACCAAAGCCCAGCGGAGTTCGTGGGAAGGGAGCTGGTCAAACGGCGACGCCGACACCGGAACCATTTCCTTCAACATCCGCGACAACCAGCGGGTCGAAGGCTCTGCCTACTGCGACTTCCTGAGCCAGTACGGTCAGGTTGTCGGAACGACCAACGCACAGGGCGACCTTGATCTCCGGATTACGTTCCCATCGCTCTCGGTCCACGTCTTCGGGCGTGTCGAGAGGTACAACGGAACGGCCAGGGGCACGGTCAACGCAAACTGGAGCAATCAGCAGAACACCATCTGGCTGCTCGAGCTCACCATGGTCGACTACGACTACTGAAAAGGGACCCGTTCAAGGGGGCGGCACGCACACTGCGTGACCGCCCCTTTTTCTTTCCCCCCGTTTTTGCCACAATCTGCTCATGCCGGAACTACCAGAAGTCGAAACAGTTAAACGCAGTCTAGACAAGGCGATTAAAGGCCAAACTATCAAAGATATCGAAGTTCGTGACTACAAGATTTTTCGCGGCAAACGTCACGATGTAATCGGTGCGAAAATCAACGAGATCGAGCGGCGGGCTAAGACGCTTATTTGGCGCCTTTCTAACGGTAAATTCCTACTTTTTCATCTAAAAATGACGGGCCAGATGCTTTACGATTCTGATGATCACAAACAAATTGCCGGCGGGGGCCACCCAGATGCAGAATATTTACAGAAACCGCCGCATAAACACACCTATATTATCTTCACGCTCGATAAGGGTCACCTCTACTTTAACGACCTGCGGAAATTCGGCTGGATCAAGGTATTAGACGACGACACCTTAAAACAAGAGGTCGCAAAATATGGCCCGGAAGTTGATTGGCCCGAATTTAGCTTTCAATTTTTCACAGAAAAATTGAAGTTGAGGCCGAGAATGAAGATAAAAACCATGCTCATGGACCAGTCGTTTATTTCCGGCATCGGCAATATCTATTCTGACGAGATACTTTTTAAAGCGAAAATCCTCCCGACCCGACCGGTAAAAGACCTGTCCGAGCCAGAGTTACGAGCTATTTACGATCATATTAAACCAGTGCTCGAGTTAGCGATTGAGCACGGCGGCACCACGCTAAAAGATTACCGAAAGCTCGACGGGTCTATCGGCGACTTTTTGCAGCACGCTAACGTCTACCACCGGCACGGGCAGCCTTGCAAAGTTTGTAGCACAAAAATCGAACGCATAGTTGTCAACGGCCGTTCCGCGCATTTCTGCCCAAATTGCCAGAAATAGTTACGGCCAGGTTTTCTTGTTTTCCCAAAGGGCTTTTTCGCCCATTCTGCGACGTTCAACTTGGACTAATTCCTGAAAAATACCGTCAATCAAATCATACTTCTTCGCCTCTTCGATCGTTACCCAGGCGAACTCGTCAGACTCTTCTTTTTTGTAACTCGATTTCTCCGGAAACGTAAGTAGCCACGCAGCTTAGGACGATTGACGGCGAACCGTCCTCATGAACGCGCGCTAAACTAGTCAGGTACTCTACTTCACTGATTTCGATACCAACCTCCTCTTTGACCTCGCGGGCTAACGTGCGCTCCAAGACGTTGTACCAATAAGCCTCCGTATCTCTGGGTAGTGCGAGGTAATCTTTAGCTTCGAGCCGTCCACCGGGCACCGTCCACATTCCTGGAAAACGTTTCTTATTTTTTGAGCGTCGGAGGATCAGATATCTATCATCACGAATAATAATGGCTGTTATGGCGACTTCGTGCAGAAATTTATTCTCCATGAGGCCATTAAACTCGGGTGTACAATGAATGCAAAGAAATGGAATTGAATTCAACAATAATCATCGGCGCGCTGGTACTGCTCTTAGTAGTGGCGATCCTAAAGAAGCTACTGAAATTCGCTTTGTTTTTAGTGATTGTCGGCGCGATCTACTGGTTTTTCTTTAGGTAGTTGAACGGCTCCGACCTAAAGAGGTGGGAGCCGATCGGTCGGGCCGCTATTGATGGCGGCGGTTGCGTCGTCTGCCCAGTTTCTTGGGCTTTCCCCCGTTGCGCTCGTCTCGCTTCTGCTTCTTAGCGCGAATGCTTGCTTGACAACTTCGTGACACTATCTTTTCATTCCTCCGTCAGTGTCCCAAAAGGGCCCCATAAGCATACACATCAACTCAACAATTCGGAACTTGTTCGCTCGTTGACTACGGAGTGCCAAAAAATTACAATACAAATCTCTGCCAAAGAGGTGGCTGGGCTTGGCCTAGTCGGGAGGAAACAATGCACTTCTCAGTTCAACACAGGGGGGATGAATGAACGTCAGAGTTTTGAGCGGCGTCGTCAAAGACGACTTGGGTCTTGGGCGATTTCCGGTGACGTTTCTCTGCGTCAGCGACATCGATTCGTCGATGAGCGTCGAAGAATGCCGTCATGCATTCGAGGTCACGAAAGCTTTCTGTAGCCTCTACGGTGACCAGACTATCTTCATCCAGGCTACGACCGATCAGCCGATCGACAACGCGCCACGCCAGCACTGCCTAGCAATCGCAAACGCCTTGGCCGATCGGGCGGAAGGACAGCGAACAATCGGCCTCTATAGAAGCCCCACCGAAAACAACCCCGCCGATTTTGAGCTCGTCAAGCCTGGAACGGCTTTCGCGGGACGACACACCATCCCCTTTTCGTCATTCTCCTTCGTCTACTAGGCGAGGGAGACCAGTGGCGCGACCTTCCGAGGTCGCGCCACTCTGCTATATTAGCGAGCAATATGCAAGAAAGATTGAGCAACGCACGTAAACAGAACGCCCTGGTCCAGAGAGGACCAGGGCGCATATTCAGTTGTTGTCGCACCAGTTACGGGCGTTTTGGAATAACTCAAGCCAAGGGCCTTCCCTAGACACGAGGTCGGAAGGCAACCAGGGCCAATTCCACCATTCCAACGTCCGCTCAGGGTGCGGCATGATCGCCAAGTGGCGACCATTTGGTGAGCATAGCGCGGCGATACCGGCAGGGCTTCCATTCGGGTTGAATGGGTAACTTTCCACCGAACCATCCGCGATGCCCCCTTGAGGGTAGGAGAACCTGACGGGTGCCAGATTCTCATCGAGGATTCGCTGGAGCGTTTCCTCTTGAGGAACGTGTAATCGTCCCTCTCCATGGGCAACCCAGATTCCTAGCCTGGAACCCTCCATGTCTTTCAACATAATGGCCGGACTGGGCAGGATCTTCACCGTCGAGAACCGACTCTCGAACTGCCTACTCGCACCCGCCGAAGCGTTGTGGATGAACCTCGGCTGTGCGTCTTCGGTGAGACCGAAGCTTGGACCAGGGACCCAGCCCAAAAGTGCCATCAACTGGCAGCCGTTACATACTCCTAGCGAGAAAGTGTCTGGCTGCTCATAGAACCTCTGAAACTCCTCGGCAAGCCGGGAGTTAAAGCGAATCACTCCAGCCCATCCCTTTCCGGCGTCAAGAACGTCGCCGAAGGAGAATCCCCCGACGAACGCCACACCCCGGAAATCTCGAAGCGAAATGCGACCTGCAAGCAGATCGTTCATCGTCACGTCGAAGGGGGTGAAACCGCCTTTGAAGAAGGCCGCGGCCATTTCACGATCGCTGTTACTTCCCTGCTCGCGTAGAATAGCCACTCGCGGTTCGGTGCCAGTCCTTGCCTTAATCCGGAATTGCTTCCAAGGATCAAAGGTTAGGTGGTAAGCCGGTATAGCCACTTGAGTGGCCAGAACCCTATGCTCAGCTTCCGCGTGAGCCGGGTCAGCTTGTAGCTTCTCCAGCTCAGTGCTCGTTCGTTCCCACTGCCCCCTAAGGGTCAGCATCTCGCTAGTTAGCACCGTGTCGTTGTTGACCTGAATCTGAACAGAAAGGTCAGACGTCGCCTTGCCAATTTCTCGGAAAGGCACGTCCTCAGTCCACAACCGCCTCCTTACGCTCACTACTTTTTCCTTGGAGCAGCCGAGGATGAGGCCTGGCTCCTCACTAAAGAGTAGCGACAGGGGGTCTGCGTCACTCCGCAGCGAAATGTCCAGGCCGGTACAACCGGCGAAGGCCATCTCGAGCAAAGTTACGATCAGTCCGCCATCACTCCGGTCGTGTACCGAGTTCACCGCTCCTTTTCGAACGAGTGTCTGAACCACGGTGAACGTCTTCTTGAGTAACTCCAGGTCATCTACGTCCGGCGATTCGTCACCCACCTGACCATAGACTTGAGCGAGGGCCGAACCGCCGAGGCGATTCTTTCCTTTACCAAGGTCAATGTAGATGAGCTCTGAACCTTCAGGAACCGCGGCGTTTACTTTGCGCGTGACGTCAGACGTCGGCGCGTAGTTTGCTACTACGAGTTCGCCTGGCGCCTTAACCACGTGCTCGGAGCCATCCTGGGCTTTCATCTTGGCGGCCATAGACAGACTGTCCTTGCCGCCATCGATAGCCATTCCGCATTCGACAAGGATGTCGCGAAGGGCTTGCGCTGCTTCGAGAAGCCACGCGCCTTCACCTATGAGCTTGGGAGCCCACATCCAGTTCGCCGAACAGCGAATGTCCTGCATTTTCGTGATCGGCACGCCGACCATGTTTAGCAAGGCTTCCGCTACCGTTAGGCGCGCCATGGCCGCCGGAGAGATTAGCCCTTTCATGGGCTGTTCCCCGAGGCTCAGAACGACACCGCTGGTTTCGAAATGACTTTGCGCCATCACGGCGCAGTCGGCGAGCGTGACATGCATTGGCCCGATGCATTGCTGCTGAGCCACTAAACCCGTCACGCACCGATCTACTTTAGTCGTGAGGAACCGCTTCGAGGCCACTGCTGGGAGCAGTAGCACTCGCACCAGCGCCTCTTCCACAGTCAGGTTGTCCGGGAGCCGAAGTGGCTCACGAACGGCTTTGACTCGTGTGAGGTTGAAGGTTTTCTGGGGGAGCTTCTCCAGGACGAGGTCCAAAGGCAGAGCTACCGGCGTGGTGCCGTCGCTCTCATCGTGCAGGATCAACAAACCGTCGCCGGTCACTTGCCCCACAATCGCCATAGGAACGCCTTCGCGTTCACAGATTACTTGGAGGGCCGTCAGACCATCTTCTGTAGCCAGTAACGCTTCACGCTCTTGGCTCTCGTTCGCCCAGATCTCTGCCACCGAAAGGCTTGTGTCGCCTATTGGAAGGTGCCGCAGCTCAATCCGTGCACCCGCCGGAACTACCAGCTCCGGGAGAGCATTGCAGTCACCGCCAGCACCTAGGTCGTGAATTGACACGATCGGATTCTTTTCGCCAAGCTCGCTACAGGTCTGTACGACCCGCCACATTCGCTGCTCCATTTCGGGGTTACCGCGCTGAACAGCGTTAAAATCGAGCTCCGCACGATTCTCGCCTTGGATCATGGAGCTTGCTGCTCCACCACCAAGACCGATCCGATACGCCGGGCCACCGAGCTGCACAAGGAACATTCCCTTTTGGGGGATTCCCTTTTCGACGTGACGCTCGTCAATCTGACCAGCACCAACGGTGTACATCACCGGCTTTGTCCAGCTCCGCCACTCTCCGCCAACTTCCAACCCCGCCGTTCGTGTAAACCCGTAGATCACGGGTTCGCCGAAACAGTTTCCGTAGTCGGATGCACCGTCGCTTGCCCGAATGAGGATGTCGAGCGGTGAAGCCCACTCATCCGGATGCGCCCAGCTCCCCATTTCCCACGGCTGTTCAAAGCCAGGGATTTGGAGATTGCCTACGCAGTATGCAGCACCAGCTACGCCCATTATTCCGGCCCTGCCAACGGATAGGTTGTCACGAATGCGACCACCTGTTCCGGTAGCTGCCCCGGGGTACGGAGCTTTGCCAGACGGCATATTGTGCGTTTCAGCGGTAAGCGTTGGATGCAGGTTGCGGTGAGTGGTGTCGAAAGCCACCGGCTCCCCCGGACGAGTGGACACAAGGGTCCATACTCCCGAGGAAACCTTGATAGCCGAACTGTCATCGTGAAAGGCGATGAGCGAATTGCCCGGAGAGCGTATCCATGGAGTTCTAACGATCTCCATCAGACTCTCTGGCTGCTCCACATCATCTACCACTAACCGACCCTTGAAGAACCAGTGACGGCAGTGCTCAGAGTTCGCTTGCGCGATCTGCATAAGCTCCACGTTTGTTGGATCGCGCTCTAGCACCTCTACGAAAAGGTTCAAACAGAGCGCCAAATCTTGGTCGTCGTCCATCCCAAGCCCAAGCTGCTTGTTCTCGTACCGCAGTACATCTATTCCACCCTGTAGAAGGGGGATGACGCGCATTGGTTCAGGAAGCATATCGTGCTCCAGGCTGTCGAGCGGCACCTCATAGCGCTGCTCCGTCATGCGATCGTGGAGGGATCCAGCGAGAGTCTCCCATTGCTGAGAGGTTAGCCGATATCCGGTGGCTATGAGCGGTTGATAGCGGCGCGAGCGTTCAAGCCGCACCACCTGATTCAATCCGCACTTGTGACAAATCTCCACGGCCGACGACGAAAAAGGCGTTTCGAAGTTCAGCCGAGGCCCAACTTCGATAATCCCATCACGCTCATCGAGAAACGTTTTCTGCCCAAACTGATCGGGCTCGAACGTCTCACCGAGAAGCCAGACAAGGCGTGCCTCTTGTTGAGGCGAGAGCGGCGCGCTCAGCTTGACGTAATAGCAGTACTCCGTGTGAATGCTGTTGATGTTGAGTCCAAGCTGTCTGCGCGCACGGTCGACGAGGGTTTCAGTTCCTTGCGCTGTCAGCGCAGGAGTTCGGTAGAATCTTTTCATTTTTCCGTACTTCCGTTCTGTTAAGGATACAGAGGCACATAGCAAAGCAGTGCCTTGCGGCACCCCTCTATCCCATGGACTCCGCGGCTATTCTATCAGTTACCCGTGAATAATAAAGTGTGGACCGTTGGGGACCGCGAGTCCGTACGCGGACTCGTCTTCTCACTAACGTTCAAAGTCGGACCCTGGGTTCGAGTCCGAGTAATCGAACATCGAAAAAGCCGAGGCAAAATGCCTCGACCTTTTCGATGTGGACCGTTGGGGATTCGAACCCCATGCCTCCGCCATGCAAAGGCGGCGCTCTACCAAGTGAGCTAACGGCCCGATTGAGCTTGCTCAGTAGCGCTGAGACTACCGAGCAAGCCGTGTTCATTCGACAAAAACCGGGAGCGGTTCTTGCTTGATGACTGAGATGAGCTCGACGCCGAGGTGACCAGTTTGGTACTTGTTGGCGAGTGCCATGATCTTGCGCTCGATTGCATCGCGATCCTTGTCGAGTAACGACTGGCTCTCGCCAGCGTTGATCCGACGGACGAGCATGGCGTCTTCTCGAAACAGCTCTTCAGCGTATGCGGCATCAGTCTGTCTGTCTTCATCCGAAATCGTAACCAAGGCTTGCCTCCAAGGTGCGGTACTCGACCCCCAATTGGTGGGAGTCGGCTGAGGCCAATATTACTCTTTTCGGCTTAAGATGTCAGCAGTTAGAAGACGTAAATTACGGTTATGATTATTAGCACCACGCCGAGTAGCTTCCACATCGTATAGGTGCCACCTTCGCCCAAGTATTTTTCAGCAAGGTAGCTATGGCCAACGAGTTGAGTCAGCTGATAATTGTACTTCACTAATACCGTTCCTAAGACGAAGCCGCCAATCAGAATCAAGATCTTCAGAAGAATAGCCATCTCAAGTCAATAATACATAAAGTCCGACGATAATAACTAGGAGCTGCGAAGCGAAGCCCCACCAAGTCGGAACCTGACGTCGCGCTTCCTCGCTAATGTGATTACGTTCATGAAACCCGCGCTCAATCAAAACACCCGGAACATATTTTGTAACCTTATTTACAAGCGGGATATTGTCTATTAAGTCTGGGAAGAACCCGCCGAGCGCGCCCCAAAAAACGGGACTCGTCCAGATCGGGAGCTCTCCTCTCGTTTGAACGACAAGGAAAACTATTACTGCTGCGGCGGTAACATCAACAATGCCTGAGGCAATTCCTATTGGCGGGACGTCTTTTAGCTCAACGCCGCTCGGGTAGCCGTGGATGTCTTTACCAAAGATATTTTCCCAATGCGGTATTTTATCGAGGACATAATGAGAAGCCCAGCCAGCAGCGAACGCAATTGCGGGCGCAGCTGGCAATTCGACGACAAATGACCCGAGCGCTGCGCCAACTACCGCGTGTGGAATTGTAAGCATGTTTCCATTCTACAACGATCCCCTGGCGTATTCGCCAGGGGATGTCGGGTTTGGAGAGGGCCTAGAGCAGGCAGTCCAGTACGTCCTTCTCGATCTGGACGCGGGTGCCCGGGTCAGTCCATGTATACAGCTTCTTCGCGTCCGCGATGTGCATTCGGATGCAGCCGTTTGAGGCTGGGTATGCCGGAACGCTGTGGTAGCCGTGTATCAGGATGTGACCGACGAGCCGTTGTGGGTAGTAGAGCGTTCCACCGCCGTACTTGGGCAAGGCTTTGCCCCGGGTTCGCTTGTCGTGGATAAAGAAGGTGCCTGTTGGCGTCTTCTTCCCAGGACGAGCAGTCGAGACCGAGAACTGCATCACTGCTTCGAGTCCTTCGAAACAGGTCATAGTCTGGTCTTTCAGGTCGACGACGATGAATTTGTCCTGCGCATCAGTAGCCGAGAGGCCGCCAATAGCAAGAACAGCGAGTAAAGTTGCAAACACTTTTTTCGATCCTCCGTGAACGCCTTGTGAGACGTGGAAACTACACTAACAGATTATGAGGAAAAATCCAGGGCTTTAAGAGTTATTCTTTACTAGAAACTACCTCCGGCTCAACGTCCAGTTCAATCTGAAACTTATCACGCACCACCTGTTTAACGTGATCAATCAGTCCTAAGATATCTTTTGACGTTGCCCCACCAAGGTTGACGATATAGTTAGCATGCTTCTCGGAGACTTGCGCCTGGCCGATCTTAAAACCCTTCAGTTCTGCGTCATCGATAATTTTGCCGGTGGGAATAATTGGAAAAGGGTCGTTTTTGATAAAATCATGAAAATGCGCCATCCAGTTTTCGGGGACTCGCCCGATTGGCGTGTTTTTAAAAATGGAACCGACATTTGGAAACTCCAACGGATGCCGGTCTTGCCGAAACGCGATCCACTTGTCAGCTGTAGCGCGCAGTTCAGCCTGATCGCCCTGCCTCAGTTCAACGGCAGCGGAAACGATTACCTCTGAGTGACGTTTATAGATACTGTCGCGGTAGCCAAACATCGCCCCGTCATTTTTGCGCTCGATTTCTCGTCCCGTGGTAGTCTCAATACTTCTAACGCTCGCGATAACGTCTTTCATCTCCCCGCGAAATGCCCCGGCATTGCCACGGATGGCGCCGCCGAAAGTACCGGGCAAACCGCCCGCCCATTCTAGGCCAGCTAAGCCATTGCTTATCGACGCGTCAACCAATTCGTTCATCATATTTGCGGCGCCGGCTCTTAGCGACTGACCTTCGATTTTGAGTTCTTTTATGCCGATTAAAATTACTAACCCCGGCCAACCCTCGTCTGGAAAAATAACGTTACTGCCGTGGGCAAGAATAAACAGGGGCCAGTGTTCTTTAGCGACAAGTTGCAGCGCTTCTCGCAAATCAGCTTCAGTTTCGACTTTAACGAAATGCTTGGCTTGGCCGCCAACCTTGAAAGTACAGTAGTTCTTTAGGAGGACATCTTCTTCGAGTCTTAGCGCCATAACTCAACCTTAGGCGTGGATGACGAAGAATACAAAAAGGACGCGGTAGAACAGCGCCAAGGCTAGCGTCCCCAGGACCCAACGAAAACGCAGGTGCGAGATGCCTCCTGCGTAGGCCATTAACTCCGTGTTAATGATTGGGATCATGGTGATTATGAAGAAATGTTGCCAACGCAGGTTGTCGCTTAGCTCTTCTATGAAATTGAAATTCCTCGGTGAGAACCAGCGTTTCAATAACGGTCGGCCAAAGTTTCGTGCGACGTAAAAGTTGATGCTTGAGCCAGCTAAGCCCCCGGCGAGTCGTACGACGATAACGCTCACGGGATCCATTATGTTTAGTAAAACAACGTCAACGGGCAGGGTCGGTATCGGCACGAAAACCGAAGCAACCATCGTATAGGCGAAATACGACAATAAAGCCGTGCTCTCGTGTTTTAGTAACTGTTGGACAACTGGGTGCTCGGCGGGGTTAACATATTTCTGAATTAACGCCGAAACAACAGCAATAAAAATGCCAAATAAAAAAATAAAGCCGACGATTTGCATAACATGTTTCGGGGGGAGTTTGAGGGAGTTTTTCTTGACTATCTGATGAATCATTCGTGAGCCTTAGTATGCCTGATTCGCTTCGGCTGTTAAACGGTTTCACGAACCTGCGGAGAGAGCAGTAAGCTACAATACTTTTATGCGTCTATGGAGCCGACAAATTGTCAGTAGGAATTTTAGTAACCAAGCGCGTTGGGTCAGTTTGGCGCTTATCTCAACGCTCTTTATCGCCTCCGTTTATTCGGCGGAGGTTTTACACACGCAAAGAAATTTACGAGCCGAAACTGACACCATTGCCCAAAATAATGAAAAGTTGCGAAATTTGGCCATCACTTCCTACAAGAATGTCGCCGTAAAAATAACCGAGGCCGAGAGTCTTGGTGCCGACGTTTCAGCGCAGAAAACCGAGCTTGCAACGAACTACGCCCTTATCCTCACTGAGCATGAATATCTCCAGGCAGCTACTGAACTTACAACGCAGCTTGCTTCGGTCATGGCTCTAATCACGAGCCAGACCGCAGCGATTGAAGCCGAGAAACAAAAAGGTACGCTGTCGGGCGTAGTTAAAGAAGGTGACAATCCGTTGTCGGGTGTAAAAGTGGCCCTGAAAGAAGGCAGCAGCGAGCTCGGTTCCGTGCTCACTGGAACAGATGGTCGCTACTTATTGACCGTTAAGGCTGGCAGCTGGACGCTTGTCGGCAGCAAAAGTGGTTACACCTCGCACACTAAGTCCGGCGTTACAATTAGTGCCGGGCAAACAGCCACCTACGACTTTTCGCTTTCTAAGGCACCCGCCGCCCCTCCTCCGACTAGTGCCCCACCGCCGAGCTCAGTACTAACCAACGGCGACAGTTCGTACGAAGTCGTGACCGTTAAAGGCTACACGGTACATTTATCGAAATTTAATCTCGCGAGCGGCGAGTTCCGCGTTATTACCGATACGGCCAACGACAACGACTGCGTCGACAACTGTCCGACCAAGTCGCTTTCCAGTTACGTCAGTGACCACGGCGCCTTTGCCGGCATGAACGGTACCTACTTCTGTCCCGCAGACTATTCATCCTGCGCTGGCAAGACCGGCTCCTTCTACTGGAAAGTTTGGAACAGCCGCCTTAGTAAAATGATCAACGGCAGCAATGGCTCCTTTGAATATGAGCCGTTCCTGACAGTGAACGGCAATACGGCCAAATATTATGGTTCCTGGTCTAGCTTTAGCGGCACTATTACCGCCGGTATCAGTTCGTCCCCAGCGTTGGTTTCTGGTGGCAGTAACGTGCTCAACCAAAGTAACCTCGATAGCAAACAAAAAACGGTCAAGTCTAACCGCGGCGCGATGGGCCTGAAAGGACAGGTGCTCTACTTGGCGATTGCCAAGAGCGCGACCGTCATAGATCTAGCCGATATTATGGACGAGCTCGATGTTGATTACGCGATGAACGTCGACGGCGGCGGGTCGAGCGCGATGATTTATAACAATAGCTACAAAGTTGGCCCCGGCCGAAGCCTACCTAACGCACTCGTTGTTGCCCGACGATAGAACTACTTCAACTGGGGACGGCAATAAAGTATCCGAAAAAGATTAAGATTGCTCCCATAGCAACGAGTACGAGCCACCTCCATGAATACGTCTTAAAGAAGTACCAGCTAAAGCCGAGATACGTTATGAAAGATAGCCCCAAACTAACCAGTGAAATTACGTCTCTCCATTTGGAGTGAGTAAGGTCGGCAAAATAGTTAATGCCGCTCGACCCGATATAAAGTTCGGGTAAAAAAGTATTCAAAAATAAAAGCCAAACAGCCACAGCGGCAACTAATGCTTTGGCTCTAATAGTCATTGTGCGAGTACCTGGATTTGAACCAGGGACCTCGTCATTATCCGCCGCGGCTCTGCCGCAGAGGAATTTAAAATCTTTGTGGGCGTATCTGGATTTGAACCAGAGACCTCGTCATTATCAGTGACGCGCTCTAACCAACTGAGCTATACGCCCAGGTTCCCACACAAGATTTTAAATATCAGTGACGCGCTCTAACCAACTGAGCTATACTCGCATGAATCAAATTGTAATGTATGCGTGACGCGCTTAACTCCATCAAGTTTAAATCAGTTAACAGATAAAATCCACCCCTAAATGTAAAGCTCTACCGAAGTAGAGCTTTACATTTAGCCATTCAACGCGCGTTGAACACTTGGCGGCTGCAAGAAACAATCTTTCTCGTCTGAAGTAACACTTCAGCCTCGACCTAGAAGAAAATTCCTCTAGAAAGGAGGTGATCCATCCGCAGATTCCCCTACGGATACCTTGTTACGACTTAGCGCTCCTTACTGATCCCACCTTAGTGCCTCATTAATTTAAGACGCTTCGGGTGTTACCAGCTCGGCTCACTTGACGGGCGGTGTGTGCAAGGCTCGAGAACGTATTCACCGCGACTTAGCTGATTCGCGATTACTAGTGATTCCAGCTTCACGGAGTCGAGTTGCAGACTCCGATCCGAACTGACCGAACTTTTGATGGGATTAGCTCCGCCTCGCGGCTTGGCGACCCATTGTAGAACGGATTGTAGCACGTGTGTAGCCCAGGGTATAAAGACCACGCGGATCTGACGTCATCCCCACCTTCCTCCCTGTTACCAGGGCGGTCTCCTCTGAAATCCAACAGAGGACGAGGGTTGCGTTCGTTCAAGGACTTAACCTCACATCTCACGACACGAACTGACGACGACCGTGCAGTACCTGTCACGGGGCTCCCGAAGGCACGGTCCTATTTCTAGGACTTTCCCCGGATGTCAAACCCTGGATAAGGTTCCTCGGTTATTGTCGAATTAAACCACATGCTCCACCACTTGTGCGAGCCCCCGCCAATTCCTTTGAGTTTTAGTCTTGCGACCGTACTCCCCAGGCGGCCAACTTGACGCGTTAGCTTCGCAACCGAGAGGGTCGACTCTCCCAATTGCTAGTTGGCATCGTTTACGGCGTGGACTACCGGGGTATCTAATCCCGTTTGCTCCCCACGCTTTCGTGCCTCAGTGTCAGTGTTTGCCTAGCAAGCTGCCTTCGCCATTGGTATTCCTCTTGGTATCAACGGATTTCACCCCTACTCCAAGAATTCTGCTTGCCCCTGCAACACTCAATTCTATTAGTATCGCTCGCAGCCCCACTGTTAAGCAGTGGGATTTAACGACCGACTTAATAGAACACCTACGCACTCTTTACGCCCAGTAATTCCGGATAATGCTTGGGCCCTACGTATTACCGCTGCTGCTGGCACGTAGTTAGCAGGCCCTTATTCATGAGGTACCGTCATAATCTTCCCTCATAAAAGAAGTTTACAACCCGAAGGCCTTCTTCCTTCACGCGGCGTCGCGCGGTCAGGCTTTCGCCCATTGCCGACAATTCCCTACTGCTGCCTCCCGTAGGAGTGTGGACCGTGTCTCAGTTCCACTGTGGCCGATCATCCTCTCAGACCGGCTACCCGTCATCGCCTTGGTGAGCCATTACCTCACCAACAAGCTGATAGGACGCAGGCGCCTTCCGAAGCGTAAACTTTACCCTTGCGGGACTATCGAGTGTTAGCCAACCTTTCGGCTGGTTATCCCCGACTTCGGAGCAGCTACCCACGCGTTACTCACCCGTTCGCCACGGGTCTAAACCCGTTCGACTTGCATGTATTAGGCACGCCGCCAGCATTCATCCTGAGCCAGGATCAAACTCTCATTGTAACTTCGGTGGAGTTCTTATGAGAGTCCACTTCTTGCTCTTTCCTGGCGGAAAGTGCATGTAGTCTAACTCTCAACTCTAACCGAAGCGCTCAGAAACTCCTTTGTGTGCTGCTTGATTTGCTGTCGTGTCTTACGACGCGTCGTCAGTTGACGACTGCGACAACAGGCTGGCACGCTAAGGGTTCTTAAATGCGGGCACCATTTCGTTTGACCGAAATGGGTACATATATTAACTCATATGTAAGAAGTTTGTAGTGTGTTTCTTGCAACCGCCAAATACTCATGCCTTAAGGCATCAATTTCGCTAACAAGTCAGCGAAACATCACCTGACGGTTGTGGTCAGTTGTTAAATTTCTAGTTGTGACCTCGATGTCTCGAGAAACAGAACTTACGGCAATTTTATGATTAAGCCGCAGCAAAGTCAAGGGCAAAGAGTCCTAGGAATGGAGGTTACGAAAACTGCGCTGCAAACGACGTAAATGCTCGATTTTCAGTTTATGGACAAACATCACCGCCAAACTGCAGAGCATTAGCAAGATCACTAAAACGCTTACCACTACTACAGAGCCCTGCTTTATGCCAAGGATTTTAAACTGGTCTTTGAGACTTATGTCTTCGCCCTCTGTAATATCGGGCAGGTTTATTGCCTGTTCGGTCTTGCTAACCTGGGTGCCCGGTGAAGTATCAGCACTGTTATTCTTCTTACTTTTCGAATTAGTCGAGCCGGAGGTCCCTGCGTTAGGGGTCGAAGAAGTACTTGCTGCATCATTATTGGTACTAGTGTTGTTGTATCTATCGGCACTGCCGGGATCTATCGGCGGGGGTGTTGTCGGCCCAACGTCGCTGGTGATGAACGGCACAAAACCAACCTGTAAGGCTGGTGAACCCGACTTCAACTCGTAGTTATCATGCCCCGGATCTTTGAAGAGCGGGTCGGCAATTACCGAATGGGTATCGTACCCAAATGCCTTCCATTGATCCCAGCTCAACTGTGAACCAGCCGATTCCGGGTGCGTTACTGACAAAGCGACGCCACCGTTCCAAATTACATTGTAGTCAACGACGTTGCCGGTATTGCCGATAAAATATCTAACCCAGTATAGGCGGACGCTAGGGTGGCTTGGGAAGTAGAAAATATTCTTGGTTATTTTATTGCCTGCGTATGCGGTAGCGTTGGTCATTGTCTCGGTTATAGTGCTTAGCTCTGGGTATTTCGCAAAATACTTGTCGTGATCAAACCCATTTGCGCTCATTGCTGAAAGCTCATTCCACATTGTGGAATAGAGGCTAACTGATACGTCCCTACCTTGCAGATACGTATTAGATTCAGTTAGCGACTCAGAAAATATATTGTTAGTTACTGTGTTGTCGCGACCGCCATGAACTTGGACGCCGCCTTTCGGTGATCGGGCGACGACATTGTTGTAAACCCAGGTGCCGCTGGAGAAGTCGTCCAGATATATGCCCCAGGAGAAATAATTGAAGATCCATACGCTACCAGATCGTCCGTAACCACCCGTATCGTGCACGAAGTTATTATTAATGACATTGCCTCGGTACAGCCAAGATCGGGCGATAGTATAGATTCCTCCAGAATCTTGAGTTTCTCGGTTGGTGTTATGAACATGGTTCGATTCAACGACGGTATCGTTGCCAACGAGAAAGATACCGACACGGGGGGTATCATAAACCTCGTTATTCGCGATCTTTAGACCTACCGTACTGCTAGCCTTGATGCCGCTACCCCACTTTATAATTTGTCCGACCAAGTATACTCGATTATTTGTAATGCTATGCCCAGATGATGACAAGTTCTTACGGTAAGAGTAATCGGTCTGGTCAATCATAATCCCGTCGTCGCCAGTATCATGGATGATGTTATTGTTAATGCTCACACGTTCCGACGAGCCTTGGACAAAAATGCCTCGCTCAGTTGTGTTTCGTATCACAGAGTTGTCGATAGTAATGTCTTTGGAACTAATTAGATATAAGGCGTGTCTCTGTGATTCTTCGAGAACAAGATGGGAAAATTTGATGTTATTGGCGCCGTTCGGATTGAAAATATAGTTTGAGATTGGGACGGAAATGCGATCGGAGTTAATGTTAATCCCCGCTGGCGGAATCAGTAAAACTTTTTTGGCACTAGCATCGAAGAACCATTCACCGGGTGCGTCTAGCTCCTCGCGAATATTTTCAACGAAAAAGCGATTACCAGGCAATAGGTTATAGGTTACGTCGCTACCGAAATTGATGGTTCGGCCTGCTTTGTTTAAGGCCGATATCGGAACAATTGAATTCCAGTAGTTTGGGCCAGAATAAATGTTAACCGAACCTGTTGTCGGATTGCTCCAACTCTCAGGCCGCGTGAAAGTATCGCTGTAAACAACCTTATTCTTCACCTCCGGTGTATTACTGGCCGCAAAAACGAAATTGCCTTCCCATGGATCAGTCTTAGAGAAATTTGGGGCAATATAATTCGGGTAACGAGCTGGTATTTGGCGGACACCATTAACGAAAAGGTCTTTAACTGTTTGAGTCCCCAAGCCGTTGGCAGTTAGGTCTACCTCATAAATCCCGCCACCAATTGCCGTAAACCCGGCCAGCGCCTTACTGCCACGCACTACTACCACCTCATTCTGATATGACTGATACGTGACAACTCCGCCGCCCTTGCCGGAGTCGGCTGAAGTTAAGTTTATTGGATTGGATAGTTCGTAAACGCCGCCGCGTAGATTTATATTGACGTTACCAGCCGTGGAGCGAGCAGACAGTTTGGCTTTTTCAATGGTTTTGAACGGTGCGTCAATCGTGCCTGAATTGCTATCGCTACCCGTCGATGAGACGTAAAACTCAGCGCTGGCACTGCTCGCCTCGTACTGCTCAGCGCTAAAAAACCTCGAGGCCAGACCAATCGTCAGGACGAGCAAGACGTACAACATGATTCTGACCCGTGCTTCCATTTAAGCTAGCATAAGTCTATGTACCAAAATTTGCACGTCAGGGGTTTGCTGTGACCGACGCGGGGTTCGCGAAGCGCAACGAAAACTAAACCAGGACCTTGTCAACGAGACCGTATTCGACCGCCTCGCTGCCACTCATCCAAAAGTTACGGTCAGTGTCGTGTTCGATTTTCTCTAGTTTTTTGCCCGTATTCTCAGCCAGGATATGATTAAGACGCTGTTTGATGTAAAGAATTTCTTTGGCTTGTATCTCAACGTCACTAGCCTGGCCCTCAGCGCCACCCATTACCTGGTGAATCATGACCCGAGAATTAGGTAACGCGAAACGCTTGCCTTTGGCCCCGCCAGCTAAAAGAAACGCCCCCATTGATGCGGCCATGCCGATGCAGATCGTTGAGACGTCCGGCTTGATGTGCTTCATCGTGTCGTAAATTGCGAGACCCGCCGAGACCGAGCCGCCCGGGCTGTTGATATATATCTGAATGTCTTTAGTGGCGTTCTCCGACTCGAGGAATAATAGCTGCGCCATAATGACGTTAGCGAGATGATCCTCAACCGGTCCGCCGACAAAAATAATTCGGTCGCGAAGTAAGCGCGAATAAATATCGTAGGCTCGTTCGCCAAACGCCGTTTTTTCGATAACCATCGGAACGAGTATCTGGTTCTTTGGTTCTTCCATGGGTTGAGTGTAAAGCTTGCTTTACATTTCGTCAACGTTATTCCTTGAAATGAACGATCTACGTCGATACAATGCCCATGTTTCGAAATTTCCATTCACGGAGGAGCCCATTGAAGAATGCTCACGCAATTATCCTGGCAGGCGGTAAACGCTTACCGGACCTTGAGTCGTACTGCGGCGTTTCGCACGTCGCCAACATACCTGTAAACGGTGTTCGCATGGTAGAGCGAGTTGCGTCAGCGTTCCGAGATGCCGGCGTGCAAAAGATCACCGTTGTCGGCGCGAAAGTTGCCGACTGCCAAGAAGCTGCGGCGGGCTTAAGCCTGCTGGGTAGCTTGAAGAATGGACTGGATCTGGCCGACTACAGCGACCGGGTGATTCTGTCGACGTGCGATATGCCTTTCCTGGAAGCCAAGGAGGTCTCGGAGTTCCTGTCGCGCCAAAACGGTAGCACCTTGTACTGCGCTGTCGTGCCTGTCGCGGCTTGCCGCGACAAGTACCCAGAGCTAAGTCGTACATCGCTCACAACCGCTGAGGGCGAGTTCACGCTTGGCAACATCTTCTCTGGTGAGAAGTGGGTGTGGGATACGGTTCTGCCATTCGTCGAGCGCGCCTACAAGGCCAGGAAAAACAAGCTCCGGCTTGCTTGGATGCTCGGGCCGTTCATAGCGGTCCGATATCTCCGAGCGCGAACTAAACCCGAGGTGCTGAGAATTAGCGACCTCGAGCACAGAGCGCGCAAGCTTGCCAAGTGTCCTGTCAGCGCCGTGATCGGTGACTGGCCCGGTATCGGCACAGACATCGACTCCACAGCTCACTTCCAAGCTGCCGAGCCTTACTTCCCTCAACTCGTTTCCGTCCGGACGTTGTGACGCCAAGACGGAAACACGTCTTTTACCCCTCCCCACGGAGGGGTAAAAAATACCCCAAACAAGTTATCTGCTAGCTGTGGTAAGCGCTTTCCGTGCTATCGGACATAATGAAGAAGAGCCGGGCAATGATGTAAGCGACGAGCGCGTAAACAACCATCGCTAGTAACGTCGACGACTCAAAGACCGTTCCCTCCTCTACTGGCGAAGCAAAGATACCTCGGAACGGGGCGACAAAAGGCCCGGTCAGATCGTAGACAAAGTCGACGAGACCATTAGCGGCGTTTGCAGCAAATAGCTTGAAAGCGAACCTGATAACTAGCAGCCCTTCCAGGACACTCAAGACGTAGTAAACAACCTGAGTGGCCTTAAAGGCAGTGGCTTCCCCGGTTTCGTCGACCACGTCCGGTCGCCAAGTTACCCGCTCTCGACGTAATTCTCGTGTCATAGCCATTCCAACCTCCTTCCTTTTCCTAGAGGACAACAAACCTAACGCCTCAACCAGATTACGCAAAAATTACTGCAATCTCTTTACCTATAGTTGCAAAGTTAGGACCGATAATCGCAGACTATTTTGGAGCTTTTACTAGCTCTTCCAGGAATTCCTGATAGTCTTGGTCGTTCTTGAGTTCTTTTCCTTGCTCTTTAGCAACTTCCGCTAGCCCTAAACCGATACGAACTGACGATTCGGCGGCACGCGACCAATCCTCTTCGAGTTTCTCAAGAGTAGTATTGCGGCGCGCTAACCAGTCCTCGGGCTTGATACTACGTTCAGCCAAAAAGGCGGACCAAGCTTGTCGCGATCGATCTACTTCTGCCTTCAATAAACTACGCGGAATTGTGGTCTCAACCTTCTTGTCAAACTCCGAGAGCCATTTTGCCTTGCGCTGAGTTTGAGCCTCTTCTTCTTTATGACGCGCTAAATCCTCTTTGACTGCCTGACGCAGTTCGTCAAAAGTTTTGTGGCCGAATTTTTCGGCGAAGCTATTGTCCTGTGGCGGTAGAACTAGTCGAAAAACCTCATCTACCGTAGTTTCAAAATCAATCTTCTGACCGGCAAATTCTTTGTCAAAATGGTCTTTTGGGAACGTAACGGTAAATTTTTTACTATCACCACGACGGACCCCGATAAGATTATCTTCGAAACCTGGCACAACCCCGCCTTGTCCAAGAACTAAGCCAAATTTAGAGGCAGCTAGCTTGTCTTTTCGAACACCGTTAATTGAACCAGTGAAGGTCACTTCCAACTTGTCGCCCTTTTCCGCGGGTTCGAGTTTGACTAGCGTTTGAGCATGCGCCCGGCCTAACGAATTAAGAACATCCGCCACTTCTACATCGGTAACTTCAGTCACAGGGAAGCTCTCAACTTTTATTTTGCGCCAGTCTTTGACTTTAACTTCTGGGCGAACGTCAAACAAGAAGATTAGCCGGCTCGCAGCGCCTTCCTCGAACTTCTCTACCTCAACGCTTGGATCCTCGATCGGCAAGACTTGGCTCTTCTCGGCAATTTCACTCCAGGCTTGTCTGGCCGCAAGAGCGTAGGCCTCTTCGCGCAAGTCCTCGGGTTTTAATTGGCTACGAATTACTTCTGCAGGCGCCTTTCCCGGTCGAAATCCAGCGACATTAGTCTTCGCTGCTAAGTTTTTTGACGCTTCAGTAAAGAACTCGACCGTTTCCGTCTCGTCAATCTCGACAACGTATTTAATGCGGCTGTAGGGTAATTTCTCGTGGCTAATTTTCATGAATTTTACTCTACCTTAAATCAGGTTTAGTTGGAACGGTCATAGCGCCAAAAACTTTTCCTCAACAGGTTTGGCAATCTGGAGGTTATCCTGTTATGGTTAAAGCAATATTAATGTAAGAGGAGGGATGCGGCGCTTAGACGGAGTTTATTCCTTGGGGGTGGTACTAAGTAGCAAACCGGTGCGCCGAGTTGGTTTGTTGTTGACGTTGCTCGCTGTTGTCATCGGCATCACTGGCAGTGGTTTCCTACCGACCCTTACCCAAAGCCAAACTGGCTCTGCCTCAGGTGCCCGTCTTTGGTCAAGCGGCGCGGAGCTTAACTCGCTGACCGCAGATATGGAGATCACCAGTTCCTCTGGTACTACACCAACGATCGACTCAACCACGAAACGCTCTGGCGGCTACGCCTACCGAGCCAACACCTCGAGTAACACGGCGACGATCTATAAGACCTGGGCCAACTCGGCACAACAAAATAAATTTTGGTTCCGAGCTTATATACGTATTGCCACCGCACCAGGAACGGAGATCGGAATTTTCCGGGCTGGAACAAGTACTAACAATAAAATTGGTGTCCGGATGAATTCGGATCGGTCGATCGAGCTTTGGAATGAAGAAGATAACGCCATAATTGGTTCGGCAAGTTCGGTATTAGCCACCAATACTTGGTACCGCATTGAGCTTTACATCGACACAACTACCCTCAGCAGCGCTGTCGCCGATATGGAATTACGTTTGGATGGTGTTCAAGTCGCCTCATCAACCGACCGAACTCTAGATGCCGGTGTTGATCGCCTCACTTGGGGAGTGCTAACTTCAACAACTGCCGACCTCTATTTTGACGACATTGCCGTCAACGACTCAACCGGACGAACTGACAACTGGCCCGGCGAGGGCAAGATTGTTCACATGCAGCCAGATGCCACCGGCGATAATGAGCAATGGGACAACACTACTGAGGCCGGGTCACCTACTGAGTGTGACGCCGCTGGCGACCCTAACTGGCAGTGTGTCGATGAAATACCACCCGACAACTCGACCACCTATTCGGCAACAACGACTAACAATGAAATTGACGACTATAATATCGAGTCCTCCACTAGCGCTGGCTTGACTGCGAACGACTACGTCAGGCTTGTCTCGGTTGGCGTACGGTTCCGGGCTTGCGGCACTACCACAGAGGGTTTCGGTTGCGCAGCAGGTGAATCTAACCAAGACCTTGTCGTCAGGCTGAAAGCAGCTGCCAGCGGCACCACAGACGAAGCAACAACCACGGTTCTTGACAGCGATACTACCTGGCGAACCAATGATGACGATTCTGCGCAGCTCAACAAGATTACTGATTATGACCTACCTGGTACGAGTACCTCGCCTTGGACGACAACAGATTTAGATAGTAGTCAA
Organism: Candidatus Berkelbacteria bacterium; assembly: GCA_016432625.1. NCBI lineage: Bacteria > Candidatus Berkelbacteria > Candidatus Berkelbacteria bacterium. The sequence continues at coordinate 544,153 of CP066697.1, forward strand.
ATCGGTGTCAAAACGAACACTAATAACGGAGTTGGTATCAGAGCATCGGCAATTTGGCTCCAAGTCGAATACGTTCCTAATTTTGGTGGGCGACTTTTTTCCAGTGGTTTTGAGCTTAACTCGACCGTTGCCGACGAGGAATGGACAGCGACAACTAGCAGCCCTGCTATCAATTCCTCGACATTTCGCTCTGGTGCTTACGCTCTTGAAACCGAGAACGCTGGCGGTGCCGAATGGATTCGCTACAACTTCGCAACGAGCAACACGACCGGCGATTACTTCGTTAGGGCCTATCTACGAATCGCTACCGGGTTCGATTCAAGTGATGTCACTGTGTTGTCGATTCTCAACACTACTAACTCACGAAAGGCTTACATCAAGTTGACTGCATCTGAGACTTTGACACTCCACGATGAAGACGGCGCCATAGGTTCGGCATCTTCGACGCTTTCAACGGGCGTCTGGTACCGGGTTGAGTTGAAACTTGTTTGTGGCACTGCTTGCGATGACGGTAACGACGAAGTTGACGGTCGACTTGACGGCGTGTCATTTGCTTCCTCAACCACACGTGACATAACTGCTGGGGGTGCGGCTCGGCTAGGTTTGGGCCTACACGCCAGTGACGACGCCGAGTCAACAACCAATACCGTTGGTGATTTAATTTGGGACGATGTAGCGTTAAACAAAAATCAAGGCTCATACCAAAACACCTGGCCTGGCGCGGGGAAGATTATCCACCTTAGACCGAATGCAACTGGTGACAACTCTGAAACTTGGGCTTCGGCTGGTTCGGAGACGACTACTTGTGACGACGCCGCGGACGCCAACTGGCAGTGTCTTGATGAAATCACACCTGACGAAGCGACGAGTTATGTCGAAGAAACTACAACCGGGGATTACGAGGACTTTAACCTTGATGCTTCGCCAATCGGTGCCTCGGACACAGTGAACGTCGTTCATGTTGGCGCGCGTTTCCGAACTAGTTCGGCAACCCAGGAAGATTTCAAAGTCCGGATTAAAGATAATACTAGCGCCGTACCGATCGAATCAGATACGCTCTCGCCTGCTTCAACGACCTGGGTCAGTAACCGCACAGCCGCGCCCTATCAATACCCGCTAACGGCTTATACCAGGCCCGAGCAAGAAACAGCCTGGACCGATACACAGCTTGATACGGCCCAAATAGGCGTTCGCGACATTGCCGGCTCAGGCACTGTCCAGGTTTCGACGCTTTGGCTATTAGTTGACTACACCCCTCCAGAAATAACAATCTCCGGCTCCTGCGATCAGTACGATCAAACAACCGACTGCACCGATGACGGTTCTAACGAAATCGCCGTCGCCGTAAACGGCACGATTCAAACCGGCAAGGTGGATGCGACTGTCGACGGCGCTTGGGCAATTTCCGGCGTAACTCAGCCGGTAATAAATGATATTGTCACTGTTTTCATCAACGGCGAGGCAACCGATGATGAAGAGGCCGTAGCAGTTACAAAATACGACGGCACTGGCGACATCACCGGCATTCAACTTTTTTGGCGACACCTATCCATTGGCTCCGTCGACAACCAGACGCTCAGTAACACTGATCTTAGTCAGTACGATAACTCGGTCTCTGCCGATGAAGATATCTTTTTCGACGTTTCAGCCGGCGATGACCTGACGGTCGATTCGCTCGGATCATATACCGATGAGGAGCTTTATATCGCTGCCGGTGATACTTTCCGTCCTGCCTCCGGTGGCGGCGCTGATGTTACCACAATGCACGTCGAGAACGACGGTACCTGGACTGCCGATGGAAATGTCGTAACGGTGAACGGCAACTGGCAGAACGACTCTGTCTTTTCTTCCGGCACTAGTACGGTGACCTTCAACACCAGCGTAACCGGCAGAACTCTGAGTGGCACCCTAAGTGGTGTGAATGGCAAGTTTTATAATATCGACTTTACGACTGCCGAAGGGACTGCCACCGACGATTGGGAGATCCAAGCGGCGGTTGAAGCGGCAAATGATTTCACGCTATCCGCCGGCAACATCGACACAAACAACAATGCCGTTACCGTAACGCGAGACCTCACTCTCACTAACGCGCTTAATACCGACTTCGCCGCCGGTTCTTCAACGATTACTGTTTCGCGTCACTTCAATGACACGGGCGACAAGTACACCCATAGTACTGATACGTTAGTGATGGCTGGGACTGGGACGTTCACGGTCGCCAACAACAGTCAGTTCTATAACGTCCACCTTGGACCGTCTGGCTTTACTACGACGCTGTCGCTCAACGATTGGGATGTAAATAATGTTCTAACGTTTAACGGCGGCACTGTCGCTGGTGGCGGTGGCAGTTGGATCGACCTTCATTGTTCGGGAACGTGCACACCGGTAGTTTTCGCGTCGGCCACTACCCTGAATAGCAGCCGCGACCTTATCTTCCGAACCAACTCAGCTAGCAGCGTCCTCACTATTACGGGGGCAAACTACGGTAGTTGGGGAATTGTCAATTATGCCGCGACTGGTAACGGCTCAACGTTTCAGCTAGGCGGCAACATCACCACAACGTCTTTTGGCCCGAGGCTAGAGGCAACCAACGGCATAACGGGCAGCATTTTTACTACTACGGCTAGTAATTACTCGATCACCTCGTCATCAATGCGCATCGCGCCGTGTACTCCCGCAAGAACTGGCTCGTGGACAGCAAGCCTTAATGATTCTGTCATAGCGCTATCGAGCACGAGCGATGCGCTCTATGTTGGAACGGACTGCGGTTCTCATACCCTCAATCTCAATACTTCGGACGTGACAGTTTCTGGTAACGTCAAATTCGTGAACGGTACCGGTACGATTACTGTTGATCCTGGCACATCCGATTTCCGCTTTACTCCACCGACCGCTGCGGTCAAAACCTACTCACCGAACGGACAGGCGCTCTATAACGTCTATATCAACGGCGCCACAAGTACCGCTGATGTGCAACCCGATGCAGCGGCGCAAATTAATAACGACCTCACCATGACCAATGGCCGACTTGTAGGCACACAAAACATCACCGTCAACGGCCACGTCCAAGGAACCGCAGGTGAGATCAATTTAACCAGTGGAACTTTCACCCAACGCGTTTCGGCTAATAAAAATTTTGGTACGACTAGCGGCTCAACAGCTTGGACGTTTTCTTCCTTGACGTTCTCTAACTCGCACGCCTCAGCTGGAATTACCGTCACAACCCAGACTGGTGGTACAGGAGGAATCACCGTTACCACCCTGCTTAAAATTGGGTCAAGTGGAGATGCGGCAGGCGCCACAACGACTCTAGATGCCGGTAACCGTACTTGGACTCTTTCTGGCAATGCCACCACCGGCATTCCGTTCGAAATCCTCGCTTCTCCGGCTGGCGTGCTAACGGCTAACGTGTCGACATTTACCTACACAGGTAACATAGGCCTGGGTAATATGACAGTCCAAGCCGCGACCTACTACAACTTAGACATAAACCGTAACGGCGAAATTTTTGTCCTCGAGGGGACGACGAACGCCGGCAACGACTTAACCATCACCAACGGTACGCTCGACACGACAGCGTCAAACCATGGTATGAGTATTACCCGCGACGTCCTAATAGCTAATACGGCGGGTGCTACTTTCCGGGCTAGAGGTTCGACTATCACCGTCTCCCGCGACTGGTCAAAAGGACTGAACGGAACTTTCACTCGCGACAGTTCGACCGTTCAGCTTAACGGTGACGGTCAAATCCTGACTGTCGGCGGCGGCCAAACCCAATTCGAAAACTTAACAGTGGCGTATAACACCAAAACGACGACGATGGCGACTGCCAGAACCGACGTGTTTGGAGTTCTAACTATAGGCGATGCAAGCGGCGGCACGATGACTTGCTCGGTAACATGTGAATTCGAGCTCTTTAGGACTGCTGGGGCTGATCTAGTCATCGGCACCGGAGCAACACTTTCTGGTTCAAATGCGACTTTTCAGCTACGCAAACAGAGCGCCGCGACAGTGACTGTGACCGGCGCGACAAACTACGGCACCTGGAATATTCTGATGCGCGCCAACGTCTCTGCTGGAGGGTTGGTAACGTATAACGTTGGTGGCAACATTACGACCAATGGCTATATTCAAGTCAAGGCAGATACGCTTAGTACCGCAACGTTTAACACCCAAAACTTCACAATCAATGCCGACAAGTGGATTCAGGGTGACTCTACTGACAACAGCGCCACAACTTCTAACTGGGGCTCGAGCACAGCTACCTTCGATCTTGCCAGTGCCGCCGACACCTTTTACGTAAGTTCAAACGGAGGGGCACAGGTGGCCAACTTCCAAACTGCTTCCATTTCAGCAACCGGACACGTTAAGTTCGTCAACGGTACCGGCACCTTAGCCGTTGATGACGGTACTTCCACTTTTACATTTGCTCCGACGACTGGCACATCAACATACTCACCAAACGGCCAGACACTTTACAACGTTATCGTTAACGGTGCTGCAACCGTGCAGCCCGACGCCGCAGTCGTCGTCGCAAACGATTTAACAATGACGGCCGGGACACTTAACGGAACCCAAAATATCACCGTCAACGGCAATGTCGCTGGAACGGCCGGAATCATCAGCTTAACGGGTGGGACGTTCGAGCAGCGTCTATTGGCTAATGTTGGGAAAAACTTTGGAACTACTTCGGGGTCAACTGCCTGGACTTTCAATGACCTTACTTTCTCTAGCGCAGCAGTGTTCGACACTTGGCAAACAATTACCACCCAAACCGGCGGCAGTGGCGGGATCACTGTAAGCGCCGTTATGAGAGTCAACCGAGCCGCCGGTGCCAACGACAACGACGGTATTATCTTGACAGGCGGCAATCGAACTTGGACGCTCTCGGGAGCGAGCGGAATTCCTCTCCGAATGGAGACAACTGATTTCGGTGGCTTTATTGGTCAGATTAACCCGGGCACTTCGACTTTTACGTTCACCGGTGACTACCCACTTGGGAACACAACGGTCGAGCAAAACCCTAACGGTAGCTCCACTGGGTACTACAACCTCGATATCAATAACTCCTCCGAAACGTACGTGCTTGAGGGCAATACAACTGTTGGCAACGACTTGACGGTGACCAACGGGGCGCTATCAACCACTGGCTCAAATCATTCTCTTACGGTCACTCGCGACTTAACACTTGCCAATACTGCTGGAGTTGGACTCACAGGTAACGGCTCGACAATTACCGTCTCGCGCAACTGGACGGATTTGGGCGGTAAATTCACTCCGGGTACATCAACAGTCACGCTAAATGGCACAGGAGCAATCGACCTTTCTACGGGATTTGAGTTCTATAACTTGAATCTCGCTTACTCGACGTTCACGACTACTCTACCAGCTTCAAAGACAATTAATGTCGAGAGTGTCGTAACGCTAAATGGTGGCACCCTCTCCGGTAGCTCATCAGTACTAACCCCCAGACCACGAGTTTCTAGTAAGCCTCTTGTCGTTAACTCCACAACAGCTTTCACTGGTAGTGGATTCAATATAATCTCGTGGACCGGATACAACGCCAGTCTGACACTGACGGTTGACGGCGATAACTACAGTCATAGTAGCTGGAACCTCTTTTTCGCTGGCACAACCAATGACACCACATTCCAACTTGACGCAGGATTAACCACTTCAACAGAGGTGCGTGTGTACGCTGGGGGCGTAATAACTGGCACTGCCTTCAACACCGCCAATAACGCAATGACGTTATCTGGCTTTCGGCTTGGATCAGGCGGCGCTACTCAAACGGTTTCGGCTAACTTTGGCTCTTCAACTATATCGTTTACGGGTACCGGTAACACTCTCTACCCGGAAAGTACGGGCGGGACATACAACCTCGATCTAGGCACTTCTTCAATCACAACGACTGGTGACGTTCGATTTATTAATACCAGCGGCACGATCACAGTCACCGAAGGCACTTCAACCGTTACCTTCACGCCGGCCGCTTCGGCCACCAGAACTTATGCCCCGAATGCCCAATCGCTGTACCACGTCATTATAAATGGCGGCAATGATGCCGCCGAAGTTGACCTAACTGGAAACGCTGACTTTAACGGCAATCTGACTGTCAGCGGCGGCCGGTTAGATACGATCACAGGTTCCGAGTACTCAATTGACGCCTTTGACGTTACTCAGTCGGGTACTGCGGCGATTAAAGCCAACGCCGCGACAATTACTGTGCGGGGCAACTGGGTTAGTAACGCCACATGGAACTCAAATATCGGTACTTCAACTGTGGTATTTACTGGGGTCTCTAAATCTATCGACACATCGGGTAGCGGTGGATCGACGCGTCACTTTTATAAACTGACAATCAACTCAGGCGCCTCGATCAATCTTGCTGGTACAGAACTTGTTAATACCGACAGCGATGTCAACGTCCAAGGAACATTCAATATCACTTCTGCCTGCGGTAACGGCGTCTTTTACTACGGTGGAACAGGAACGACCCTAACGGTTGGTGCCTCGGGAGTCCTTGGTGGCAGCGGCGGTTGCTTTACCCTTATGACTGCTACGCCAACCTACTCATTTGCCGGATCAATTACGACCTCAAATTTTCGATTCCAGATTACAACTTCAACAACGATTCCCGCTTATACATACGGCGGCAACCTCTATTTTCGGCCAACCAGTGGTAGCCCAACCTACACGATAGGAGCCGGAACGATGACCTTAACGAGCTCCTGGACTAACGAGAATACTGGCGCTGGCACACTGACGGTCGACAATACTGTCAATAATACGAACTTCACTGCGGGTAATGCGTTTAACGCCCTATCGAGTTCTGGTTCGTATTCCTTCCTGATGGGCTCCGCTACTTACGATATTAACGGCGCCTGGAACGATGCGGACTCGGCCAGCTTCACTAATGGCACGTCGACAGTTCTGCTAAGTGGCACGGGCACACAAACTGTCAGTCGGGCTAGTGGCGCTAACACATTCTATAACCTACAAATCACTAACAGCTCTGGCGCTTCAGCATCGGACTGTGAGCGAACCGGTTTCACTGCCTCTGTCGATTTTGCTAACGACGTGACAGTAACCAATAATTTGACCTTCACAACTGCCAACACCAGGGTTGAGTTCGATGATGCCAATACCTACACATTTAACAACATTAACTGGAATGGGCAGGCCGGTGGCACTCGCGTCTACTTCCGCAACAGCGCCGTTAGTGGCTCGTGGAACTTAAACGTCTCGGGCACACAGACAGCCGTAAGCTACGTTAATGTTTCAAGGTCAAACGCTTCAAGCGGTAACACCATTGGTGCGTCTAACGGCACGAATATAGACTGTGGTAATAACGTTAACTGGAGTTTTGCAAACCCGAGCTCACCGACTAATCTGGCGCAAAAGAAAACTGACGACACGGTCATCACTACCGGCGGTTGGACCAACGAGCTCTCGGTTAAATTTACCGCTGATATTTCTGACGGGGACAACCCGGCGACAATTCAGCTCTGTGTCGAGCGCGACATTTTAGGAGTCTTGTTCAGTAATACTGAAGATTCTTGTGGCGCAACGGTTGCCTATTCCGGAACGCCGGTAGCAGCAAGCGTTACAATCAGTGTCACCGATACAAACGAATACCACTGGCAAGCCAGGGTTAAAGACTCTGGGGGCGCCTACTCAGGCTGGGTTAGTTACGGCGGTAACGGCGAAGGCGAGCGAGACTTTGGTGTCGACACGACTGCCTGTACGTACGGTGGACTAGTATACGATGGCACAGTCGAAGACGTAGATGCCGATTTCAATGACGGATCAGTAAGCGCCCTGTCATCGAACTGGGATGCCTTTACTTGCACCGTCTCCGGGCTAAATAAATATCAGTACTCCATCGGCACAACCGTCGGCGGTACTGATATTAAGGGCTGGACAGACAATAGTACGACCGAATCTGTAACAGCAAGTTCTCTGAACCTGCATACCAATCAGCGCTACTACTTCAATGTCAGGGCGGTTGATAACGCCAACAATACTTCCAGCCCTACTTCCTCAAACGGCCAAGACGTTCTGCCAACCCTCACTTTCACACTTGGCTCGACCACTTTAACTTTTAATAACCTGAACGACAGCAATAACCGTCAAGACGGCGAGACCTTAACTATTACCACCAGTACCAACGCCTACGGCGGTTATGTTGTGCGCCAGTATGCTACCGGGCTGCTGACTAACGGTACATTCACTATCCCGATGTTCCAGGGAGGCACTTACGCCTCGCCGGGCGCTTGGCCGGCCGGATTCTGTACCGGCGGCTCAACTTGTGGCTACGGCTACACCTCTAATGACTCGACAATTCAGGGCGCCGATAAGTTTAATGGCGGCTTACTGTACGCCGCGCTCTCGATGACGGCATTCGGCGATATTATCGCTGACCATACTGACGCCGTAACGGGTGGCACTGGGGCAGTCGTAAATGAGCAGTACACTATTACTCATCGCGTTGCCGTTGACGCCCTGCAGGAGGCCAAAACTTATCAAACCGAAGTTCTCTATATCGTAACGGGAACATTCTAAGATGCCGCGGCCGTGGCAACGCAGGCATAAAGCCCTTTTGTTCGTGCTTAGCTTACTCATTTCGGTCTTCCCTGTTGCAAGAACGAGAGCCGCATTGGTCACTTCGTTTTCTGACACACTGGCGACGATCAAAGAGTCAGTACCCACAAATCACACCCTTCGCTTTACAATTAATGATTCATGGGATGAGAACGATACAATCACGATCGATTTCCCCAATACCTTTAATACGTCTGGTTTTGCTGATAGCGAGCCTGAGGACTACGACGTCACTGACGACGGCGTCGATCAAAACCTGGTAGCAACTGGCGGTTGTACCGGCGCTGCGAACGAGGTCCAGATTGCCGCCGTCAACACAACGACCGACACTTTTACCTTCACCCGATGCGCCGGTGATGGAGCGATCGCGAACGGCTCTATTATCACTATAGAAATCGGCACGAATGCAACTTTCGGTGCTGCGGGTAATGATCAGATTACTAATCAAACTGCGGCTGAAAACGATACCGACCCGACCGTGACTCTTGGCGGAACATTTGGCGGCAGTGGCACCTTGGCGCTTGAGATTGTCATTGACAACGACTCGCTAGTTAGTGTTACGGTGCTCCCTCGAATTAGCTGCGTATTCGGCGGCATGACTGTTACATTTCCTGACGCAACCGGCACTGTAATTACCGCGGCTACTAATACCACAATTACCGCCGGCACTAACGCTCAAAATGGTTTTTCAGTCACCGTTTACGACCAGGGCAACGGCACTAACCCCGGGTTATATAAAGGTAGTGCGCCCACCTATCTTATCGGTTCGGCAAATAGTGCTTTTGGAGATACGGCGACTTTGGCAACGAACGTTGACGGTTTCGGTATTCAGGGCACAGCCACACAAGGAGACATTGGTTCGGCAACGCTGACGATCGCTGCACGCTACAACCAGGCAGGAAATAATGTCGGTGGGCTGGAAATTAACCCGGCAGGTGCCCAGACTCTCGCTAGTACCACTGGGCCCGCCAACAACACAATTACTACTGTCACTCATAAAATGGCCGCTTCAATGTTAGCACCGAGTGGCACTTACACCGACACGCTCACATATGTTTGTACGGGGATTTTTTGAAACTTTACAGGATGCAAAACCGGTCATATACTGGCAACAGATGAGGGGGAAGTTGTTTAAGCAGTTTATTATCGGCTGTGCCATAGTACTTCTAGGCGGCTTGTTCCCCGTCCTACCCGCTCATGCCGCAGCAGTCACTTCATTCTCCGATACGCTTTCAACCATAAAAGAAAGTGTCGTCGCCAACCACACCTTCACCTTTACAATCGTGGACGATTGGCAGGCTGGTGAAACGCTGTCTCTTGCTTTCCCAGCTGGTTTTTCTGCCGCTGGATTCGCTAACACTGAGCCAGAAGACTTTGACGTGACTGATGACGGAGCCGATCAAACCCTGGTCGCTAGCGGTGGCTGTAGCGGCGCAGCGATTGAAGTTGAGATTACGACAACTGACATTGTCGATCCTATAGGATTTACCTTCACCCGTTGTGCGGGTGATGCGACAATTGCTGCTGGTTCAATAGTTACTATCGAAATCGGTACTCATGCTACTAGCGGTGCTGCTGGGAACGACCAAATAACGAACCAAACCGCGGCTCAAAACGGCACTAACGCTATAATTACTTTGGCTGGTGGCGGAGGGTACACCGACACTGGATCGCTGGCAGTGGAGATAGTCGCTGACAACGACGTGACTGTTAACGCAACTGTCGACCCGAGAATAACTTGCGCATTCGCCGGCCTGACAACGACGTTCGCTTCACTAGCCGGTCCTATTACGACTTCAGACACCACAACAACGGTGACAATTAGTACTAACGCGCCGAATGGGTTTACGTTGAGCGTTAGAGATGAAGGCAACGGTACAAACCCGGGTCTTTACAAAAGCGTGGCGCCAACCTACTTAATCGGTTCTGCCGACAGTGCTTTCGCCGATACGGCGCTACTAGCTAACGATGTTGACGGCTTCGGGGTTCAAGGCTCTGTCGCGGGCGGTTCCGGAGCAGCCGTAACAGTTGCCGCTCGCTACGACCAATCAGGCAATAACGTCGGCGGCTTAGAACGCGTTGCGACAACTCTTGCCTCAGCCACTGGAGCAGTAGCAAGTCGGGTAGTTAGCGTTGTCCATAAAGCCGCGGTATCGGGTTTAGCTAACGCCGGCGCCTACACTGATACTTTAACTTACGTTTGTACGGGAATATTCTGATGCTTGACATGGTTCGGCCTAAAGTAGAGATTGGAAGTATGAGGGGGAAAACTAAGACCTACCGCTTCGGTATGGGTTTGATTGTCGCCGTTCTGGTAGTCGGTATCTCGGGGCTGGGGTTGTCGCCGGCTTTGGCAGCTAACGTCGCCAGTTTTTCCGACGTCTTGTCGACGATCAAAGAAAGCGTGGTCGCCAACCACACTTTGACGTTCACAATTCAGGACGCCTGGAACGCTTCCGAAACACTAACGCTTGATTTTCCGGCGGGTTTCTCCAATGCAGGTTTCGCCAATACTGAAGCTGAGGACTACGACATCACCGACGACGGCGCCGAGAAAGCGATAGTTGCCAGCGGAAGCTGCGCGGCTAACAGTATCGAAATAACGACTGTCGACACAGTCGACCCTGTCGGTTTCACCTTTACTTACTGCGCCGGCTCTACCGCCATCGCCGCCAGCTCAATTATTGTCATCGAGATTGGCACTAACGCCACAAACGGTGCGGCGGGCAACGACCAAATAACGAACCAAACTGCTGCCCAAAACAACACTAACGGTAAAATCACCCTGACCGGCGGCGGTGGTTTCACCGACACCGGTTCGTTAGCCCTCGAAATTGTTGCCGACAACGACGTGACTGTTAACGCTACCGTTGACCCTTCAATAACCTGCGCATTTACCGGGCTTACAACTACTTTCAGTTCGTTAACTACTGGTGCCGTTTCGACTTCTGACACTCAAACGACAGTTACTGTCAGCAGCAATGCTGGAAATGGTGTCAATATAATCGTCTATGACGCCGGCAACGCCACCAACCCTGGTCTCTATAAAAGTGCGGCGACAACGTATCTGATCGGCTCGGCGGACGGTGCGTTTGGCAACATCGCTACACTGGCTGCAGGAACTGACGGTTTCGGTATTTCTGGTGCTAGCTCTGCGGGGTCGGGTGCAGCCCTGACTGTTGATGGTCGCTTCGATGCCTCAGGCGGCGCTAACGAAATGGGTGGTTTGGAAGTTGGCGCCGGTGCGGCAGTTTCAATCGCTGCTTCCACTGGTGCTTTAGCGAGTCGAGTCCTGACCGTTACTCATAAAGCCGCCGTTTCTGGTTTAGCGCCCGCCGGTTCTTACACTGACACGATTACCTACGTCTGCACTGGGATCTACTAAACTATGCCGACCCTTTGGATGCGTCGACTCGGGCTCGGAATGTTTCTGGTCGCAATTTTGCTTGGGCTAGAAGCCACTGGAACAAGGGCGCAGAACCCGGCCGGCATCACTGTCACTCCAGTTACTGACGCGTTCGACATTAAGCCTGGCGAGTCAATCTCAAGGTTAATAAGAGTCATTAACCCCGTTTCGCATGAGGTGACGCTCTATCCACGCGTGATGGATTACCACACCGACAACGAAGAGGGTCAGCCGCAGTTCTTTACTGTGAAGGAGCGAAGTTCGCCCTACGCAATGTCAACGTGGGTCAAATTTTCAAAACCACTTCTAAAAATTTTGCCTAATGAAGAAGAAAAATTTGAAGTTACTATTGCCGCGCCGCAAAATGCTGACGCCGGCGGCCATTATGCGGCAGTACTTTTTTCAACTGAGGAGCCGAAACTGGATGAGGATCAGAGCCAAATAGGCGTTATCGGCTTAGTTGGCACTCTGCTTTTGGCCAAAGTCCCAGGTGAAGTAGACGAACGGATGATCTTGCAAGAATTCACGGCACCGCGACTCCTTATCAATCCGCCAGCTGATTTCTCCATCCTTTTCTCTAATTTAGGTAACGTCCATCTACGGCCAAAGGGCGAGATAAAAATTCGCAACTGGTCGGGCGATGTTAGGCAAACCTTAACAGTTAACGAAGGTGACGGAAACGTCTTACCCGAAAGTAAACGTCGCTTTAAAAATAGCTGGGGCTTTGATTGGAAGGCCTTCGGCAAATATACGGCGAGCGCGGTGATTTATTACGGCAAGCCGGAACAACAACTGACCGCAACGAGAGCGCTTTATATCGTTCCGCTATGGTTCATTATCGCGGTAGCGGTGCTTATCTTAGTAATCATCTACCTCATTTGGCGTCGCCGTCGACACAGACAACCGCCGATAATGCCGAACGTACTTCCCCCACAACAAAAACAGCCACCTTCTAGGCTGGTCATGCGTTAACCGATTACCTTTTTGTTAAGATGAGTTAATGGTATTAACACTGAGGGTCCTGCTTACTTATTCCTTGGCGCTTATTTTTGTGCCGACCGCCCTAGCCCAAACAAATTCAGTCGTTAACGCCAACGTCGTCTCGTCGGTCTCGGCGACAAACTCATCTTTCGTGGCGGATTTGGCCGAATTACCGGCCGACGGTACGTCAATGGTAACGCTAACCGCAACAATTGTTGACGCCAACAACCTGCCACTGCCGCAAAAGGAAGTTATCGTGACTTCAAACCGCGGCGATATCGACACGATCCGTTGTTACGCCGGCTCAACGCTGACAGAGGAGAATAAGGCTACCACTGACACAAACGGCGTTGCCCGTTGTGGCGCGCGTTCCTTAGTCCCAGGAGAAGCGACCTTCACCGCAACGGCAGATACTGTCATCCTCGAGGATAAGCCTGTTGTTAAATTCACTCCGTTGCCAATCCTTACCCAGCTAAAAATAACCGTGAAAACGCCCGGGGGCGGCCAAGTCACTTTAGTCCAGCCGCCCGCACCATCTGCAACGCCTAGCAGCCCGACCGGTGAAGGGCTTGATCACTCACCGTCAAGCGACAAACTTGTCGATACTGGGATTAACCTGCAGATCCCGTTCTGGGTTTTTATAATCACCGCCTTATTTTTCCTATTGATACCGGTCTTACTCCTAATAATCATCGTGCTAATCCGTAAGATTCGCCTGATGATCGGCGCCGCGCGTAAACACGCTGAAGCCGAGGAGGCGTTACTCGCTAAAATCTACACTCTCGAGCAACAGGTCGCCCAAGAACAGCATGCCGTCACGGCTCAAGCTCAGCAGGTAACGGTCGCTAATGAAAAGTTGACCGATAAAATAGATCAAGTAAGCGACCAGCTTAGTTCGAATATTAACGGAATGTCGCAAACAACAAGCGAGGCAGTGACGCCAACAATTTTGGAGACACCAAGCGCTCCGGAAGTGCCGCCAAGTGAGCCTCAGGCTTAGTTTTCTTGCCAAGGACGACTAGATGGTTCATAAAAACGAAACCATGCCTCGCAAAGGAGTAGCGCTTTGGCTGTTTGGCGCCCTAATAATAAGTATCGCCCTCAACATATTCTTGTCACTTGATTGGCTGAGTGATCGCGCCGATAAATATCCCTATCTCTCAAAAAGGCTTTTCGCCGAGAACGTTAACAATATCGTCATCAATTTCGTGCCACTGCGCGCGAAACTGCGCGATTACGTCGCCCATGCCCCAAAGCGAACGGGTGTTTACTTTGAGTATTTACCAACCGGTGTCAGCATCGGCGTCAACGAAAAGGATGTTTTCTTTTCTGCGAGCCTTGTTAAATTGCCGACGGTTATGAGGTTTTATAAACTCATCGACGAAGGGAAAATCAAATCAAGCAAACCGATTACCTTAAAAGATGAGTATATTGACAAAGGTTTTGGCGAGTTGTGGCGACGCGGCAGCGGCGCCCAAGTCTCAACGCAGGAGCTGATAGACGCTGTCACTAAGACCTCAGATAATACTGCTTTCCGAGCTATCCAAGACCTGATTAAGCCGTTCAATACCTACCAAGACGACAAGCACTCACTTAGAGACGTCTATAACTACCTTGACATCACAGAGGATGAGGCGGGCGGTAACGCGGGTATCACGCCAAAGAACTTCTCTTCAATCCTACGTAGCCTTTACCTCTCAGCCTACCTGCCTTATAGCTTATCTAACGAGATCTTGAAGGATCTTAGCGAGTCAGAATTCAACGATTGGCTACCAGAGCCGCTGCCTCAAGAAATTAAGATTGCCCATAAATTTGGTTTATACAACGCCGAGCCGCATGAGTTTGCTGTCCACTCCGATTGCGGCATCGTTTATTACCCGCAGCGACCTTACGTGCTTTGCGTCATGGTTAATACTTACGACGGCGCCGTAGCGCAAAAAGAGATACGAGATCTTTCGAAATCCGTCTATGATTACATCAAAGACATAAAATGAGCTTAAATTGAACGATGAAGCAACACCACATCACTCTTTCAATCGCCGTAATTGCCGTCGTCAGTATAATTCTCAATATCTCGACCTGGTCAAAGCCAAGCAACGAGCAGAAATATCCGCTCCTCGCCAAACGCCTCTTTGTTTCCAGCCCTAATGATCTGCTGATAAATTTTACCAGCTTAAGAGAGGACCTAAGAAAGTACATCGACAAGTCCGACCATAAAATAGGCGTCTACTTCGAGTATCTGCCGACCGGTATCAGTATTAATATCAACGGTAACGACGATTATTACCGCGCCAGTTTAGTGAAACTGCCAGGGGTGATGCGTACTTATAAACTTATTGAGGACGGCAAACTCCAAGAGCAGGAGCAGTTAGAAGTTAAGCCCTATCACCTAAACAATTTCGGAGAAAACAAAGACCTGAAAGTCGGCATGAAGAAGACCGTCGGTGAGCTCTCGGCCCTGGCGTTGCGTGACTCCAATAATACGGCCTACGAAATTATTTATGAAAAAGTGAACGGCGACATCCTTAAAAAGGAAAAGGGAGACGAGGAGACTATCAACAATGTATATAACTACCTCGACATTCCCACTCCGGGCCCTGATCAAACCTTATTTATCTCGCCGAAAAATTACTCGTCCGCCCTAAAAAGCCTCTACTTTTCTTCTTATCTAAACTACGCTGACTCCTCAAAGCTTCTTGATCACCTGACGCACTCTTCCTTCAATGATTGGCTACCTAAAAACCTGCCGAAAGACCTCCTGATTGCTCACAAATTTGGCATATTCGACCTTAATGAGCCGGCTAATTACAAAGTCCATTCCGATTGCGGCATTGTCTATTTGCCAAAACGACCATACCTCTTATGCGTCATGGGCCAACAAGCCAATAACGACAACTTAGGGGCTGATATCGCAGATATTTCGAAGATTGTTTACGACTTCCTAACAAAAAACTAGCCCGCTTCGATCCAACACAGTCAAGGTTCGTAACAGATTGATTTTTGCTGCTAAAACAGTAGAGTCGAAGTATGGAGGGGAAACTAAGGGGGCGCATAGACGGCGTGTATCGTTCGGGCGTAACCTTGCTCGCTAATACCTGGAAAAACCATCCGTACCGTTTCCCCGTGCTGTTGATAGTTTTCCTCTTATCACTCACTGTCTCTAACTCACTGGTCTTTTTCCCGAAAAACGAAGACGGCACGCGAGCCGAAACCGCCAAAGCCTCCACTTACCAATTCGTTCCGACAGGCGGTAACTTAGTGACCGGTACAGATTTGAACGCCAACTCCTTGCTTGCTGCGGCAGCCGAGGGTGTCAACACCGGCTCATGGAAAGGCACATTGGCCGACGACAACTTTCACTGGGTAGTTGACATGCTGGCTTCCGGCACGCCCAACGTCAATATGCAACTTGATCTAGGGACAGCTAAACTGACAAATGCCAATAAGTTACTGATCCAAACCGAGATTGACATGGATAACGCCAGCCACTTGCTCACGGTGCAGATCTGTGACTGGGTCTCTTCTACCTCTGTTGACGCGGCAGCTGATAGTCAGTGCACAACTGGTGGATGGCGCTCCCTAAACAGCCAGAATGCTTCAAACGCTGATGTAACAATTGGACTGACAACAAGTACCGGTTTTCAGTGGCATATTTTTGACGGCTACTTTACAACAGGTACGACCGGTGGTTCGGCGATCTCAACGCCGCTAACGAATTTCACTAGCAGCGACACACAACCCATCCGTATCCGCTACTGGTCAGATTCTGACGTCACTTGTAGCTCCGACTGCAATTTGGGAATAGATTTTCTGCGCGCCACGGCTTTCGTTGATTCGATTTATCATCCAGCAGGTGTGGTAAATCAAAATGGCAGCGGTGGGGCATTAGCCGGAACGTATGCAAACGCTCACGTCGTTGGTAACTCGTCCACGGCTCAACAATCTGTCACCGCCGGTAACGCCGTTTATCTGACTGGAGCAGGAACGGCAGGGTCAGTGGCAGACTATTATCTTGTCTTCAAGAATGTCAAAACATATACCGGCGCAAATACTTTCTACTTCAAGGCTGACTACTCTTGCTCGGCTGCGACAGCTGGATTGGATCATAAATTTTCTATTTATAACTTTGCTACTACCACCTGGGTTGATTTAAACTCGGCGGTGATTGCGTGTTCGGTGACAGATGCCACCAATGCGTGGGCTGAGAATAATATTACGCCGTCTGATTTTATCGACGAATCGGCAAGTGACGAGGTTCGAGTTCGCTTTCTAGGAGACTTAAACAGCACTACGACCTTGAGGATCGATTTCGCCTACTTAGTTCTTGGATCGACTAACGCTGATTCCGCCCAATGTGAGGTTACATGGGGCACTGGAACAGCAACTAACTGTGCTAACACGCGGGATCTAGTTGGCCCGGCAACAGCAACTGTTTTTTCTGACCCGGCCGAAACCCGTTCTAACACTGCTGACAACGACTATTACGCCCTTGACTGCGATTTCAATACAACCGCCAATGAGTGCTCCGCCGCTAATATTGATTTCCCGGTAACCGTTCCCGTCGATGCCCAAGTGGTCGTCAATCACTTCGCGGGCCGATTCGCTGGAGACTTGGTTGGCACAACCAACCCAGATTTGACGGCTCAGATGGGGATCCGAGATTACTCGGGAACCCCCACGAGTACGTCTGGCCCTGGTGGTTGGACACTAGTTGGAGCCAGTTCTGCAACTTTGACACAAATATATACCGATTCAATCACGGCACTGTTGATCGGTACGTATGGAATGCAAATCAACCCAGACGATCACGTTGACACTAATAACAATGAAATGAATCTACGCTTGCGTACCACGCTCTCTGGTTTGGACTCCCAGGATTCTCGCTGGGAGTGGGACTTCGCCATGGTAAGTATTGGCTGGGTGGTTGACTCGTCACATCCAACCCGCGATTACCAATTCGCTCCGACTGGCGATACTTTGGCAGCGGGGACAGAAACCGCTCGCCTTGCTCTAACAGCCGCCGCCAACACTGGTGTTAACACCGGTGGTTGGCAAGGAACTCTTGGCGATGACAACCTCCACTGGACGGTCAATGGAGCTAACGTTGTCGGCACAAACTTTGATGTTCAACTAAACTTTACAACCGCCAAACAAAATGGCGCCAATATGATGTTAATCCAGACTGAGTTTGATACCGACCTAAATATCGGCGCGAAAATCCAAATTTGCGATTGGGTCTCAAGTACGAGCGTCGACGCGGCAGCGGACGGAAACTGTACGACGGGCGGTTGGCGTTCAATCAACAGTCAGGACGCTTCCAATAACGACGTTACCTATACTGGTACCACTGCTGTGGTACTGCAATGGCATATTTTTGACGGCTATTTCACAACTGGTACCACTGGTGGTTCAGCAATCTCAACGCCGCTCGGTAACTTCTTCCATTCCAGTAACGGCGTCAAGATCCGTTACTTCTCGACAACACAAACCGCCACTGCCATTGACATTGATTTCCTCCGTATTCAACCCATCATCGACACCATCTATCACCCGGCATCCGTGACAAATCTTAACGGAAGCGGCGGCGCTTTGGCTGGTACATACGCTAACGCTCACGTCGTTGGTAACACTGTCAGCGCCCAGCAATCGGTTACCGCTGGTAACGCCGTTTATTTAACTGGAGCAGGTACGGCAGGATCAATCGCCGATTATTACCTTTCGTTCAAAAATATCAAAACCTACGCGGGCATGAATACTTTCTACTTCAAGGCTGACTACTCCTGCTCTGCGGCAACCGCTAACTTAGATACCGAGTTCGCGATTTATAACTTCACTAGCGCTGCTTGGGAGGATTTAACGACTGCGGCCATCGCCTGCTCAACCACTGATGCCACGCATGCTTGGGCTAAAAACAATGTCACGATGGCAGATTATATTAACGGTGGTGAGACGCGGATAAGGTATTACGGTGACTTAAACAGTGCTACCACTTTGCGCTTAGACTTTGCCTATCTTGTAGTTGGTTCAACCAACAGCGATACAGCTGATTGCGCCATCACGTTTGGTTCGGGAACGGCAACGAACTGCTCCAATACACGAGATTTAGTTGGGCCGGGGACGGCCAATCGATTTGATAACGCCGCCGAAGATGAATCGGCAACGATGGGAACAGGTGACGCCAATGCGTACTACGCATTCGATAATGAAACAACTCCGGACACCACTGCTGAAGAATCGACTTCGGCCAACATCTCGTTTCCGGTTACGCAACCAACCAACAGCTCGATCGTTGGCGAGCATTACGCTTCCCGCTTCTCCGGCTGCGGTAACACCGGCAATGCCTGTGGAGCTGCGGCGCTGACAGTTCAGGCTGCGTTCAAGGATTACTCCGGCTTCAACGCGGCGCTTGGAGGCTATAGCACACTGGTAGGCGGCACTTCAGGCTCATCGACGTTAGCATATACCGACAGTATTACGGCCATGTCGATTGCTATCTACGGCCAACAAGCCAACCCTGAAGATTATATTGATACGGCGGGCAACAAGATCAACATGCGCTTGCGTCCAACTACTCCCGGCACGGCGGCCAGCAACGTCACCACCGTCTGGGATTTTGCGATGGTTAGTATCCAGTGGATCGAAATCGGCAGCATCATCGATATCCAAGGCAATTCTAGTGTTGCTAGCCAAACAATCGCCGTCGCTATTGATGGCTTACTCCAGGTTGGTAAAACCGCGACGGGTGCTGGCGGCGGCTGTCCGTGTGCTTGGACAATTTCTTCAGTCTTTGTCGGTAAGGGTCGAGCAGTCTTAGTTTGGCACGACGGAGCCAGCGACGCGAACGAATCAAGTGGGATAACCAATTACGACGGGAGCGGCAACATCACTGGCATGGAGCTGACCGCTCACACTCTCTCGGTTGGGTCAACCGACGATCAGTCTAAAACTTACTCTGAGCTAGTTCTTTTCGACAACGATGCGGACGAAGACGTGATGTATAAGGCCGTCTCCAATGCGATAACCGTTGACGCAACGAGTACTTATTCAGACGACACGTTGAATATCTTAAGCGGCGACACCTTGATCGTCGGTGGCAGCGAGACGTTAGCAGCTTACAACATCACAATTGATGGTACCTTAACCTCAGGTGGTGCCACTGCCTATACTATTCAAGGTGACTGGGTCAATAATGGCACCTTCAACGAGTCAACGAGTAACGTGACGATGAACGGCACAACGAGCGAGGATCTAGATTCTGGGTGTAGCGATACTGATACTTGTACAGCCGAGAATTTTTATAATTTAACAATTAATAAAACTGACGGCGACGACGCCAACGACAACGCGACACTGACCAATTTTGGTGTTCGCGTTACCAACATCCTAACAATTACCGACGGTGAGCTGATCCAGGGCACGTTCAACGTTAGGGCCGAAGGCAGCAGCGCTGTCTCCGTGGCCGCGGCCGGTAAATGGACGAATATATCTACCGGGGATGTGAAACTCGGCGGCACCGTCGTCAACGACGGAGCAATAATCCTTAACTCTAACAACGGCACTCAATGCGTTGACGCAGCTAACGATATTGCGATCACCTCGACGAGCGGCGGCTCAGTCCGAACCTGGTCGGGCAGCGGGACAGAGACGATCTATAATGTGGCAGCAACCGATATGGCTGACAGCACAGTTACTGCCTATACCTCAACTCTGACTAATACAACTTGGTCGGTGGGCGCTTGTGGTATCACGATTTCTGGTGGTTGCTTCACCGATGAAGGCGAGGGAACGGGCTGTACTGACGATCCAGCTAGCGAAATTAAGGTGGCTGTGAATGGCACGCCTAGCGGCGCGGTTGACGTTGGTGTTGATAGTAGCTGGTCACTTACCGGCGTCACTCAACCATCAGCCAACGATATTCTGGTCATATATATCAACGCCGAATCGACTGAAACTGAGGAAGCGACTACGGTCATAAAGTACGACGGTGCCGGCGACGTCACCAACGTCCGTCTCTATCTTTCGCAGCTAGTGATAGGCGCTGATTCCGGTTCGACCAACAGCGATCAGACAATCACTGTCGCCGATATGGACACAACCACCAACGGTTACGAGAACAGCGACGATGAGGACGTCCTCTACGACGTCACGGCCGGCGCCGATCTAACCGTTGACGCTGAGGCCAACAAATCCGAGCAGCTCTATATTATTAACGGCGATACTTATCGGCCGGCATCAGGTGGTGGCTCCGACACGTCAACGCTCAACTTAGAGATTGATACGTCGGCTGTGGTTACCGCCGACTCTAACGCCTTTGCTATTGCTGGCGACTGGAATAACAACGGAACGTTTACCGCTAATACCTCAACCGTCACGTTTTCTGGAACATCCAAAACTCTGTCCGGAACAATGACCGGCTCGACCGGCAAGTTTAATGATCTGGTTTTCAACGGTTTGGGCGGAAGTTGGGGTTTTAACGCTGCCGTTGAGGCCGGCAACGATTTCACGGTGACAAACGGAGCAGTGACAGCTAATAACAACAACCTCACTGTTGGGCGCGACTTCACGCTGGCTAACACCGCTGGCGTTTCTTATACTGCCGGCTCCTCAACACTTAATATCACTCGGCACTTCAACGACACTGGCGGCACCAAATTCGTTGAAGACACCTCGACGGTCAATCAAACTGGCACCGGAACGATCACGGTCGGAAACGGCGGCGACTTTAATAACCTATCAATCGGTTATACGGGTTTTACAACGACGCTCTCAAATAACAACTGGGATGTTTTTGGGATAATTACACTTAACGGCGGCTCTGTTACAGGTGGCGGTTCGTACATCAACCTCTTCAGGGGCACGACAGGATCATCCGTTACATTTGCCAGCGCGACAACGCTTTCGGGAACCCAAACAATCTACCACCGTGCCTCGGCCGGAAGTATCACCTACACCATCACCGGCGGTAACTACGGCAGTTGGGGCGTAGTTCCAATCTCTCCGACTGGTATCAACAGCGTCATCTACACGTTAGGCGGCAACTTCACCTCAACTGGGTTTATCCGCTTGGAGGCTGATGATGGAGTGACGGGTAGCACTTTCAATACCAGTGGCTCGAACTATTCCATTACAACGCCCAGTATCACCGTTGCTCCATGCGCACCAACGCGGACAGGTGCCTGGGCAATCGACTTTAATGACTCATCGATCGCCTTAACTAGCACAGTAACGTCATTTGCTCTGGGTTCAAACTGCGGTTCCCATACATTAGATCTGGATACGTCGGATGTGACGGTCAACGGTGGTGTTCAGTTTGTGAACGGCACTACCTCCCTAACCGTTACCCCCGGTTCATCAGATTTCACCTTCGCCCCGACCGCCTCGCAGACCGAAACCTACGCACCAAATGCTCAGTCGCTCTGGAATATGATCATTAACGGCGCTAACGGCGCTGCAACAATCCAGCCGTCCAGCGCCGTCGACGTCAATAACAACTTCACAATTACTGCCGGAACGTACGACACAGTAACCGCTCAGAATTACGCCTTAACTGTTGGTGGTAACTTTTCAAATAGCGGCACCTTCACCGCGCAAAATGCTAACGTGACCCTTGACGGTAGTTCAACGCAAACTGTTAGCGGAACACTAACCGGGGCATCGGCTTTCTATAACCTAATTGTCACAAATGTATCCGGTGCCTCAGCTTCAGACTGCGAGCGAACCGGCTTTACACCATCAGTTGATTTTAATGTTGATGTAACCGCCACTAATAACCTTACCTTCACTACGGCAAACACTCGCATTGAGTACGATGATGGCAATACCTACACCTTCAATAATATTAACTGGAACGGACAAGCCAGTGGCACGCGGATTTTCTTCCGAAATTCAGCAGCCAGCGGCACTTGGCTATTAAAGGTAACTGGTACTCAAACTGCTGTGTCGTTCATTAATGTCTCTCGAAGTGATGCTTCGGTGGTCGGCGGCAGTACCATCGCCGCGACAGATGGAAGTAATGTCAATTGCAACAACAACACCAACTGGGACTTTGGCGCTTCGACCTATGAACAGGCGGATTTCAGATTCGGTAATGAGCCAGAAGACACTTCGACAGACAGCGATTACACCGGCGTACCGGCTGAAAACACTGCTTACCCGACGAACGGAACGGGGGATGTTTTTCGGTTGAGACAATTGATCCACGTGAGCGGTAGCAATCTCAGCATTAGCGGCGAGAATTTCAAGTTACGTTTTGGAGAAAAGACCACCTCGGATTGTACTAGCGGTGTCACTTGGGGCGACGTCGCCTCTGGTTCAGGCGTGATTAGATATTCCAATGGTTCGCCGGCTGACGGCGATAACATAACTAGTAATGCCGGCGACCCAGACC
Source organism: Candidatus Berkelbacteria bacterium (assembly GCA_016432625.1). Taxonomy (NCBI): domain Bacteria; phylum Candidatus Berkelbacteria; species Candidatus Berkelbacteria bacterium. Next base: position 567,531 of record CP066697.1, read on the forward strand.
ACGCTGGGCACACAAAGCAGTATCAAGATTATGAGGAAGCCAACAACTTTACTAACTCCGTATCAGCAATTAACGTCGGCGAGGACGGAGTCTGGTCATTTTCCCTGGAGAATAACTCTGCCGTTGGCGGAAAAAGATATTGCTTTAAAGTCACTAAATCCGACAATACCGACCTTGATACTTACACCTTCTACCCGGAGGTGATTGTAGAGGAAGAGCTGATTGCCAGTTTGGATGCGACGAGCAAAGATTTTGGCGTGGTTCAACCAGGCGGCAACCCGACTGATGTCAGCTCAACGCTTACTACAAGTACCAACTCTAGTACCGGTTACGTCGTCTACACCTGGTCCACGCAAGCAATGACTCGCGGTAGTTTCACAATCGCCGACTGGACAGGAACTAACGCCTCGCCGACAATTTTCGGTAACGGCAGTTTCGGTTTTGGCTATACGACGAACGATATTACTTTAACGGGAGGCACTGCTGACCGTTTTAACCCAGGAGGCGCTGGTGCTAAGTACGCCGGCTATACTCATGTCGGACCAGGAGACCCAGTTGCCGACCGGACAAGCGGCCCAACGACCGGGCAAACAGATACCGTGACATATCGTCTTGCCGCCGGTGGAAGTCAGGCCGCGGGGAAATACCAGACAGTGATAGTGTATGTTTGGAGCGTCACGTTCTGATGAAAAAACTTATCCTCACAACATTATTACTTTTGCTTCTCCCCGTCGTACCAACTGCTTTGGCTCAAGGCGGGGCAATCTCGCCGACTATCGGTGTTACCCCAGCGAAATTGTTTGAGACCGTTACCCCAGAGAAAAAGCAACAATTTACCATTAAATTACGTAATTTAGGCATCGACCCTCTGCCGCTGACTGCTTCAACGACCGACGTTGACGGTATTACTGACGAAGGGATTCCGGTGTTTAGCGAGGCCGTAGCACCGAGATCGGCTAGCTCGTGGATCGCTTTAAGTAGTACGGACGTCATTGTTTCACCTGGGGAGACCAAAGAGCTCGCCCTTAGCGTTACGCCACCAAAAGATGCCGCACCAGGCGGTTACACGGCAGCGATTATCTTCCAAGCTCAGCTGCCCTCGTACTATTTCGACCTCGATGCGTCAGCTCGTATCCTACCGGCAATCTCGGTCTTGGCCTTCTTCACGATCCCCGGTAGCGGCGAAATACAGGTGGACAAAGTGTCGTTAGAGAGCCTGAAGGTTCCACGAATTGTAGTCAGCACGCCGCTATCGGTAGTGGCGGACGTTAAAAATGATAGTAATTTCTTCGTACAGGCCGACGCCCAGGCCACTATTACTAACGTCATCAGCAAGAAGGCCAAAACCTCAAAGATCGGTTCGATAATCCTGCTCCCTGAAAAAAGTCGAAAATTCATTACAGCATTCGAAGAAGCCATCTGGCCCGGTGTTTACACCGCAACAATTAACTTTACCCAAGGAGATAAGGTTTTAGTTGGCAGCGCTAAATTCGTCGCCTTGCCTTGGGCGTTCATCATCTTACTGGCCTTACTCGCCTTCTTGGCTCTTGGATTTGCCGGACGAAGACGGGTGAGACACGCCTGGTTAGTCTTGCGCGGTAAGGAACATGAGCTCGCCGCTACTAAAAAGCGTCCGACTCTACGTTAAGACTTGACAAAGAAGCGTCGAGGTCTGATATTGGAGTTAATGAGTAGAGGGAGGGCAGTCATGAATCAGTTGCGGGGTTTATTTTACTTGGTCTTACTGTCCGGCTTAGTCGTTGTCAACTTTTGGGTTCAACCAGTTTCTGCTGTTGCACCTGAAGATTTGACCGTCCTCTTATCGGATTCGCGCCCCTCAACGGTTGCTAACTGGACTATTACTCACGATCAAGAAGCAACCGCTCAACTTCAAGCCGCCGATACTTTAGTCTTAACCATACCAACCGGATTCGCTATTGGTAGCGTTGATCAGACCGACATCGACTTTAAGGTCGCCTCAACAGACGAGGTTCTGCAAACTGGTGCTTGTGGCGCCACTGACACGGTTCGCTACACTATTGCCGGTCAGGTAATGACGTTCGACCCGTGCGACAGTTACACCGCCGAAGCCGCTGGCTCGATTATCGAAATTGAGATTGGTTTACACGCCTTATTTACCGACACCGCTAACGCCCAGATCACCAACCACGCAACCCCCGCAACTTACACCGTGACGAGCGATACTTCAGATGAGGATGCTAAAGATGCACTAATTGCGGTTGTCAGTGGGGTAACTGTATCTGCCACTGTCGATGAATCGCTAACCGTTGCCGTTAATGCTGTTTCAGCGGGAGCGGCCTGTGATGATAACGGCGGCACACCAACTGAAATCACCACAACAGCAACAACGGTGCCGTTTGCTACTGTGGCCACGGAAGCATTCTATAACGGGTGCCAGAGAATTGACGTTGATACTAACGCGGCGGGTGGCTACACTGTCACCATTGCTCAGACTCAACTTTTAACTTCGGGCGCAACTACGATTGCCGAGGGAACGTGCGATGGTGCATGTAACGACACCACACTTGGGGGCTGGGAAACAGCGACCAACAACGGTTTCGGTTACTGCGCCGACGATCGAGCTGGTAACGCTGGTGCGGATGCTGGAATTGCCGCGGCGGATCAGTGCGACGATACAACACCTCTCTACTACACCTTCTTCACCGATCCAACGGAACCGACTGTCGACTTCATGTTTTCCTCGGGACCAATATCCGGTGATCAAACTAACGTCTCCTTCCATCTATCAGTGCCAGGAGACCAGTCAGCAGGCACATATCAAAACGTTGTTTACTACGTCGCGACGCCTACTTTCTAAACCTTAACTTCTGTCCTACAATGAGGTGGAATATTTGATGAAGTTAAAGTTCATTTTATTACTCTTAATCGCCTTTTTACTGGGAAGCCTGTTTGCGGTTCCTGGTTTAACGAGCGCTCAAAGCACAACAGCAATTGCTGTATCACCTGTCAGTTTCGATTTTGGCGTTAACCCAGGCGCCACGGAAACGAACGTCCTCAAAGTCACTAACACTTCGGCGGCTGAGCTTCAGCTAGAGGCCCGAATCGAGAATATTGTTGGTGCCGATGACCGTGGACAAGTCACCCTCACGGAGGAAGAAACCGAGTTTTCCCTTACCAAATGGGTAACGGCATCACCGTCGCGATTCACTCTCAAGGCGAAGGAAACTCGAACGATATCATTTACGATCAAAGTCCCCGCCAATGCGGAGCCAGGCGGCCATTATGGCTCCATTCTGATCGGTACTGTGGCAAGCAGCGACCCTGGGGCTAGCACCGGCTCCTCAATTGTTCAACGCGTTGGCTCATTACTACTTGTTAGAGTCGCTGGTACCGCCAAAGAATCGGCGCTGGCGACAAAATTTTACCCCAAGAACCTAGCAGGTAATTGGGAAGCAATCACCAGCGACGATAAAACCACCACGTACTATATCGCTAAAGAAGAAGACTTCAGCAAGGAAGCCGAGAAGCATTATTTCAACGCTGGGCCTGTTGCTTTCAACCTTACCTTCAAGAACAGCGGCAACGTTCACTTTCGCCCCTCTGGGTTCGTGACTATCTACAATATCTTCGGTAAAAAAGTCCAAGAGCTCTCGATCGAGCCTCGCAACGTTTTCCCTGGGGTTGAACGTGACTTAACCGTTATTTGGCCTCAAAGCAAACTCTGGGGCGGGTACTACAGGGCACAGCTGCTTGCGGTATACGGACAGTCAAATCAAACAATAAGTGCTACTACAACATTCTGGGCGTTTCCGTGGGTGGCAGCGGTCATTATTGGCACCTTGCTGGTCTTCATAATCGTGGCCCGTAAACGACTGTTTAAGGTGGTTAAAGTTCTTATCAGGGGTTGATTATGCCCAGGGGGCGGTTATGGGCCATTATTCTTCTCACCTTCCTGTCTGTATTCCAAGTTCCCTCAGCACTGGCAGTGCGTCCCGATTCAGTGAAAGACACCTTGAGCGACTCTCGCAAGGCAACAAATAGCCGACATACCATCACTGTTGATATGTCAGCGACGACAGTTTTCTCCGCAGGCGAGAGCTTCGGACTAACTTTTGGTAGCAACTTTACCCTTCCTGCCCTTTCGGCCAGTGACATCTCATTCGACGACGGTACCAGCCGGACAGTCTTAGCCACTTGCGTTGCCGGCGCCAATAACATCGGCCTTGCTGTTGCCGGGCAGGTTGTGACTCTAAGCGCGTGCGCTGGTTTTACCTCAAGTGCTGCAGGAGCAAGTGTCACTATTGTTGTCGGCACAGGATCAACGCTCGTCTCTAACCCCGCCACATCTGGCATCGCCAGCCTGACAGTCGCCGGTAGCTACGGCGATGATTCACGAACAATAGCAGTCGCTATTATCGAAGGCGTGACTGTCTCCTTAACAATTCCGTTGCCTAACGGCGATGTTCGCTTTACGGGCGATGTCTTCCCCGGAGCGATCGTCAGTATCTTAGACGGTGGTATGGTCGCCGGAACAACGGTCGCCAACGCTGCTAGCTTCTTTGATAAGACGATCCAGGGCTTGCTACCAGGGCTGCACACGTTTGGTGTTTTCGGACAATCTCTCGACGGCCGTCGAACTTTAACCTTAAGCTTCACTATCAACGTTGTCGCTGGCTCCACGGTGACGGTCAGTGGGATTCTACTGCCGCCAGTAATCTCCGTGCCCGCTAGCGAAAAACGGCCAGTTGCGTTAATTGAGTCTGGGTTAGCACGACACAACAGCACCGTAACAACATTCACTAATAGCCATAATCAGATTTCACAACAGGTTTCGACAAATTCAAATGGTGAATGGAGCGTCTCGATTGGCGACGTGCTTCATCTCGGGGGCCACACGGCCTCAGCGCTAGTCAATGACGGCAACGGTAACCAATCTGTCTTAACTGACGCAAAGTCATTTGAAGTAATGCTCTCGGCCGACCTTAACATCGATAACCTTGTTAGCCTAACGGACTTTTCGATGCTAATGTTCAACTACGGCACCTCTAACCCTGCTAATAAGGCTGCCGACATTAACGACAACGGCCCTGTGGACCTAGTAGATTTCTCTGTAATGATGTTTTACTGGACAGGTGGCTAATGAATATTAGACACTGGCCGGTAGAAGCTCGAAGCGTTAGCAAGATGTTTTACTGGACGGGCGGATGATGAGACGTGTTGTAATACTTATCGCCCTTATTGCTGCCGTGCTCGTTCTGTATTGGCTTCTGAGGTTACCAGGAAGCGCAAAAATCGATCTTCAAGCACCCAAAACCATCTCAGCCGGTCAGAATTTTGAAGTCCCTCTGCGGCTCAGCGTTCCGACTGCTATTAATGCCGCCGAGTTTTACTTCAGCTTCCCTAACGACAAGCTCGAGGTGATCGAAATCAAAAAGGAGGGTAGCTTCTTCGCTCTCTGGATCACTGGTTTCCCCAAATTCACTAACGAGTCAGGTAGCCTAGAGTTGGCGGGTGGCCTGCCCAAACCTGGTTTCAGTGGCAAAAATGGCTTGGTTGCAACCGTCGTCTTTAAGGCAAAAGCCAGCGGCGAAGCAATTATTAGTTTGGACTCGAAAAAAAGCCGATTACTCGCTAACGACGGTCTTGGCAGCCAAGTTGTCTCTACCTTTCAACCTGTCACAATAAATATTAAGTAAGATGCAATTACAGAGGGGATTATTAATTTGGCTAGTGGTTTTGGGGTTATTTGCTCTTTTGCTGCCCCAACCCGTTTCGGCATCAGGACGTTTAACAGTAACGGCCGGTTCGATAAAAACCGATATAAATAAAACATTCACCGTAAATGTGAACCTAAGCAGCGACGAAGCCGTTAACTCGGCCAGCGGCCAGGTTATCTTTCCAGGGTCGTTGCTACAAGCTACAGCAGTGAGTCAGAGCGGTTCGATATTTAGCCTTTGGCCAGAACCGCCCAGCATTAACGGCGAGAGCATCAATTTTGCTGGCGGAATGCCAAGCCCTGGCTATACTGGCACTGGCAAGCTATTCAGCATCACTTTTAAGGCCAAAGCGGCCGGCACGGCCAATATTAGCATCGCTAACGGTAAAACGCTGGCCAACAACGCTAGCGCCACAAACGTCTACGCCGGCAGTAGCGGTTCGGTGGTCACCATCAGCAAACCCGTAACCCCGCTCACCATTTCTTCCTCAACCCATCCCGACCAGGGTAAGTGGTATAAGGATAAATCGGTTAGCTTATCCTGGAATAAGCCCTCAGGGGCGACGAGTTTTAGCTATAGCTTTGGCACTAAGTCAGGCACGACTAAAGAGAGTTCAATCAGCTTCCCTGATACACCTGAAGGAAAATGGACGTTCGATCTCTCAACTCACGCAACGGACGGCGACCTGCAGGCCAGTTACGCGGTCCAGATCGACTTAACGCCACCTGTCGAATTCCCAGTTAAAGTGGTCCAGAGCGGCGGCAACACTGATCCTTTCCCCGTACTGTCATACGAGGCGACTGACGCTCTCTCCGGAATCGACCACTACGAGATCATTATTGACGCGAGCGAACCACTTAGCATAGCTGAGTCTTCAACGAAGCTAGCGCGGCAACAACCAGGCACCCATCACTTCAAGGTACGTGCCTTCGATAAGGCAGGTAACGTCACTGAAGTGTTAGGACAATTTGAGGTTCAAGGGTTTCCAGGGCCAGTTATAACTGAATACCCACACTTCGTATCTGTCTTGCAGCCTATAGTGTTCAAAGGCACGGCATTGTTAGGATCGAAGGTGAAACTCTACGTCGAAGGCAAGGAGATCGCCGAGTTTGTAGTTCGGGAGAGCCTAACGGATAGCCAACGTCAGCTAATTAACCTCCAAGAGGCGCCAGACGACCAAGTGGTTGAGTGGACGTATACGTACAAGGGAGTGCTGTTCCCCGGTAAGCACTTATTTTATGCCATCCAAGTAAAGGCGGACACCTCTGAGAGTAACCGCTCGAACGAGGCAGCCGTGACGGTTCTGTCAGGCTCGGTAGTGCTAGGTTCAATTACCCTTCCCATGGCGCTCATAGCGATCTTGTTATTGATCATACTGTTAGGAGCCACTCCTTTCTTTTTCTTCATCTGGAAACGAGCCAAACGTCGTTTCGCTAGCGTGGCTGAGCGTATGCGGCAAACTCGCCATCAGATCGACAAAGAGTTTGCAGATCTTGAGCGCGACATCGACAAAGACCTTCATAAAGCGGAGATCGGCGGTGCGGTCTTCCGTCAGGTTGAGGCGGATATTGAAGACAGTAAGAAGGCCGTCGACCAGAAGTTAGATAGTATCACTAAGAATAGTTCGATCCCTCCAGAAAAAAGTGGCGACTAACGGCTTAACGCGATAAGGCCCGGTAAGTTGGTACCGCTCAAGTACTCTAGGGTAGCTGATCCGCCAGTTGAGATAAACGAGAAGAGTCTGCCGAGATTAGCGTCGTTAACGAAGCTGACAGTGTCTCCGCCACCAACAACGGTCGTGGCGCCGTCGTGAGTGACAGCGTGAGCGATCTCTAGCGAGCCCTGGCGATATTTCGCATCTTCAACCTTACCAAGCGGGCCGCTCCAAAAGATAGTCCGCGCGGGGTTAAGATGTTTCTTGAAAAGCTGACGCGTCTCCGGGCCGATATCGACGATCGATTTACCTTGCCAGACATAATCAATCGGCAAGATCAACTTACCTTTGCCTAGTTTCAGAATCTCCTTGGCAGTTTCGAGACCTTCAAGATCGATGACAGAGTCCTTGACGTTAATCCCTGAGGCCTTGAGAAGTGTGTTAGCCACGCCGCCGCCGACCAGGATCCAATCAGCCTTATGAATGAACTGTTTAATTGTTGGCATTTTGTCGCTAATTTTGACCCCGCCGACAATCGTGACATAAGGCCGAGCTGGGTTCTTCATCAGGCTGTAGAGGACCTGAACCTCACGCTCGAGTAATAAGCCGCCGTAGCACGGCAGGAGCCCCGCAAGCGCCACGATCGAGGCGCTCTCCCGATGCGAAACGCCAAAAGCGTCGTTGACGTAAAGGTCGCCGTATCGGGCAAGTTTGGACGCAAAGGTTCGTGAGTTTTTTATCTCACCTGGGTCGAAGCGCAGGTTCTCTAGCGCCATAATTTCGCCGGGCTTAAGCGCTTCAACCATACGCTGGGTATCAGCGCCGAAGAGTGACGGTGCGAATTTAATCGGCCGCCTAAGTAGATCCGACAAGTGAGCATAAATGGGCTCTAAGCTATTCTTTTTTTCTACCACGCCACTCTCGTCCTGGTGGCCTAGGTGGGACAATAAAACCACGGATGCGCCGTAATCTAACAGGTAGTGGATTGTGGGCATAACCTGGCGCAAGCGAAAGTCGTCCTGGACAATTGGGCGTTTCTTCAAATCATACGGCACGTCAGCGACTATACGAAGCAAAACGCGACGGCCTGAGAGCGGGGCGTCTTCAAGAAAATGCATAGTTCCAATATACCCGAGTCTAACCAATTGCTGCCAGCTTAAGCTCGGGCGGTGTTACAATGGTTTAAGATGTTTAAGACCCTTTTTGGCTTGTTGCTGGTAGCTCTTATCTTCACTTCCAGCCTCGGCTTTACCGTTAATAAAGTCAAAAATCCGGAATTTATCAATCACCAGGTTCGAGAGGTCAATCTTTACGGTCGTCTTAGCGCTAACCTACCAAATATTCTACCTGACGAGCTATTTAGCAGCTCTCCATTTGCCCGCGAAGATTTTGCCGATATTCTGACAAGCGCCGTCGATAGCCAGACTTTTTACGCCTTTACCGATAAGGCGTCAGTTGCCTACCTTAACTGGCTTACGGGGGAGACCACCAACTTAGACTTCAGTTACGACTTAGCGTCATTCAAGGTTAAGGCTAGAGAGAAGGCTGTCGACCGGCTATTGAGCAAATATGACAATCTCCCGACGTGCAATGACAAGCAAATAAAGGCTTGGGGTACGACCGAGGGATTGCCGTCTTGTAAATTGCCCTCCGACAACGTTCGTTCAAACGACATCGCGGGTTTACTCGGTAATCAGGTCGATACTGTCCTCGCCACATTACCAAACGAGCTGTCGGCCAAGGAGAGCCCAGCACTTGTTGATGTACGTCAAAATGTCATTAACGTCTTACGGTTCGTAAAATTGGTCTGGGGCATCACAATTGCCATATTGTTGCTTTATCTGGTTGTTTGGCGACGGCGAGCATTTTTGAGCTTAGCGTTTATCTTCTTGCTGACTGGTTTAATCGAAGCGGCGTTTAGTCTTATTGCCTGGGACTGGGTTGGGCGAATCGTTATCGATCTATTGCCGAGTAATAGCAGTCCATTTTTGCCACTCATCGTGGACGTAACTACGGCTGTTCTTGAGGTTCTAAAGCGCAGCCTATCCAGCCTTAGTATTGTCCTACTCGTGATAGGCGCTGCATTTTTACTACTCTGGATTTTTTACAGACCTCGAGCCGATCACTCTTCAGTGGTAACGACGAAGTAAGTTACGCCAAAAGGCTAGATCAAGGCCGATAATCGTCTTGGCTCTCAGACCTGTATTTTGCGAGCTACCAACAATGGTCAATGCTCCGTTATTTCCCGATAAGCCTAAGGCTGCCCCTTCAAGCTCTAAGGGCCTCAATGCTTCATTCTCAACCAGGCGGGCAATTTGGGAAGAAAAAAGCTTGGCCCGTGTTTGCTCAGCACGCCAGAGATTAGTCGAGGCATCCCCGCTTCGGACTAGAACATCGCGATAACCCTTAGCAAGAGCCTTGGCGTCACTGACGACGCAGTCGAGCCGATCAATATGGGCTCCTTTTAGTTTATTCGGTGAGACTACTGGGCTGCAGGGAGCGACCGTAATCCCTGGATCCTTAGACCTACCAAGCATCAGGCCATTACCTTTCAGGAAATCATTCAGTGCCTTATTTTGGGTAGGCGGAATCGTGAGGGCCACATCCTGAATGTGTTGTTTGCCAAGCCAACCCTTTATCAATAGAGCTAACTGCCAGGTGGAGGCGTCCTCGCCCTGAAAATTGATTGCGGCGCGACTCTTTGGCTTACTCTTAACGGCTAGAATTAGTTTATGAATCGATGCTTCAATCCGGCTAAGTTCCTCCGATGTAAAGTGCGGTGCTTGGTCGACGACAAGAATGTCGTAAGGCAAGATCTCTTTCGTAGTCGTAAGGCGCTTCTCACGCAGCGACACCGATTTAACAGCCTCCGCGCGGAGTGCGACGTGACGCAATGCCGAACGTTTATTGATCGTTTTCCAAGCGGTGCCACTTCGATGATCAAGTAAGTTCGCTAACCTGTCTTCCCTAGTGAGCAACTTAATGTCGACATGAGCGTGCCGTGCCACGTCTTGGTCAAGCTCCCGGGCAAGAAGAAAGGCAAACGGCGAATCGCCAATAATGGCAATATTCATCCGAGCGATCTCACTTTAACCCTCTCGGCATCATGCATAATCGCTTCATAGTCTAATAGACCCCGGGTAGCTCCGACTTCGCCTATAGCGGCAGCTGAGGAGGCAATCCCACAGCCCAGTGAGCGACGCAGTAGGGCCCCCTGGCTGGCAAGTTCCATTGGCGATAAGTAGCTCGCCAGAAATCCGGTAGTGAAGGCGTCGCCAGCGCCGGTAGCATCGATCCTTTCGTGCTGTGTCACCAGCGCCGGAGCGCTCAGTATTACCTCATCATCGGCAACGTATGCTCCGCGCTCTCCGTCAGTGATACAAATAGTTTTCGGACCCATCCGTCTCAAGGACGAGAGCAGCTCTTCAACTGGTGTACGCTGAGGCAGTCGCGTCAGGACTATAGCTTCATGAAGATTGACAAATAAGATCGTCACCGTCTTGAGTAGCGACAACAGACCACGAGAGCGTTCCTCAAGGCTTTCAATACTTGGGTTGAAACTTATGCCTTGGCCGCTCTTTACCTGATGAGGCTGAACGATTGAACTAAGCTTGTCTAAATCGCCGTGGAACGGACCAAGGTGGAGCCAGTCCTCCTCTGGCAGCACCTTTGGACAACTGCTCGGAAAATTGCGAGCTGTAACAATAGTCCTTTCTCCACCAGCGCGTAGGATCACAGAGATTGGAGTTTGGGTCATGCTTTCACCTTCATCAACACTGATATCGTTGGACCCTAGGAATGTTCGCAGGAAGTCACCAAAGACATCCGTCGCTAGCCCAGTATGAAACCAAACCTTGTAACCGGCCCGATGCATACCTACAGCGACGTTATTTCCCGAGCCGCCAGCGTCAAGAGCGTAACCTTCCGTTGAGAGTTTTTCACCAAACGGTAGCTCAAGTTTCTGCTGTTGTTGGTAACGATGGATAAACTGACGCGGCAGGGCAAAACTAAGATCGATTAAGCTATCGCCAACGACGTTGATTCTGTTCATGCTCGGCGGGCGGCCAACTCACAAATAGCAATAAAATCAGCTGCCTTAACAGACACCGCGCCAGCTAGTATTCCATCAATGCCCTCTTGTCGAAGATAATCCGCTGCGTCGTCTTTGCTAACACTGCCGCCGTAAAGAATTGGCACCTCTGCGGCCCGACTAACGCCGTACTTCTCCCCAAGCCGAGCTCTGAGCCGTCGAATTACCTCCGCAGCGTATTCAGGACGAGCTGGGTTATGGCTAGTAGCGCTGCTAATCGCCCAGAGCGGCTCGTAAGCAATCAGGATTCGGCCAAGATCGTCGTCTTTAACGCCGTGTAGTGACTCCATCATCTCGTTTTCGACTTTTTGCCACTGATAAGTATCAACCCGTCCCGTCGAATCAATAATCCGCTTCGCTTCTCCGACACAGACAATCGGCCTAAGTCGCCAACGTAAACAGGCTTGAACCTTTTCTCGAACCAAATCGTCGTCCTCGTGGGCATGCAGTCGGCGCTCCGAGTGACCAATAAGCGCATATTTAACTAAATCCTTAGCCATATAGGCCGACATTTCTCCGGTGTAAGCCCCCTGATCCTCCGGCCAGATATTTTGGGCGGCGAAATGGACATGGCTTAAAGGGTGGCGCCACGCCTCAACAACTGGCACTAACCACGCATTCGGCGGCGCCAAGACAACCTCAACACCTTTGAGGGACTCAAGACGACGTTTCAAGGTTGCAGCTAGTACTAAGCTATCGCTCAACGTCGGATACAGTTTCCAGTTACCCACAATATATGGTCTCATGCCCTCCTTAGCTCTAGGTTACCGAGAAATAGAGCAAGAAAAAAGCCCTGATGACTCAGGGCTCTTCTCTCACTATCGATGTCTTACTTAAGCTTCAGTAGCTGGCGCTGCTTCTTCGTCAGTTGCAGTAGCGTCGTCTTCCTCTGGCTTGGCGGGCTCTTCCGTCATAGGATCGGCACCTTCAGGTGTTACTTCAGCCGGAGTTTCTCCCGTTTCTTCTTCTTCACCTGCTACTGGCGTGGTCATATCTCCTTCTTCAGACATAACTAACCTCCTTGCTCCTAACCCCGCACACTGGTTATTCACACTCCCGCTGTCTAAAACTGACGGCGAGGACGTACGGGGCTGCCTCTTGGGCGCTATTCTTACCCCAAGCCTAACAGTAGAATAACTGGTTGGTCAATATCTATTTCACAGGCACCGCGCTAGCGCGAAAGTTCCGCTTTGAGTTTTTCGACTAACTCATCCTTAGCAACCAGCTGAATCTTGCCGCTAAGACGGTTTTTAAGCTCTACTTTGCCCTCCTGAGCAGTTTTTTGACTATGGAGAACTCGGAATGGAACGCCGATTAAATCGCTCTCCACGAGCTTAATTCCGGGCGCCTCGTCGCGGTCGTCGTATAACACGTCAACGCCCGAGGCACCTAATTCTTTATAGAGCTGTTCGCCTACCTTGCCTTCGCTGGCTAGATCTACCAGAACCACCTGAAACGGGGCAACCTGCAGGGGTAGTTTCAATCCGTGCTCGTCGTTGTTCAGCTCGGCGAGAATGCCCAGTAGGCGGGTGATGCCGATCCCGTAGCTACCCATGTATATAGAGCGTCGTTTCCCGGACGAATCAAGAAACTTGAAATCGAAGGCGTCCGGATATTTGGTGCCGAGATGAAAGATGTTGCCGACTTCAACCGCCTTGACGCGCTCTAAGCCCTTGAGCTGATGCTTAGGAACGCTGCCTTCCACTTCTTTGTTGAAACCAGTCTTGGTTTTGTGATCAAGTAGTACTTCGTCCTCTCCTGTTGGGCAGATAACCTGAAACTCGTCCGAAAACTCACTACTGAAAACTCCGCCGCTTGCTTTAACGCGATAGGCTTCGAGCCCGAGGCGTTCAAAAACCTTTAGGTAGGAAGCGGCAGACTGCTCATAGAACTTGTCGTGAGCCTTTTCGTCTTCATGGAAACTGTAGAGATCTTTCATGCGGAACTCTCGTCCGCGCAATAATCCTGACTTTGGTCGTAATTCTTTGCGGAATTTGGTCTGGAACTGGTACAGCACCACCGGGAGATCGCGGTAAGATTGAACTTTCTCTTTGACGACGAGCGCCATCGGCTCCTCGTGTGTCGCCCCAAAGGTCATACCAGCCTCTTCGTCCTGATAAACGATCTGCCTGAAGTTAGGGTCGTCCCAGCGGCCAGACTTTTCCCAGGTTTCTTTAGGTTGCAAAGCAGTAAAAATAACCTCTGAACCACCGAGAGCATCCATCTCTTCGCGGATGATCTGCTCGATCTTATGGATCGACCGCACGGCAAGTGGTAGTAGCGCGTAGGCCCCGGCGGTAATTTGTGAGATATACCCTGCTCTAGTTAATAAATAGGCGTTAATGCTTTCTTGTTTGGCGACGTCACGCCGCGTGGGGATGTAAAATTGGCTGCGGCGCATTAGAAAAAGCGCCCCAATATATCGAACCTGACAATATCTTTATAGGTCACCACCACGAATAGTAATAAGACTAACGCGAGACCAACTGTCGCTAACGCTCCAAGCTGACGATCGCTCATCGGCCGGCCGGCTAGTTTCTCATAACCTAGGGCCGCAATATGACCGCCGTCAAGCGGCAGTAACGGCACAAGATTAATTACCCCGAGACCTATAGAAACTACCGCGACGAGCTGGACGAGGTAATCGAAGCCTAAGCGCCGCGTTACACCAGTTAAAGCACCGATACCAATAATACCGGTAACGTCCTCTGAGACCTTGCCACGGATAAAAAGGTTTTTCGCAAAATTGCCGATACCTTGAGCTGAGACGCCGATAATCCTGCCAGTCTCGTAAAAACCTGCTACGGGCGCCATAAGCACCGAGGAGCGCACTTGGCCAGTTGATCTAATCGCTACGCCCAGCATACCTTGGCCAGGCGGCGGATTTTCTCGAGGAGTCAAGGTAACGAGCTGCTGCTCGCCGTTTCGGTCCAAAGTCAGTACCAATTCCTTACCGCGCTTATTGTTAACTAAAGCAACAAATTCCTGGTCGCTAGCAACTGCTTGACCGTCAACTTTTGTAATTGTGTCGCCGGCAAGTATCCCGGCTGATGATGCTGGCGTTCCTTCCACCACCCTAACCACCCCCACCTGTTGGGTGGCAGTGACAAACGGGTTATTACCGACCCCAGGCATTAATGGGTCAAAACCAGTCATGAAAAGACCGGTCAGAATCAGCCAGGCAAGTACCAAATTCATCAAAGCGCCCGCGACTAATACTTGAAAGCGCTGGAAGATGCTTTTGGATCGAAACGACTGCGGGCCTTTCTCCCCGTCACCTTCACCATACAATTTGACGTAGCCCCCGAGAGGAATAAGGTTTACTGCGTACTCTGTTTCACCAATTTTTTTGAAGAATAAGCGGGGGCGAAAACCAAAAGCAAATTCCAGCACTTTAACGCCATTTAGTTTAGCGAGTAGAAAATGGCCAAATTCGTGAACATAAACTAAGACGCTTAAGATTACGAGAAAAACTATCAACGTCGTTGCCATTTAGACTGTCATCAACTCTCGCTCTTTGGTCTCAACTAGTGTCTTGACCTGTTGATTGAAATCGTCGATTAATTCGTTCAAATCCTTAGTAAAGCGATTAAGCTCGTCTTCTCTCATTGTTCCAGCCGTCTTCTCCCGATTTGCCGTCTGCATCGCATCACCACGAAGTTGCCTCAATTGGATCCGTGCGGCCTCACCTTTCTGGGCAACCAGTTTAACGAACTCTGCACGTCGCTCTTGGCTCAGCGGCGGAACGCTTAAACGTAGCTGCGCCCCTTCGTTAATAACCGAGAAGCCCAGCTGACTGTCGCGAATGGCGTTTTCGATTGCCGCGACGACTGATTTATCCCAAGGCTGAACAATAAGCTGCCCTTGGTCATTAGCGGAGATGGACGCAACTTGGTTAAGCGGCATCGTGCCCCCGTAGGCAGCAACTGGTAGAGTGCCGACTAAATCACCTGACGCTCGGCCTGGACGGAGCGTACGTAAATCCTCGCCTAAGACGTCGAGGGTTTTTTGCATTGCTGTCTTGAGTGAACTAATTGACTGCATAAGCGTAATCTACCAGCAAAGGTGGCCTTAAAACAGGCACTAAAAGCTACTCGCCTAGTTCAAACCGCGCCACGCGGTTAATCTTCATGTTCTCGCCGATCTTGGCGATAGTGTCGTTGAGTAACTGCTCGATCGTTAGTGACGGATCACGGAAGTATTCCTGCTTTAGAAGCTCATCAACATTTTCCGGTTTCATCGAGGCAACTTGAAGCGCAATTTCGCGGACAAACTTTTTGAAATCCTCGTTGCGAGCCACAAAATCTGTCTCACAGTTGACCTCAACCATTGCTCCGATCCGACCGCCGCCGTGGACGTAAGTTTCGATCAAACCCTGGCCAGTTGCCCGGTCTGCCTTCTTAGCAACCGTTGAGAGTCCCCAATCTTTAAGTAGGGCCATCGCCTTAGCTTCGTCACTGCCGGCTTCTTCCAGCGCTCGCTTAACGTCGTGAATACCTAAGCCAGTCTTGGCGCGCAGAGATTTAATCTGTTCAACAGTTATATTCATAATATTTACTCGATTGTATCCGTTGAATAGATTGGAGCAAAGCGGAAAATCTGTTCAACAGTTACGCTCATCACTTAGACTTTTTCGCTACGGGCTTTTTCGGTTTAGCTGTAGCCTTAACAGCTTTCTTGACGGCCTTTTTTGGTTTTTCCTTAGTTGGTTCACCTTCAACTTTGGATTTTGCCTCAACCTTTTTTACGGGCGTCTCAACGAGGGCCTTGAGGACCATCTCTATGGCTCGCGGAGCGTCGTCGTTAGCAGGAATTGGGTAATCAACCGAGTCTGGATTAACATCAGTGTCGGTAATGGCAATGACAGGGATATTCAAACGTCGCGCTTCGCCGAGAGCGATACGGTCTTCGGTGGCGCTACCGATAATTAGAAGCTCAGGCATCGCTTTAAGACTAGCCGCGCCACCCAGGAAACGCTGATAGTGATCGAGTTTGGCCTGGTGTTTGGCGCGCTGCTTCTTGTCTAACTTCTGGCCCTTCTCACTCGCGATGAATTCTTCGAGTTCTCGCATTTTCTTAAACTGAGCGGAAAAGTTACCGAAATTTGTTAGGAAACCACCGTACCAGCGTTCGACCATATAAGGCGCTTGGATCGATTCAGCCGCCTCTTTAACGATTGAGCGGATCGAGCGCTTCGTTCCGACAAAGAGAATCGGGCGGTCTTCTGCTCTGTATTCAGTTAAGAGTTTCTGAGCAATCTCGAGACGGTTGAGTGTTTCCTCAAGGTTAATCAACGAGACGTTGTTCTTGGTCATATAAATAAAGTTCTTCGCTTTCGGAAAAGTGAGCGATCGGTGGTGGCCGTAATGAGCACCGGCTTGAGCGAGTTCAAGAATCGTTGGCATCGCCATTATTTCTTCGCACCTTCTTTTTTGGCGGCAGTTTTCTGAAGACGAGCCTGGAATCGGTCAACTCGTCCAGCGGTGTCGACAAGCTTTTTCTTACCAGTGTAAAGCGGGTGGCAGTTCGAACAGATATCGACGCGGAATTCAGGTACGGTGGCGCCAACAACGAACTCGTTGCCACAGGAGCAAGTCACTTTAGCTTGCTGGAAGTATTCCGGATGGATCTCTTTTTGCATAACGGAGAAATTGTAACAAACCTGGGACCTCTCTTCAAGGATAGGTGGGCATATCCCTCGAAATTTCACCTGTTTCCAGGTAAAATTAAGCTAAATGCGGTCAGATATTGAAACCCAACTAGCCGAAGCCGAGCAACTCGCAAACGACGAGACGGCTGATCGTGCCATTCGCGATCTTGCCCGAGAGGAAATAAAGCGCCTTCGTACCGAGCTCTACGTCGAGGACCCGATCAACCAACGAAACGCTATTATCGAGATCCGCTCAGGAACTGGCGGTGATGAGGCCGAGTTGTTTGCCGGTGAACTGCTACGAATGTACTCACGTTACGCCGAGCGACAGGGTTGGAAAATGGAAATGATCGAGCTGGCCCGTTCCGAACTTGGCGGGATTAAGTCGGCCGTAGCTCTGGTTAAAGGTCATCAAGTTTACTCTCGTTTGCGTTTTGAGGGCGGGGTGCACAGGGTACAGCGAGTACCCAAGACGGAGAAATCAGGCCGTATCCACACTTCGGCTGCCTCGGTAGTAGTGCTGCCTGAAGCACGTGATGTCGACGTTCAAATCCGCCCCGATCAGATTCGGGTTGATGTATACCGAGCCGGCGGCCATGGCGGCCAGGGCGTGAACACCACCGACTCGGCTGTCCGCATCACCCACTTGCCAAGTGGCATCGTTGTCACCTGTCAGGACGAACGCTCTCAATTGAAAAATAAAGAGAAAGCCCTAAACGTCCTGCGTAGTCGTCTTTGGGAGGCCGAACAGCAACGACAACAGAGCGAGACCGGTGATTTACGCCGTTCTATGATTAAGACCGGTGATCGCTCCGACAAGGTTCGGACCTATAACTATCCCCAAAGTCGTATAACCGATCACCGAATAAATAAAAGCTGGCATAACCTAGAGTCGGTTTTAGATGGCAACCTTGAAGCGGTGACAGAAGCGCTGATTCAGGCTGATCTTGGAATTGATGTCGACGATTAACGCACTTCTTGGCGCTGCGGCGCAGAGATTGCAGGAAGCCGGTTACACTCACGGCCAACGCGAAGCGGAAACTATCCTTGGCTACTTAACAGATTCTGATACAACCAGGCTCTTTACGCATGGCAGCGAGGAGTTGCCAGAGAGTGTGGCTTCGAGGTTCACTCAGGCTATTAACGATCGTCTTCAGGGAAAACCACTTGCTTATATCGTCGGTTCCCAACAATTCCTCGGTTGGCAGCTAAAGGTTGACGAACGGGCGCTTATTCCTCGTCCCGAAACTGAGCAGCTTGTAGAGTTCTTAGTAAAAATGATTCGTGAGCGTAAGTTTCAGGGGGCAAAAGTCTTGGAGGTCGGTACCGGTTCTGGAGCCGTGGCAATCGCCCTCAAGAAGTACTTCCCTTCCTCCATAGTCACCGCCACCGATATTTCGCCAGAAGCTTTGGAGCTAGCGGAGGATAACGCACGACGTCTAGGTGCAGAGATTGAATTATGCGAGAGCGATTTGCTCGAAAAAGTGCCCAAGAACAAATACGACGTCGTCGTCGCCAACCTTCCGTATGTCCCCACAGAACGCCTGGCCTTTGTGAGCGAGGAAATTCTTGACTGGGAACCGATGGTGGCGATTGACGCCGGGGACGACGGATTTAAATACATCAGTAGATTACTTGGGACCATCCAGCCATATCTTGCCAAAGATGCCATCATCGCCTTAGAGATGTGGCACACTCACGCGGACCAGATAGCTGAAAGCGTCGATCGTAACCTACCTGGCGGCAGCGTAAGAATTGAGCCTGACCTTGCTGGCTACGACCGTTTCGCCTTTATCACAACCTAATCAAGTTGCCCCAAAGTAACTTCGAGTGCTTGAGTTTTACCGTCGCGTAGAATCGTCAGCGTCACCTTATCGCCTGGGTTATATTTACGAATTAGGCGCGTCAGCGGATTTGATTCAGTGATCTCGTCATTACCGACCTTAGTTATTATGTCCCCGGATTTAATGCCAGCTTTCTCAGCCGGGCCGCCAGAAGCAACCGCCGCAGCCCCCTGACTCCCGCTAATTAGTGCCCCCTTCTCGACAGCGAGCCCTAACGATTTAGCGACCGCCTTAGTGATAGTCTGGAAACGAACGCCGATATAAGGCTGAATAATTTTGCTGTTTTTCTTATAGCTCTCAAGGTCTTTTTTGAGCTCATTAACGGGTATCGCGAAACCAATACCTTCAGCGTCACCAGCAATTAATGAGTTAATACCGACAACTTGCCCGCCGAGCGTTAGGAGCGGCCCACCGGAGTTTCCAGGATTGATTGCGGCGTCAGTCTGGAGCAGCCCGTAAAATGCGTCACTGCTACCGCTAGCGTTAGCGGAGCGTTCCTTTGCGGAAACGACGCCGACGGTAACGCTGTTTTGCAGCTCTCCAAGTGCGTTCCCAATAGCAATCACCCACTGCCCAACTTGAACCTTGTCAGAATCTCCTAAGTCAGCCACCGGCAATCCGGTCTCCTCGATTTTAAGAAAAGCGATGTCATTCGACGGATCTTTCGCGACGACTTTGCCGTCATAGGTTTTATTGTTCGAAGTCGTCACGGTAAACTTCTCACCACTTGATACAACGTGCTTATTCGTCGCGATCAAGCCGTCAGAAGTAATGACGAAGCCCGTCCCGGAAGTTTGTGGTGCTTCAATGGTTCCCAAACCAAAAACATCGCGCATTGCGCTACCGATGCTAGTGACGCTAACGACAGCCGGGTCGACTTTTTTACTCGCATCAATGATCGCTGAGGACTCTTCGACAATGATTTTTTCCGAGCGAGTCGTGTTGATGTCGAAAACCTTCAGGTCGTTAAGCCCAAGAGCAGTCCTCCAGCGTTCGCCAGTAGGTGTGACGGAAAGAAAGTAGAGCGTGCCAATAACGACCAAGAATGTGACAATAACAGTTGTAGCGACGACGAGACCAAAGAACGGTTTTTGTTTCGGATCTATTTTTATCATTTCTACTTTTTCTTAGCAGAACCATTATCAGTGCGCTCGTGCACGGCCCGCAAGACAGACTCTAGTGCCGTAGCAATCGTTCCCATGTTAACAATTGCCGGCACAATGTCACTGACAAAACTGCGAAAGGTTTTAGAGAGGTTTTCGATCCTGCCCAACATACGGTTTGCACGATGCAAGAGAACGATCAGATAACCGAGCGCGACCACAAAACCAGCAAGGACTAAGATGGCCATGTAGTTTATGAAATCAAGCGTTGTCAAAATTCCCTCCTATCTCTTTTTTACTACGATCCACGATGCTTTGTCGAATGTTGAATTCGGTAGGACGTGTAATTTACCGCTCTTATCGCGCAGACGGACCTTGCGGGCGTCCATTTTTTCGACGACGCCGTCAATGTCATTTAAGCGCAGCTCGTCACCAACGTTGAAGTCCGGGTCCTGGGCTAAGAAAATACCCGAGATGAGGTCCTGAACGAGTGAAGAGGCGCCGGCAGTGATGGCCAGGCCGGCAACAGCTACGAAGCCTGATAAAGCAAAGGCTAGCTGGGTCAAACCCATCTGTTGCAGCAGCGCAGCTACCAGCAAAAGCCAAAGTGCAACGTTAATAACCGACATCAGGATGTCTTTTAACGCCTGTTTGGCACGTGAGACACGGATGAGACTGCTGATGATAAACGCAACAATTTTCAGGAAGACGTAGCCAACAACAAACGTCAAAAGTAACTGCGGCAATCTATCAAGCGCCTTATCGCTGAGCGCGGCTATCTGGTCCCAGAATGTTCCCAATCCCATGAATCAACTTTAGCACAACTACCCAAGCAAGCGTCTTATAGTGTCTTGAGCAACCGTAACGTTGATCTGCCCTTTGGTTCTAGTCATAACTTGGCCGACTAGAAAGTTTAAGGCCACGACTTTTCCTGCCTTGTAATCGGCGAGCGCCTTGGGGTTAGCTTTTATCACTTCTTGTGCGACTGCCTCGGGGTCAATATCGCCCGACGTCCCTTTGCGCGCGGCGACAAGTTTTTCAGCCGTCTCGCCATCAAGGACCTGAGCAACTAAACTCTCAAACATCGACTTGCTCCAGCCTTGATCATTCTTGGCCTCGAGTAACAGCAGTCGGTCACTAGCATTAAGCTCGGAAAATTTGGGCAATCCGGCCCGCATCTTGCCATCTTCGAGGGTGTAAAACTTAACCTTGTCATCATCTTTGAATTTCTTAGATGAAGCCGCATAGGTTTCCATAATTGAATCGAACTCCTGCCTGTCAACAATAATCTTGGCGATCGCTTCGCTCATGCCGAGCTTCGCTAATCTAGTGCGTTGCTCATCCGGCAAAACGAGCGAGCCCGTGGCCTTGCCGAGCGAGATAGAGACCATTGGCAGGTCTGGCTCCGGGAAATAGCGGTAATCAGCGCTAGTTTCCTTGCCACGCATGACGGCGGTTTCCCCCTTTTTCTCATCCCAAAGCCGCGTTTCTTGAGCGACGGTTTTACCTTCGTCTAATAGTTTAGTCTGGCGAGCAAACTCGTAGTTAATCGCCCGTTCAACCGAACGGAAGGAGTTAAGGTTCTTCACCTCAACTTTAGTACCAAGCTCGGCACCGGCAGCAGCGATAGAGATATTGGCCTCGCAACGCATCTGACCTTTTTCCATATCGGCGCGGCTGATCTTGAGGTGCCTAACCAAGCGCTGAAGTTCCTGGCAAAAATGTTTAGCCGCCTCGGCGGTATGAAAATCGGGTTCGGTCACCATTTCAAGTAGCGGTACGCCAGCACGATTGTAGTCGACGAGCGAACGTTTACCTTGCGTGTCATGCGTCAATTTACCGGCATCCTCTTCAAGATGGATTCTAGTTATGCGGTGCGTCTGTCCTTCGATAACTATACTGGCGCGCTCTACTAGCGGAGCGGTTGATTGAGATATCTGGTAGCCCTTCGGCAAATCCGGATAAAAGTAGTTTTTCCGCGCCCAGAAAGTCTTCGGGGCGATCTTTCCGTTTAAAGCCTGTCCCAAGCCAACGGTCATCTCGATAGCTTTTTTATTGAGTAGCGGTAGCGCCCCCGGCAAGCCGTAGCAGACCGGGCAGACGTGAGTATTTGGCTCGGCGTTAAAAGGATCGTTCTTGCAGCCACAGAACATTTTGGTCGTCGTCTCCAGCTCCACATGAACCTCAAGACCAACCGTCAGTTCTCGCGTCATCTGGCGCTCTCTCCACGCAAAAATGAGACCGATTCGCTGTAGGTACGGAGGAAAGTGCTCTTCTCCCACTCGGCGACAAAACTGCCAGATTCGTGTACCAATTCGTTACGTTTCAGATGAGCTTTCCACAGCTGGCTATAGAGCTGTTTCGGGAAGCGATTGCGCAGGGCTTTGAGTCGGTCGGCGAACGTATCGGCCTTAACAAACTCCCTCATTAAAGAGTCGATTAACTTATCGTAATCAATTATCGCCTGCTTGAAAGCTAGTTGGTTGTTCTGGGCGGCTAGCGCATCAATCTGGCGCATCCGTGATTCAATTTCCAACCAGTCGATAACCGGCCGCTTAGGTTTAGAGCCAAAAAGTGTCTGCCAAAAGCCCATTTTTAGCCGCGCCCCACAATGTTAGAGACGATGCTGCCGATATGCTCTTCCACGAATACTCCAAGCCAAAGAAGGAAGATGGTTACAGCTACCGTTGCTGTTATTCGGCGTAAATAAGAGTAGAAACTGCGCATCTGCTCGCGTTTTCGTTCGGCAATAAGAGTCCGCTCCAAGGCCTCGGTCTCGATTTTGGCTAGTTTCTTCTCTCTGGCCCTTCGTCCCATTGTTTAAGAATACTTCCTTGGCGCCTTAGTGTGATAGTCGGTCTCGGCTTGAAAAGTCTTCGCTAGGGAAATTAGCTTGTTGTCTTCAAAGTGCGGCGCGACAATTTGTGCCCCGATTGGCATGCCAGAAGCGCTGAAACCACACGGCAGAGCAATCGCTGGGATGCCGGCTAAATTTACTCCGACCGTCAACAAATCGGATTGATACATGGCGATCGGATCCTTAACGCGACTGCCGATATCAAATGGCAGTGTCGGCGTCGTGGGTGAAATCAGCACATCAACTGATTTGAAAACTCGCTCATAATCTTGCCGGATCATATCCTTGACCCGAACGGCCGTTTGGTAATAGGCGTCGTAATGACCGACCGAGAGAACGTAAGTCCCAAGCAATATCCGCCGTTTCACTTCTTGCCCGAAGTGCGCCCGGGTATCGCGATAAATGTCTTTTAACTCGTCGCGCCGTTCGCTCTTCTGGAAACGAATACCGTCATAGCGTGCTAAGTTCGCAGACACCTCTGCAGGCGTAATTACGTAATATGCTGGCAAACCGTAAGGCAGATACGGCAGTGAAACTTTGCTCACAATTGCGCCCCGAGATTCAAAAAAACCGACAAATTCCTTTACGGCGCGGGCAATCTCCTGATCAATATCTAGCTCCCAGAGCTCCTTGGGCAAGCCGACGCGTAAGCCTTTCAGATTGACATCCTCAGGTTTGTAGGTGTAATCGGTCGTTGTCTGGTCGAACTTATCCTGACCGCTGATAGCCGCGAAGACTCGCTCGACAGTGTTAGCGTCGCGGGCAAGTGGCCCGATTACATCAATTGAGCTTGTTAAGGCGATGAGTCCGTAGCGCGAGACGGAACCGTAAGTAGGTTTAAGGCCAGTCACGCCGCAGAACGCTGCCGGTTGTCGAATCGAACCAGCCGTGTCGGAACCAAGGGCAGCGTCGCAAAGCCCGGCAGCAACTGCTACGGCCGACCCCCCAGAAGAACCACCTGGCACCTTACTGGTATCCCAGGGATTTTTCGTTACACCGTAAGCCGAATTCTCCGTCGAGGAGCCCATGGCGAATTCGTCAAGATTCGTTTTACCCAATAGTGCCGCTCCTTTGGCTCTAAGCCGTCGGACAACCGTTGCGTCATATGGGGAAACGTACCCCTCCAAGATTTTCGAGGCAGCAGTTGTTGGCCAGTCTTTGACGACGATGTTGTCCTTTATGGCCAGAGCCATATCAGCTAACTCACCTTCTACTACCGCTGTAGTGCGGTCGTTTTCGGCCTGAAAAAGAAAAGCGTTCAGCTCTTGGTTAGTTGTTTTAATGCGCTCCGAGTAACTGGCAGCTTTATTCATCAACTGAGCTACCTAGGACCGGTGGGACGATGATTTGGTTACGGTCAAACTCTGGCGCTAGACGCTTAATTTGTTCTAATGAAAGCTCATCACTGGACGGCGTGTCTTGGCGCAGCTTCTCCAGGGGCAGTGACAAGCCACTTGAAACGTCCTCGACGTTTGCTTGGCTTAGTTGGTCGACAAAATCGACAATTTTTGGCAGTTGAGCGGCAAATTCCTTGGCCTCTTGCTCGTTCAAGTAGACTCGGGCCAAAGACGAAAGATGGTCAATTTCCACGCGATTTAGTTCGCTCATATCTGGAGTGAGTGTACCAGGGGAGAACTTATGACTCAACCAGCTCGCGAAACTCGTACTCGCTCAGGGTTTTGACACCGAATTGTCGCGCTTTGTCAGCTTTAGAACCAGGGTTAGCGCCGACTACCACCAGATCGGTACTCCTCGAGACTGAGTCATTGACGTCAGCGCCGTTGGCGCGAGCCAATTCCTGAGCCTCGCCCCTTGTTAGCGTCTCCAAAGTACCGGTGAAAACAATCGACTGGCCAGAGAGTCTTCCGGCTACCTTCTCCTGCTGCACCACCGTGACAAATTTCTGCAATCGATCCAATAGGTTTTGGTGGGCAGGGTTCTGGAAATATTCGGCGACGCTCGACGCAACAACTGGGCCAACATCAGCTACTTTTTGCAGCTCGTCAAGTTTTGCCTGACGCAGTTTCTGAAGCGAGCCGAAATGGCCAGCAAGAGCTTGGGCCGTTTCTACCCCTACGTGACGGATACCTAAGGCGTAGATAAAACGGGGCAAAGTAACTTTTTGCCGCTCCTTGATCGCGCGGATAATATTGCTGGCCGATAATTCGCCGAACCTTTCGAGGCCAACTACATTCTCTTCTTTGAGGCTAAAAATGTCGGCCGTATCACGAATTAAACCAGCGTCGTAGAAGGCATCAATAACTTTCGGACCGAGTCCCACAATGTCCATTGCCGCCCGGCTTGTAAAATGTCGGAGTTGTAAAAGCGTTGAGCCGTAGCACTGCTTGTTGGTGCAGCGGTACGCTGCCTCACCCGCCTGGCGGGATATCGGAGAGTTGCAAATCGGGCAGAGGCGCGGAAAATGAAACGCCCGCTCGGCGCCGCTCCTAAGTTCCTTAACCGGTCCTACAACTTCGGGGATTATGTCACCTGCCTTGCGTACAATGACTGTGTCGCCGATTTTAATATCTTTGCGTTTTATTTCGTCTTCGTTGTGCAAAGTTGCCCGTTTGACAGTAGTACCGGCTAGATGAACCGGCTCTAACTCGGCAACCGGCGTCAGCGTCCCAGTGCGTCCTACCTGAACCGTAATGTCGTGTAGTTTTGTTGTCGACTCCTCTGCAGCCCATTTGAAGGCAACGGCGCCGCGCGGATTATTACCGATTGTCCCAAGCTTTTCGTATTTATTTCGATCGTTTATCGTGACCACAACTCCGTCAACCTGAAAAGCAAGGTTTTGTCGCACCGTTAAGAGCCCTTCCCAGTATTTGACCACTGCTTCGGGGTTCTGGAAAGATTTTGCCCGCCGATCGGTGACGAAGCCAAGCTTGTCTAATAGCGCATGCTCTTGCTGGTGAGTGGAAGTTTTGACGCCGCGCAGGCCATATGCCATGAAAGCCAATGGCCGCTGGGCTGTTAGCCGCGGGTCAAGTTGACGGACAGCGCCCGCGGAAGCATTTCGGGGGTTGGCAAAAAGCGGCAAACCTTCTTTCGCGCGCTCTTCGTTCATCTTCTGGAACTCACTTATAGGCATATAAACTTCCCCCCTGACTTCAAACTCGTCCGGCAAAACCTTAATCTTGTTCAGCTGTAACGGCACCGACTGAATTGTTAAGAGGTTTCGCGTCACGTCCTCACCAACTGTGCCATTGCCGCGTGTGGCACCCCGAACCAAGATGCCGCTTCTGTACAGAAGCGTGATTGCCAGGCCGTCTACCTTCAGTTCCGCGTATAGTTCCCCTAGCGAATCCTTGAGCAACTTGGCAGTGCGTTCTTCCCAAGCGTTAAACTCTGCCGGTGTTTTGACATCGTCCAGAGAAAGCATCGGCTCTTTATGCTCGACTTTTTTGAATTTTTCGAGCGGCGCTCCCCCAACCTGTTTGCCTAGCAAATCTTGATCGACGCTCTTGGGGTACTGGGCAGCTAGTCGTCTTAGCTCTGAACGCAATGAGTCGTAAACCGCATCGCTAACCGAGGGATTGTCGTTCTCATAATATTCGGCGTTAAAACGCCGGATTAACTCTTCCAATTTCTTGATTCTTTCTTGGGGCGCCGTATTCATTACAGCATCGATCTTAACTTTTTCACTCGATCAGGAATCGGTGGGTGGGTTGAAAATACTGTCGAGAGCCAAGAGGACTTCTGTTCTTCAACTCCGAAGGGCTCATTAATAAATAGGTGCGCCGTTGCTCGGTTAGCGCTTTTCATCGGTCGTTCGTAGCGCTCTATCTTCTCCAAAGCTTGGGCTAGCCCTTCTGGAAAACGCGTCATCAAAGCACCTGTCGCGTCAGCGAGATATTCGCGCTTACGTGATACCGCCAACTGAATCAGCTGAGCAAAAAGCGGCGCTAAGATTGCTAGCGCGATAGCCACAAGCGCCCCAATACCTCCCGCACGACTATCATTGTCGTCGCGGCTACGCCAGAACCAGGAGCGAGTCATTATGTCGGAAACTAAAACGATCGTGCCTACCAGGGTTACGGCGACTGTCATGACGAGAATATCCCTATTGCCGATGTGTGACATCTCGTGAGCAATCACCCCCTCAAGCTCCCGTTTTTCGAGTAGCTGCAAGATCCCCGTAGTAACAGCAACCGCGGCATGTTCCGGGCTCCTGCCAGTCGCGAACGCGTTGGGAGAGGGATCATCGATAACGTAGAGCCGCGGCTTAGGCAGGCCGGCCGTAATGGATAAGTTTTCAACTAAACGATGAAGCTCTGGAAACTGTTCACGTGAAGCAACCTTAGCCCCAGTTACAGATAGCGCGATCGAATCGGCGAAGAAGTAGCTTAACCAGCCCTGGAAAAGCGCGATTGCGAGTGCAAAATAGAGAATTGCCTGATTTTCGTAGATGTAGCTTAAGGCCCAGCCGATACCAATGATCAGCATCAGGAAAACAAAGAACATATAGAACGTTCGCCGTCTGTTGGCAGCAATCTCGTTGTACATCGTGGCTCTAATATATCAGTTAACTAGCCGCCTGCCAGGTGTGACTTACCAGGAACCACCGCCTCCGCCTCCGCCGCCACCACCAGAGAAACCGCCGCCTGAGCCACCAGGAGTGCTGCCGAGTGTCTGCCCGATTTGTGATGAAAGCGAGGAGATAGAGTCGTTGAATGAATCGAAACTAGCAGCGTGGGCAGAACCAACGTACCAACCGAGCATTGGGGCGGTTGTAGTTTGATCAGCGTAGATTTTTTTAAACGCCGCTAGCCACTTGTCAGTTAGGGCAAAGGCGATGGCGTAAGGCAGGTACTTCTCGAAGATGTTTTCTTTTTCGTAGAACTCCATGCGATACTTTTCAGCTTTTGACAGATACAATTTGAACCCCTTCAGCTCGTGGAGCAAGATCGCTCCCCGGTCGGTTCGGCGAGGCATAATGACGCCAAAGACGAGCGTGATAACACCGCTTAGGCCGACAGCGATCATGAATCCGGGCGAAAACGTGGCAATACTCCAGAAGGCAATAAAGATTAAAACTATGCCGACCGTGATTAACGCTCCTCGCCAAATAAGACTCGCTGGGTCCAAAAGCTGGGCTCCCTCCAACACTTTATTGCCTTGATCTTTAAGCTCGCCGAGGTGGGTGTGAAAAGTATTTTTGTTATCGCTGAGCTTCGTTGTGCTGCCTTCAGCCATGGCGCCGAACAGTTTCTCTAGCAAGAATTTCTGGTAGGATTTCAGACCGCTCGTATCAGCCTTCAACAACACCAACTGATAGTCTTTCTTGCCAAAGAGGCCTTTTTTAGCAATTTCTTCGATTCTTAAGTGGCCTCTGACGGCCAGATCGATCATCGTCGCCGTGACGTAATCCGGCTTAATTTCACCGTAACTCTCGAGTAGGCCTAGTTCTAGGGGCGATAACTTTGCCGGTGGGCCGTACTGGACTAGCTCGGGACGCTTCAAATTCGGGTCATCACCCTTACGACGCCATAGGCTAAAGAGCACGAATGTCACTGCGAGTGGCAAAATAAACCATAGCCAAGTGCCATATTGCTCAAGAAATGTTGGCGAATAAGTGTTTATTGTCCCTGACGGGAACTTAGCTACTAACGTGACGCCGTTCTCCGGCAGCAGGGCGTCGGTTGTAAAGATGTGCAGCACGTCCTTACCCTGACTATTCGTGTCCCAACTTGCCTGGCTGATTTTTGCTTCTGTCGAGCCTCGCAAACCGTCATAGATAGTGTACTCAACCTTATCTTTATCGATCGGCAGCTCAACGAGGGCCGAAAAACTATCGATCGGCAGCTGCCAGAAATTACCTGAGAGGTTCCAGTTGAATACTTGTCTGGATTCGTCAGCATAGACTGCGTTATCGACGCGATAAGTAAGCCGATACTGTTGGACCCCCATTATGGTCTTGTCTGGGTCACCGATCTTCCAGGTGATGGTGCTATCAATCCGGCTTGCAGATTCCTCGTACGTAAGAGGCTGATCTTCAAAATTCGTGATCGAGCCGAGCGTCACAGGAGTCTCGGCGTAAATACCTTCCGGATACGGCGCCCGTGTGGGCAGAATGCGAAAGATGCCGTGCTTTCCAGGCAGTGAGCCGCAATCGACCGTCAAATCTTCTTGAACTCTCAGGCTAGCGTCGGTGTTGATAGTGATAGCGCTGTCAAATTTCTGAACGACACAGTCGGTGGACGGTTCAGTTGCTCCTGAGCCTAGCGGCAAAAGTAAGGTGCCAATCAGCGCAACCAACGCCACAAAAAACTTCATAGCATAATACTAGCCTATATTGTCGACTCTGTTCAGAACTGGACTTTGACTGGTTCTTTTTCACCGGCGGCGGCTTCGAAAAACTCGCGCTTCTGGGCACCGACCATACCGGCGATCATGTTGGTCGGGAAAGTTTCAATCTTAGTGTTTAGGTCACGGACGTTAGCGTTATAGAAACGGCGTGATGCCTGAATTTTATCCTCAGTGTCCGTAAGTTCAGTCTGAAGAGATAGAAAGTTCTGCGAAGACTTTAGGTCGGGGTAGGCTTCTGAAACCGCAAAGAGACTTTTCAGGGTTTCGCTAAGCATATTTTCAGCCTGGGCCTTGTCGTGTGGCGACTTAGCGCTCATGGCAGTAGTTCGCGCTTCGGTTACCTGTGTCAAAACATCTTTTTCTTGTTTGACGTAGCCCTTGACTGCCTCGATAAGGTTCGGGATCAGGTCGTAGCGACGTTTCAATTGAACGTCGATGTCACTCCAAGCCTCTTGGACTCTATTTTTCAGGGTAATCAGCGAGTTGTAGGTGGCGATAAACCAAATAACAACTAGCGCGGCGATGGCGATGATTATCCATAGGAGTGTACTCATGGCATCACTCTACTTCAACGTGTAGGGTCCTGCAAGGTCTGTACGGCCTGTTTATCTAGAAATGGTAGAGCGGCTTCTAGTCCCGTCCGCGACCCACGAAGTGACAGCAAGAGCATGACGAGCAGGCTAACAACAATTATTATTGCGACGACAAGACCAATTAATAACGGGGTACGTAAGGCCCCGAACGGGCCAGTCCGGATTTTAATTACCTCTTCCGCTTCTTGGGCGGTAATTAATGCCTCACTCAAAGTAGTTCCCTTCCCTGCTAAACATCACCCTCCCATTATGCCGAAAGTTAGTACTTGTCGTAAGACGTCAGCGAGCAAGCTCAAGCGCCTTGTCGAGAGCCGGATCTGATGTCGCCGTAACTTCACCTTCAACCAAGACGTCTGGCTTGATGCCCTCTTTATTGACGGATCGACCCTTCGGCGTCAGCCATTCCGCGACAGTGAGACGTAGGGAGTTTCCTTTGCCAAGCGGGATAATATCTTGGACTGAGCCTTTGCCGAAGGTTTTCTGACCAATTATTTGCGCTCGGCCGTAGTCTTGCAGGGCACCGGCCAGGATCTCAGCTGCTGAAGCTGAGCCCTCGTTAACTAAGACCAAAAGTTTAGTGTTAGGGAAGGTTGGCACTTGTGTCGAGCGAACATCCTCGGACTTTTTGAATTTAAATTTTTGAGTCGTGATTACTGAAGGCGGCAAGAACGCTCCAGCAATTGGTGCGACGTCGTCAAGATAACCGCCCGGGTTATTACGCAAGTCCATAATGAAGGCCGTTGGATTCTTGGCGTTCAGCTCCGCGAAGCCCTTTTGTGCTAGTTCGATAGTGTCGTCGCCAAATTGGGCTATCTCCATATACGCAACCGTGCCCATCATTTTCCAGGTAACGCTGGGGATACTTATCGCTTCGCGGTTCACCTTCAACTCCAGTGGAACATCTTTGCCCTGGCGAAAAATGGAAAGCGTTACCTCGGTGCCAGCTTTACCACGAATCTTACTAACTGCTTGATCAAGCGTCATCTTCTCCGTTGATTCGCCGTCAATCGTCAAGATGATGTCATTCGGCTTCATGCCAGCTTTCTCGGCTGGCGATCCGGAGAGCGGAGCGACGACTGTAATCGCGTCGTTTTTCGTTTCTAATCTAGCTCCTATACCTTCAAACTCACCGCTTAGTTCTTCTGATAAAGTATTCCTTTCCTCCGAGCTTAAGAAGCTACTGAAGGGATCGCCGAGGCTGTCGATAAACCCACGAGTCACTCCGTCAACCGCTTTTTTCTTATCAATCTGACCGACAAACTCCTTATCAACTACCGAGTAAACCTGCCAGAATTCGCTGAGGTTAAGCTGTTGGCGGTTTAGTTCATAAGCGCCACCTGCCAAAAAGCCAGCAAAGAACACCAGCGCAACACCGAATAATAAGAAAACCTTAGAGAGTACCCGACGCGGCGGGACGATCGTCTTCCCCATATAGTTGTTCTACCAGCAAATCGTTCGCGGGAACAGCCTCAACAATAGCGCCGCCAAGTAATTTATCCTTATCGTAAAAGACGATGGACTGGCCAGGAGTCAGTGCTCGGACTGGTTCCTTGAATTTGACGCGGAGCTGCTCGCCTTTTTCTGCACTGACGGTAACCTCGACCGCTTCCTGGCGATATCTGACTCTAGCCTGACAACGTTTCGGCAGATCACTGGGCACGAGTAAATTCAGCCCTGCCGCGACGAGCTCATCGGAGTACGTTCGCTGATCTGGTCCAACGACAAGACGGTTTGAGACCTTATCTTTTGCGACAACAAAAAGTGGTGGGACATCCCCGGTCCATTTAACAGAACCGCTGCCAAGACGCTGACCGATCGTATATAATCTCACTCCCTGATGTTCACCAATAACTCGGCCGTCCGCTAGAACCGCTACGCCTGGACTGGCTTTAATTCGGCTCTTCAAGAATTCACGGACCTTAAGCGGCCCAATAAAACAAATTCCCTGGCTATCTTTTTTCGCCGCCGTGGGCAACTTGAGACTTTTAGCGAGCTCGCGAACCTCTGCCTTAGTCTTGTCGCCTAGCGGAAAGAGTAATGACGGCAAAATTGAACGTTCAATACCCCAGAGAAAGTAAGTCTGATCCTTGGCCTTATCCTTGGGAATGCCAATTAACTCAGCTGAAACTTTCTTAGCGTAGTGCCCAGTGGCGAGATAATCTGGCTCTAGTTGCCTTACGGCGCGCCACAAGGCCTTGAACTTTATTTCACGATTACATAGGACGTCCGGATTCGGTGTTACCCCTTGTTGGTAACCAGCGAAAAACCGCTCAATAACTTCGTGTTCGTACTCTTTAGTGAGATTAATCGTTAGAAAGTTGATATCCAGTTGCTTGGCAACGGCCTTGGCGTCGGCCTCTTCTTCTTGCCAAGTGCATGGGTACTCTGGCGTTCCAGTCCAACCCAAAATATAGACACCGACCACGTCGAACCCCTGCTCCTTGAGCAGTGCGGCGGCGACGGAAGAATCAACGCCGCCGGACATTAGCACTACGACACGCTGCGCTTTCGCCTTCATCTCAAAAGAATTGCCTGCATAAACATATCGGCAAGGATCTCAGATTGCATAACGCCCATATTTTACGCTACCAAGACCCGAAAGTCGATTCGCTAGTCAGTGAAGTTCTGGGTGAACATTTTGCCGTAAATGCCGGCATCAATTATGCCG